>JBBKWV010000280.1:0-15592 GCA_037969135.1 Ferruginibacter sp.
GAGAGCTAGGGATTCGAACCCCAGGACCTGTTACAGTCAACAGTTTTCAAGACTGCCGCAATCGACCACTCTGCCAGCTCTCCGCGGCAAAAATACGTTTAGAAATATATCAACCCAAAAAATTTACAAAACTATTTGTTGCGAATCCTTATCTTCTACAACAACAAGATCCTTTAACTCAACAGTGATGGGCATTACACCGACCCGGAGCACTGCTTTTTTTCCTTTAATTTCTTTTACAATTCCTATCTGGCGGTTTTGTTTCATCCTCACTTTCAGCCCGATTTTAATTTCTCCCCCTACTTCATCAAACTTTTCATCCATTTTCTTTTGCTGTTTATCCGTTTTAAATTTTTCCTTTTGATTAAATAGCAATGCCTGAATGGTTTTAATAATTGGTTCTTTATCCGCTGCTTTACGCCATTCTATTACCACCGCTTTCAACCTTCGCTCCATGTCTTTCAGGTAAATCAGTTTTTCCTCCGAAATTTTATTCTGTTGCTTTAAAATTTCCAATTCCTGCAAGTGTTTTTCCTTTTTCATTACCTGAAGCATCTCTTTCTTCAGCCTTTCGTTTTCATTCAATAACTGCTGTAGTTTATTTTTCTCCAGATCAATTTTTTGAAGATCCTGTTCAGTACTGTTCAGTAATTTATCCAGTTGAAAGTGATTCTCATCTACCAGTTTTCTGGCTTTTGCAATCAGTTTTTTATCCAACCCGATCCTTTCAGCAATAGAAAATGTATAAGAACTGCCGGGTTTTCCAGTCTGCAGTTTATATAAGGGCAATAAATTATCTTCATCAAACTGCATGGCTCCGTTAATGATACCTGGTACCTTATTGGCCATTATTTTCAAATTCAGATAATGGGTGGTAACGATTCCAAAGGAATGCTTTTGTGCCAGTTCTTCCATGATCACCTCTGCAAAGGCGCCTCCCAGGTTGGGGTCGCTCCCACTGCCCAGTTCATCAATGAAAAAAAGTGTTTTCCCATTTGCATTTTCAATGAAATATTTCATATTCTTCAAATGTGATGAATAAGTACTGAGTTCAAATTCCAGGCTTTGTGTATCCCCGATATGGATCATCAGTTGTTTGAATATACCCATTTCACTGTCGGGACTAACCGAAACCAATAAACCACTTTGCAACATGACCTGCAATAATCCCACAGTTTTTAATGTTACCGTTTTACCACCGGCGTTCGGACCACTGATAACCAGGATGCGGTTCGATTCGTCCAGTTGAAGGTTTACCGGAATTGTTGGTTTTCCGATTTTCCGGTTGTACAGATATAATAAAGGATGGCAGGCATCTTTTAACTGAACAAAGGCCCTGTCCTTTATTTTCGGATAATGACCATTGATGTCGATTGCCAGTTTTGCCTTGGCCCGGATAAAATCAAACTCACCGGCCATTTCGAAATAAGATTTTAACAAAGAAGCATAAACGCTCAGGCTTTCAGTCAGTGCTTTTAATATCCTGTAAACTTCTTTGGTTTCTTCAAACTCCAGTGAAAATATTTCATTATTCAACTCAGTGGTTTCTTCCGGTTCAATAAAACTCGTTTTCCTGCTGTCACTTTCCGAATGCAAAACACCCTTGATCATTCTCTTTTGCTCAGCAAAAACAGCCAATACCCTTCGGCCATTCATAAAACTTTCCTCAATGTCTGCCAGATAACCTTGTTTGTTTAGCTTATTCACTATTCTGTCAAAAACCTTCCTGAGTTCATTTCTTTTGCGAAACAGGCTTAAGCGGATCTTTGCAAGCTCTTCGCTGGCTGTGTCTCTAACGGCCCCGGTTTCATCAACCACTCCATCAATCATTTCTTTGATCTTTTTTTCATAATATAAATGATCGATCACTTTCGAAAGTGCACTATTGGCAGCCCTTCTTTCCACATCAAACCAACGGAAAATGTTGTTGGTATTTTCTGTGAGCTTCCTTAACAACAAAAAATGTTCTCCGCTCAATGATGCTCCCGGAATCCCCAGCAGCTTGATCTCTTTTGAAATATTTATGGAAAAATCATTCGGAAAGTATTCTCCACTTTGAAGAATGATCTTAAATTCATTTGCCTGTTGTAATTCCGTTTCAACAAATACCAGCTTTGTATGGATCCGGAGTTCTGCTGATTTTGATTTTGCATAAGCTGTACGACAATGTTCGGCCAATAATTCTTTGATCTTGTCAAATTCCAGTTGATGTAATGTAGAATCGGGAAAAAATTTCATGATGCTGCAAAGTTAATTGGTTGACAGCAGATGAAAAATATGCCGGCAATTGAACACAAGACCCGATTTTCAAATAAATATATATAGCAATGAATTTTTGGTTAAAAACAACTTTGTTAACTTTATCGGTATTTATAAATTTAAAATCATGAAAAGTGAAAATGCTGAAAAAACGGAAACAGCCTATTTTGGTACAGGGTGCTTTTGGTGTACGGAAGCCGTTTTTCAACTTTTGGATGGCGTTATAGCAGTAAGAAGCGGTTATAGCGGAGGAAACACAATCGACCCGGATTATAAAAGCATTTGTACAGGCACTACCGGGCACGCAGAATGTATAGAGATCAAATACGACAACTCAATGATCAGTTATGCATATTTACTGGAAGTATTCTGGAAGACTCATGACCCTACGACGCTGAACAGGCAGGGCAATGATGCTGGTACACAATACCGAAGTGTGATCTTTTATCAAAATGAGGATCAAAAACAAATCGCTGAAGCGTATAAAAAACAATTGGAAATGAGTGGGGTTTTTTCAAACCCGATTGTTACAACACTGGAACCATTTACAAAATTTTATCCTGCTGAAAATTATCACAAGGATTATTATGTATTGAATGGCACTGCTCCATACTGTCAATTTGTAATCAGGCCCAAAATTGAAAAATTTAAAAAAGAATTTCAGGAAGGCTTAAAATGATTATTATTGTGGCATTGGGAAAGTTTCCGGCCCGGGCCTGGGGCTTCCCCGGTGGCAGGTAAAACAAGTCACTGCCTGAATGCTGTTTGGAATATTATTAAAATCAAAGAAATTTTTATTGATATAGTTGGTCATTGTCATCATTTTACGGGCTATTTCTTTCTCTGGTTTCGCATCATTTTCAAATTCCAATTCCTGTAATCCAGTTTTTTTTGCATGACAATAATTACAATCTACTCCCAGTGATTTTTGAAAATCATCCATAATTTTATCCAAAGCTTCTTCACTGATATCTTTGGGAAGTATCTTTAAATTTTTGAATTTGTTCTGAACTGGTAATGTAGCTGATATTATACAAACAAGGAGGATCAACAGCAGCATTACTTTTACAGACCCGGGAATATACCATTTTTGTTTTTTCATACCATTAAATTACTAAAACATTCATTAACAAGAAAATCACAAAAAAGCTTCAAAAAAAATTTTGTTTGCCGGATTTCTTTTGTACTTTTGAATTGCTTATTACTTATAACACCTCTGCCAATCACAATTCCCCTGAAATTTCCCCAATATTATTAGTATTTTATTTGTAATCAACTGAATTGATTTGTTGAATAATTATCGTTTTTACCGGTCATTATTTTTATTAAATATATTAATATCCTCCACAAAGATCAAAAGCGTCCTGCTTCCTGTGAGCTATTGTAAACTCAAAAACTCAAACAATGCTTACCAATTTTACCCAAAAAGTTACTTGTGTAACACTTTTTGCATTGCTGTTCTGCGTATCAGCATTTGCACAAACCAGTATCAGGCCATATACTCAGGTTTATTCTGAAAATTTAAAAGGCGGTTCAGTCATTTTTGGTAATACCATGATGCATATTATCGATAATAATGTTGTAAATACCACCAAGATGAACGACTTGGGAAATCCCAGCAATGGCCAGGGTGGTTTGGGTTTTACCCAATATGGAAATGACAATCAAAACATGCAGTTTGCAGATATTGATGTTACCCCTGCTAATATCACCGTATTTAACCTGGGATCAGCCGGCTGGAAATACCTCGCCAACGGCTCCAATCAGGGAACGGCCTGGCGCACATTAAACAATCCTGCTTCTCCATGGGTTAGCGGCACCTCCAGTTTTGGTTATGGCAGAACACAGACAACAACCATTCCCGGTGGAAATTTTACCTCTTATTTTCTGAAAACGGTTAATATTGCCAACCCCGGCTTATACAGCAGTTTCAATTTTGTATATAGCTATGATGATGCTGCTGTTATTTATGTAAATGGTGTGGAAGTTTCCAGAGCGAATATGCCAACCGGTACAATAGCTTTTAATACAGCTTCTTCCGGAAGTGCATATACCGTTGCTGCAACTTTATCGATCCCTTCGAGTTATTTTATTTCAGGAGATAATGTAATTGCAGTTGAAATACACCAGAACACTGCTAATAGCAACGATTGTTATTTTGATATGAGTCTGTCCGGAACAGGTTTGGCTACAACCAACTCCTCTTCAGCGGATCTGATATTACCAACAGGAACAAATACTATCAAATTCGCCAGATTATATTGGGGTGGCCGTATCAATAAATCTGTAGTAACAGCTGCGCCGGATACCTTGCGTAAAATAAAGATCCGTAAAGGCACATCTTCAGCCTATTCATCTGCACTTGCTCCTCTCGCAAATTTAGATACCTTTTCCCTTAACAGTACAGAAACTATTTACCAGGCTTATGTTGATGTAACCGCATTTCTTCAGGCAAATGGTTCAGGAACATATACCATTGCCAATTTGCCAGCAACAGTTGGTTCAGTTGGTTCAGGTGGACGTTATTCAGGCTGGTCAATTGCTGTAGCATATGAAAATACCGCTTCAGATTATACAAGTGTGCGTATCTATGATGGATATTCACAGGTTTATAATTCAGGTACTGCCACAACACAAACAGTTGTTTTAACCGGATTGAATGTACCCAATAACCCCATTCTTGCATCCGATGCCGTTATGGCAACTATGGTTTGGGAAGGTGATGGTAATTTAGGTGCCAGTACCGCAAACCCCGCCGGTGATTTCCTTAAAATAAACGGTATTGCTGTGAGCAATGCAGTAAACCCTGTTACCAATTTCTGGAACGGTACTATTTCTAAAAACGGCAGTTTTGTTACCGGGACTAAGAATCCAGATTATTTTAATCAAATGGGTATTGATATCGACGAAGTAAATGTTGGAACGGGTTATAATATTTTACCCAATGCCACATCTGTCAGTATCCAGTTTGGAACTGAGGCCGATCAATACTTTCCAAGTGTATTCACTTTTGCCATCAAAATGAAAGATCCGGTGATCACATTGGATAAAACAGTAGCAGATGCAAATAATAATAATTTTGCCGATCCCAATGAGATCCTGACTTACACGTTGAGTGGCAGCAACCTGGGTTCAGGTGTTGCATACAATGCAGTGGTTATTGATTCATTGCCGGTAAATGTAACCTATGTTGCAAACAGCCTTGAAGTGGTTAGTGCACCTGGTGTAACAGCAGGATTTAAAACGGATGCAGCAGATGCGGATAATGCATTAAAAGGAATAAATGCAGGAAGGCATTATGTGAAATTCTTTATCGGTAACGGTTCCAACGGAACAACAGGCGGTCAGATTCCAAGTGCCGATACATATACTTTAAGATTTAAAGTACAGGCCCAGGCTATTCCGGGAAGTATTACAAACACAGCAAGGATAACTGCCAACTCACAGGCCGGAGAACAATTTATTGATGATGGTACGGCCATCATATCTCCTTCCGGCGGGCCGGTTGATGTTAAGCTGAGTTCTTTTACTGCCATCCTTTTAAACAACAATGGACTATTGACCTGGATTTCTGAAACCGAGATCAACAGCAGCCATTTTGAAATTGAAAGAAGTGATGATGCCATTAAGTTTGAAAAAAGAGGAACGGTTAACAGTAGCGGCAATTCTTCAACGAAGAAAACGTACAACTATTCAGATCCGATCAATACAGCTGCGAAAGTAGTTTACTACAGACTGAAGATGGTTGATGTAGATGGAAAATACAATTACTCCAAGATCATTGCAATCAAATTGAATGGTTCTTTCAGCAATGAAAATATCAGCGTATACCCTAATCCGTTTATAGCTGATATTAAAGTGAAATTATCCAGCCAGGATGATATAATGGCAACTTTCAGGCTGATCTCTTTTGATGGCAAAGAAATGATGTCACGTAAGATCGCAGTTCAAAAAGGCGAGAATATTATTGTAATGAAAGATTTTGGAAATATTTCTGCAGGAAATTATATCCTGGAAGTAACAACAGCATCAGATAAGTTTATTTATAAAGTGATAAAGAAATAATTGTTTTTGAGTTTCCAGTTTATGGCTGTCTTTTCTAAGGCAGCCATTTTTTTTTGAGTAATATCATTCTTTTATTGCTCTTCTCAATTCAAGCATATTCAGGCTATTGGGCGTAAAGTTTTTTATATGATTGTGTACCAGGTGTAAAACCATATCGTACCATAGCGGAACTACAGGGGATTCTGAAATGATGATCCTGTCCATTTGACGGTAAATATCATACCGGACCGAATCATTTATTTCATCCAATGCCTTTTCATATAACTGATCGAAAGCTGCATGCTTAAACCGGGTATAATTGGGGGGGGCAGGATTTTTACTGTAAAAAACACCCAAATAATTTTCTGCATCCGGATAATCAGCGATCCAGGATCCCCTGAAAAACAAGGCTTGTGATTTGCTTGTTTGTTCCAGCAATAAACTTTTGGGAACTGCTTCAACCTGTATATTTATGCCCGCCTGTTTTAATTCATTTGCGATATAACTTGCCAGGTTTGCATAATTGGGTATGGTTAACAGTTTGATCACCGGCATACTGCTTTGTTCATTAAAACCTGCTTCCTGTAACAACTGCCTTGCCTTTCCCGGATCATACGCATAACCTTTAACCAAACTGCTGTCAAATGATGGTAAACCAGCAGGAACAAAACCACTGACTGCAGCTGTTCCTATTGAGTTACGCAGATACAGCATCATCTTTTTCCGGTCGATGGCGTAATTGATCGCCTGTCTTAATTTTTTGATTCTCAAAGGAGAATTTTTCAATAATATATTATTGGTATCTGCCATTATTCCCAGGTATTCAATATTCAGGTATGCATGCTTGTTCAATTGCAATTTGCCCACCCATTCTTTTTTCAGGTTTCCGGTTTTGGTAAGTATCTCATCTTTGAAAGAAGCATCGATATCATTGATAAAATCGAGTCGCTTTTGTTGAAATTCCAGGAACTCGGTGGCCTTGCTGTCGAAAAAACTCACTTTGATCCCATCAAGATACGGTAAGCGGTAACCGCTGTTGTCTTTCTCAAAATAGTGGTCATTCTTCTTTAAAATAAGTGCCTGCCCTTCTTCCCAGGCCGTGAATGCGAATGGCCCGGTTCCTACCGGATGTCTTCTGAAATCAATCCCATAATCCTTAACAGCCTCTTTTGCAACTATGGAACAATACTGCATACTGAGGATTCCGAGCATTGGCTGAAACGGCCTCGATAAATTTATTTGAAATGTAGAATCATTCAATGCTAAAAATGGATGAACAGAATCAACGCGGTTGTTGAATATCCATGCACCCGGACTGGCAGTTACCGGATCAATGATCCGTTGCAAACTGTAACTTACATCGGATGCTACCAACCTCCTCCCTGTGTTTTTGGGAAAAACAGGGTCATTGTGAAAAAAAACATCGTTCCTTAAATGAAAAGTAATGCTGCGTTTATTTTCCGAAAACTCCCAGCTTTTTGCCAGGGAAGGTTTCAACTGTAAATGCTCATCCACTTCCACCAATGTGTTATACAATTGATGTACTGCCCACATAATGGATTGGTTTTTTGCAAAAGCCGGATCCAATGAAGCGATTCCGCTCGTTTCGTTATACCTGAATATTTTTTTTCCGGGATGCCTGTGGGTATCACAGGAAATTACACAAATGGAAAATAGTAAAAGGAAAAAAGAATAATGGATCCTGGATAATGTAAATCCGTTTCTGATTGTTATTTTATGATGTCCAATGAGATCCATAGTAAATTTTAATTACCTAAAATTAAGTGGTTAGGATCATTATCAATAAACCGGTTTTAAATTATCCTTTTTAAAAATGCCATTTATCAAATTTTCAACCCTCCGGTAAATAATTATGACTAGATTTATCTATACAAAAATTTAACTGCAGCATGTTTAAATATTTAATTAAAGCACTCTTCCTTTTATTAATAAACCAAATTTCCATAATACATTCCTTTGCTCAGACAACTGAAAACAATAAACTGTTCAGCCATGCCGATACATTGCGTGGCAGCATAGGCCCGGGCAGAATGCATTGGGATGTTTTACATTATGAACTCACAGTAAAACCCGATTATACAGATAAGACCATTGTGGGTAAAAATATCATTACCTATATGGACAGTGGAGTATCCACTATGCAAATGGATCTGCAGGAACCGATGCAGATAGACAGCATTGTTCAGAATGATCAACGCTTAAAATTTAACCGCGAAGGAAATGTATATTGGGTAAAGATAAGAGAAGGAACAGCGAATCATAAAGCGGAAAAAATGACCTTGACCATTTATTTTCATGGCAAACCTGTTGAAGCAATCCGCCCGCCCTGGGATGGTGGTTGGATCTGGAAAAAGGATAAAAACAACAACCCCTGGATGTCTGTAGCTTGCCAGGGATTGGGGGCCAGTGTCTGGTATCCCTGTAAAGATACGCAGTCAGATGAGCCGGATAATGGCGCTATACTGCATATAATCGTTCCCGATAGCCTTGTTGGTGTTGGAAATGGAAAACTCACAGAACATCACATATTACCCGGTGGATTCAGCATGTACAGTTGGGAAGTGAAGAATCCCATAAACAATTATTGTATCATTCCTTATATCGGTAAATATGCCCATTTTTCCGAATTGTATAAAGGAAGAAAAGGCAGTCTTGATATGGATTACTGGGTGCTTGATTATAATCTTGATAAAGCAAAAAATCAGTTTGCCGATGCTCCCCGAATGATGAAAGCGTTTGAATACTGGTTTGGTCCCTATCCTTTTTATGAAGACGGATATAAACTGGTTGAATCTCCTCACCTGGGTATGGAACACCAGAGTGCCACAGCTTACGGCAATGGTTACCAGAACGGATACCTTGGCGCTGATCTCTCAGGCTCAGGCTGGGGATTGAAATGGGATTTCATCATTATCCATGAAAGCGGTCACGAATGGTTTGCCAACAGCATTACTTCGAAAGACCTGGCAGATATGTGGGTTCATGAAGGATTTACCAATTACAGTGAAACACTCTTTACAGATTATTTTTATGGCACCGAAGCCGGAAATGAATATGTTATCGGAAGCCGGAAAAACATTTCCAACGACATCCCCATCATAGGAAGTTATGGCGTGAATAACCAGGGCAGCGGAGATATGTATTCAAAGGCCGGTAACATGATCCATCTGATCAGGCAGGTAATAAATTCTGATAAAAAATTCAGAAATATCCTAATTGGATTAAATAAAACCTTCTACCATCAAACGGTTACCACGACACAGATTGAAAATTATATCAGGGAACAATCCGGGATCGATTTTTCAAAAATATTTGATCAGTATTTAAGAACAACAAAAGTTCCGTTGCTGGAATATAAAATTGAGAACAGACAGATCTCTTACAGGTGGACCAATACGGTTGAACATTTTGACCTGCCCGTAAAAGTCTCATTTGGAAAAAAAGAGCAATGGATCAGGCCTACTGAACAATGGCAAAAAATAAAGTTGGGGAAATGGTATGGTGAAAAAACATTTTTGGTCAATAAAAATTTTTACATCCACACAAAACTGATCGAATAAAAAAGAAGCGTAAAAACTACGCTTTCCTAAAAAAAATTATCTTAACGGATTGCAGTTAATTTTCAATTGTTGTATCCAACACCCTGCCGGCACCCAGAAAACGGTTGTTGTAATATGATTCGTTCAGGTTATTGATCGTTACTCCGTTGGAAGTGCTTGCATGAACAAAATACCCATTACCCAGATATACTCCCACATGACTTACTCCCCTTCTTGTATTAAAAAAAACCAGGTCACCTTCAGTCATTACATCATTACTTAATTTAGAAGAAACTTTGAATTGTTCTCTCGCTGTTCTTGGCAAATTGATGTCAAACACGGATTCCATCAGCAATCTTGTCAGTGCACTGCAATCAATTCCTTTTTTACCCGTTCCGCCATAACGATATTTTGTATCCCACCATTCATCAATAAATTGATAAAGAGAACTGTTTTTCGCTTCTTCCACATTGATGTCGAGTAATTGGGCATATTTAAATTGCAGGGTGGAAAAATGTTCAATCTCCGGCACTTCCGTTGCTGGTTGAATATTTATTTTCGTTACCACGTTTTTTGTAAGAACTGGCAATGGTTTTACCAATTGCATACTCGAAACGTTTTCGCCCTTAATTTCGATACCCTCAATAAATTTGATTGATTTATCGTTCACAATACCATCATTCGCATGAACGGCATTGATATGATTCTGCGCTGTGGCAGTTAAAGATGTTCCTGAAAAAATGCTAAATGCTACAGAAACAAAATATAAGTATTTCATACGTAAAATGTTGGTTTACACGTATGCACGACTTAATCTTTTGTTATTTACGCTCCTTTAATTCTTTGATCTTCTGATGTTTATTTCTATTCTTTGGGTCCTGTCCTACAAACTATTACAAATAAGTTAATCCGGATATTGTGGTGCGAAGCTAATGCATACAGTTTAAAATCCCAACCCCGCTATAGTTTTTGTCAACCAATTAACGATTAACCTGTGGAAAACGAAGCCCTTTGGTTGATTATTGTTTAGCGATATTTGCAGTTCGGTAAGCAGAGAAACATGCACTATAAATTATTGTTAAGTTTCTATCTGTGCTTTACCGGTTTATCACAAAAATGGTGCTCAAACTATGAAATTTTCTCACCTGCATGTACATACCCAGTTTTCCTTACTTGATGGAGCTGCCTCTATAAAAAATCTTTACAAAAAAGCCATCGCCGATGAGATGCCTGCAATTGCCATCAGTGATCATGGGAATATGTTTGGGGCATTTGAATTTGTTAAAGAAGCATATAACAACCTGGATGCAAATGGTAAACCCAAAGTAAAACCCGTTGTTGGTTGTGAGTTTTACATAACGCAGGACCGTACCCGAAAAACATTCAGTAAGGAAGAAAGGGATCCCCGCCATCATCAGATCCTTTTGGCAAAAAATGATGAAGGTTATAAAAACCTCGTAAAGCTTACATCACTGGGTTATATCGAAGGGATGTACAGCAAATATCCCCGCATTGATAAAACACTTATCCATAAATACCATAAGGGGCTTATTGCAACTACCTGCTGTTTGGGTGCACTGGTTCCCCAAACCATTTTAAAAAAAGGGGAAACAGAAGGAGAAAATGAATTCAAATGGTGGTTGAATATTTTTCAGGAAGATTATTATGTCGAATTACAAAGACATGGTTTACCGGAGCAGGAAAAGGTTAATGAAGTACTGTTAAAATTTGCAAAGAAATACAATGTAAAAATTATAGCCAGTAATGACAGCCATTATGTAGATCAGCAAGATTTTAATGCACACGATATTCTGCTTTGCATCAATACAGGTGAAAAACAAAGCACTCCTGCCCTGCGTGAATTTTCTGACGATGATGTGATGACAAAAAATAAACGTTTTGCATTTCCCAATGATCAGTTTTATTTAAAAACAACCGGAGAGATGACTAAGTTGTTTGAAGATATTCCTGAAGCAATTGATAACACAAATGAGATCGTTGATAAGATAGACCTGCTGGATCTTAAAAGAGAAATATTATTACCCTTTTTTGAAGTACCCGCCAATTTCAAAACACAGGATGATTACCTGGAGCATTTAACCTGGAGCGGAGCAAAAGAACGATATAAGATCTTGAGTCCGGAAGCGGAAGAAAGGCTGCGTTTTGAATTAGGAGTTATAAAAAAAATGGGCTTTGCCGGTTACTTTTTAATTGTGGGTGATTTTATCAAAGCCGGCAGGGACATGGGTGTTTTTATCGGCCCCGGACGTGGCTCAGCTGCAGGCAGTGCCGTTGCCTATTGTATCGGCATCACCAATATCGACCCGATCAAATACAATTTACTTTTTGAGCGTTTTTTAAATCCCGAGCGTAAATCCATGCCGGATATAGACACGGATTTTGATGATGAAGGCCGTCAGAAAGTATTGAATTATGTAGTACAGAAATATGGCAAGAACCAGGTTGCACAAATTATCACGTATGGTACCATGGCAGCCAAATCAAGTATTGCTGATGTTGCCAGGGTTATGGACCTTCCGATTGCAGAAAGCAGGGCCATTTCAAAACTTGTTCCGGAAAGGCCGGGTATTAACCTGAAAAGATTGCTACATGCACCCTTCACAATTAAAGAGGCAAAGAATGGTGAAAAATCATTGGAGGAAAAAGAACAATTGCAGGGTGAAGATATTGAGAACGTTAAAAAACTCCGGGAATTATATGCAGGCAATGATCTCAGCAGTAAGATCCTGCATGAAGCAGAAATACTGGAAGGATCAGTAAGAAATACGGGTATCCATGCCTCCGCGATCATCATTGCTCCGAAGGATCTTACGGAACTGCTGCCGGTAGCCACTTCCAAAGAATCTGAACTTTGGTTAACACAGATTGAAGGTGGCTCTATTGAAGAATCCGGCGTTATTAAAATGGACTTCCTGGGATTAAAAACACTCAGCATCCTTAAAACTGCACTTCAACTCATTAAGCAAAACCATGGAATAGCAATTGAAATTGATGCCATTCCGCTCGACGATGAAAAAACATATAAACTATATCAACAAGGCGATACAAATGCAACTTTCCAGTTTGAAAGTCCGGGCATGCAAAAATACCTGCGTGAATTAAAACCAGATAAATTCGATGACCTCATAGCGATGAACGCATTGTACAGGCCTGGCCCGATGTCCTATATCCCTCAATTTATTCTGCGGAAACATGGCCGTGAAATTGTCAGCTATGATCTGCCCGATATGCAGGAATATCTGGAAGAAACCTATGGTATCACTGTTTACCAGGAACAGGTGATGTTGCTGTCTCAAAAACTTGCCGGCTTTAGTAAAGGGGATGCAGATGTGTTGCGAAAGGCAATGGGTAAGAAACAGATCCATGTACTGAATAAAATGAAACTGCAATTCGTGGATGGTGCTACCGCCAAGGGACACCCGAAAGACATGCTGGATAAGATTTGGAAAGACTGGGAAGCTTTTGCACAATATGCATTCAATAAATCGCATTCCACCTGTTATGCATTTGTGGCATACCAGACTGCCTATTTAAAAGCACATTACCCCAGCGAATATATGGCTGCGGTATTGAATCATGCAGGCAGTATTGATAAGATCACTTTCTTCATGGAAGAATGTAAACGAATGGGCCTTACAGTACTCGGCCCTGATATCAATGAATCGAACAATGGCTTTGCAGTGAACAAAAAAGGAGAGATCAGGTTTGGTTTCAGTGGATTGAAAGGTGTGGGCGAAGCTGCAATTGAAACGTTGGTGGAAGAAAGAAATAAGCATGGACATTTCAAAGATGTTTATGATATCGTAAAAAGGGTTAACCTGCGTTCGGTAAATAAAAAATCTCTTGAAAGCCTTGCCTACAGCGGTGCTTTCGACTGCTTTAAGGATGTTCACCGTGCACAGTATTTCTATCAGGTACCTGGCGACAGTCCTTCCATGGATAAAATTGTAAAATTTGGCGCTGTTTTCCAGTCGCAGGAGGCCAATGCAACCAATACGCTTTTTGGAGACCTTCAGATGCCCGAGATCATTGCACCCAAACTACCTGTTTGCCCACCCTGGCAATTGATAGAGCAGCTGGATTTTGAAAAAGAAGTTACCGGTATGTATATGAGCGGACATCCACTGGATAATTTCAAATTCGAATTAAAGCATTACAATATTACCCCTCTCGTCGATTTTCTGGATGTGAAAAATGCGGTTGGTACAGTTCCTACTGCCAAACAATTCAGGCTGGCAGGACTTGTAATAGAAGCCCAGCACAGGCTTACAAAAACGGGAAAAAATTTCGGGGTACTGCACGTGGAAGATTTCAGCGGAAAATGTGAATTCATGTTATGGAGTGAGGATTATGTGAAATATACGAATTACCTCGAAAAAGGAATGATCGTAACCATCGAGGGTGCTTTCAGGCAACGGTACAACAGTGATCAATATGAATTTAAAATATCCAAATTGCATTTGCTGGAAACAGTTAAATCTTCCCTCACAAAGGAAGTGATCATCGATATTCCCCCCCAATTTATAGATGAAGATTTTGTTACATTTATAGATAAGAACATAAAAATGCACCCGGGCAGAACGGCCATCAAATTTAATATCAGCGACACATCGAATAAATACAGGATCAGTATGCGTTCTCTTGAAAAAGGATTTACCATGAACGATGAAATGGCAGTGTTTTTAAACAGCAATCAAAATATTGATGTAAGTGTATTGACAGTTTAAGTCAGTTAAAACTGCCGTTTTGCATTAATTAACATGTTCTTTCCTGTTGTGGATATGTCAAATCTGCCAGATTAAATGAATGGCAGTAAATTTGCTCTTAAAGAAACCTATTAAGTTACAATTTAAAAAATATTATATGGCACTAGAATTCACAGATGCAAATTTTAAAACCACCGTATTAGATTCTGATAAATTATCAGTGATTGATTTTTGGGCAGAGTGGTGTGGTCCTTGTAAATCACTCGCCCCAAAACTAGAGGAGATCGCGGGCGAGATGGGGAGCAAGGTGAAAATCGTGAAGCTCGACATCGATTCAAATCGTGAAGTGACCGAAAAGTTCGGCGTGCGTGGGATTCCGACTCTCATTCTCTTCAAAGGCGGCCAACAGGTGAATCACATGGTTGGCAACCGTTCGAAGGAAGAGATTGTGAACTTCATCAGCTCTGCACTTTAGAATAGATATTTTCTATAGCTGACGGACGATACCAGGCCGAGGGCGGCCATCGTCGTCAGCATATTCGACCCGCCGTAACTTAAGAGCGGAAGTGGGATACCCACAATCGGCAGCAGCCCGATGACCATGCTAATGTTGACGAACATATGCCAGAAGAGCGTCGCAGTGACTCCAATCGTAAGGAGAGCACCTGCCTTGTCTCGAGCGTGACCGGCAATCCGAATCATCGACATAAACAGAAGCCCAAATACAGAGATCGTAAAAAAGCTTCCCAAGAATCCAAACTCTTCGGAGAGCACAGAGAAGATAAAGTCAGTGTGTCGCTCAGGTAAAAATTCCAGCTGCGACTGTGTTCCTTTACGAAACCCTTTTCCGATCACTTGGCCGGACCCGACAGCGATCTTAGATTGAATACTGTTGTAGCCCTTACCGCGAGGGTCTCGATTCGGATCAAGAAACGTATAGATTCGATTTTTTTGATAGTCGCGAAGTCCGTAAAACCACGCTCCGGTGGCTCCCATCATTAG
>JBBKWV010000281.1:0-3936 GCA_037969135.1 Ferruginibacter sp.
AACAAAACGGTTATTTACAGCGATATGGCTACCGGCCAAATATTATTGGGTAACCAACAACCAACAGGATATACCTTTAAAGGTACCCGAACGCTGAATGTATTGGGTGGTATTATAACAGACAGCATGCGGGTATCTTTTGTAAATGGCTGGGCCGATCATGTATTTAAAAATGACTACCAATTAACTCCACTTCCTGAACTGGAAAATTTTATAAAAGCGAATAAACATTTACCGAATATTCCTTCTGCAAAAGAAGTGGCAGATAATGGAATTGAGTTGGGTACTATGAATGCAAAATTGCTGGAGAAGATAGAGGAGCTTACGTTGTATATTTTGCAACAACAAAAAGAGATTGAAGCAATGAAGAATGAAATAAAGGAAATTAAAATGAAGATGAAGTAAAAGTAAAATTTATGCTTGAGATATAAATAATTAAAAAGCCCAACGAGATAATATTTCGTTGGGCTTTTGCGGAGAGTGAGGGATTCGAACCCTCGAAACAGTTTCCCGTTTACACGCTTTCCAAGCGTGCTCCTTCAGCCACTCGGACAACTCTCCATTCCATTCAATAATAAATTATTTTATGGGACGCAAATGTACATACAAAAGTTTGAAGTTTGAAGTTCGAAGTTTGGATGTAGTGCCGGATATCATTTACATCATACATCATACATCATAAATCACACATCATCTATTCTAAAACCCTTTCCATCTGCATGCTTCTGGAACCCTTTATTAATACCTGGGCTTTTGAAAAATGCTGTTGCTGATACCATGCTTTTGCTTCGCCGGTATTTTTGAAATGTAAAAAATGATCAGGCAGTTTTTTGAAATCATTGCCAACCAGTACAACTTTGTGCCAGGGATACAGATCAATGAGTTTTACCAGGCTTTCATGTTCCCTCAGGCTTTCAGTTCCCAATTCCATCATTCCACCTAAAAGGAGTATTTTTTTATTCCCGGGAAGGGCCGCAAAATTTTCGATGGCCACTTTCATGCTGGATGGATTGGCATTGTATGCATCCAAAATGATCTTATTACCGTCTTTTTCAATCAGCTGAGAACGGCTGTTAGAAGGGGTATAAGTTTCCAGGGCAGCCTTTATTTTAGTGTCATCAACTTTAAAAGTCTTGCCAACACAAACTGCAGCGAGGATATTGGGTAAATTATATCCACCCACCAATTGTGTTTTAATTTCAGGGATATTGGTTCCTTTTGTAATCCCCAGCTCTAAAAATTCGCCTGTATGTTTCATTTCCCTTCCGGTAATATCAGCATCCACTGTTCCATAACTGATAACAGTTGAAATGGCTGAACTCATTTCAGCGAGGTAATCATAATCACGATTAATAAAAGCAATTCCTGTATTTTTTTTCAGGAATTCAAAGAGTTCACCCTTCCCTTTTCTTACGCCCGCTTCGCCTCCAAACCCTTCCAGGTGGGCCTTTCCGCAGTTGGTGATCAATCCATGCGTTGGTAAAGTATACGTACAATATCCTTCAATTTCTTTTTGATGGTTGGCGCCCATTTCAATCACTGCAATCTCTGCATCGGGTTTTATTTTCAGGATCGTTAAAGGAACGCCGATATGGTTATTTAAGTTTCCGGTTGTAGTATAGGTTTTATATGTAGAAGACAATACTGCATGGATCAGCTCTTTGGTGGTGGTTTTTCCATTGCTGCCGGTGATGGCAATGAAAGGGATGTTGAATTGTTGCCGGTGCTTTTTTGCCAGTTGCTGTAATGTTTGCAGACAATCTTCCACATAGATGACCTGTTCATTTTGAAATCCTGTTTCTTCATCAACAATACAAAAGGAAGCGCCGCTCTCCAGCGCTTGATGTACATACTTGTTGCCGTTGAAATTCGGGCCTTTGAGTGCAAAGAAAATATCGCCTTTTTTTATCTTTCTTGAATCCGTTTCAATTTCGGGGTTCTTTAAATAAAGCTGATACAGTTGATTTAATTCCATGATGACAAAAATAAGTATACCGTTTGATAATTGCTTTAGACCAATTCAATATTGCAGGAGTTATGCTCAACCGGAAAGAAAAAACCCTTCAAGGGGATACCTGAAGGGTTTGAATATATTCTGAATAAATTATTACTTCTTCTTACGGGAATTCTGCTTACGCTTTCCAAAAATGTTTCCCTCTTTAAATCCGGGTCCTTCCGGAGGTCCGAGATAAGTAGTAGCACAACGGAAACCAACAGTACTTGCACCCTGGTTTTCCTGCATAAAGCGACGTGTACCCGGAGACAACCAATAAGGCCTGTCGTTCCAGCTGCCACCTTTAATTACCCTTGATTGATCATTGATCAAAGAGGAAACGCCATAACCATAATAAACCTGGCTGGCTGAATCTCCATCAAGGAAATTAATCACATTGTTATGCTGGTAGTTAGCACGGTTTTTAACTTCTTCATCAGAAATATCTGTTTTCTTCAAATGGCCCATGCTATCTCTTTCATATTCACCGGCACTGTTCTTATAATATTTCTGGAATTTATTTCCACGGAAATAGTTGAAATCCTGTCCGTCAACAGAAGTCATTGGTCTGTAAACATCCATAACCCACTCACTCACGTTACCACTCATATTATATAGACCAAATGAATTCGGATAAAATGATTTTACCGGGCCGGCAATAGCAGCACGATCATTCAAACCACCTGCGATACCCATATTATCACCACTACCACGCTTAAAGTTAGCCAGGAATTTACCCTGCCAGCTACCTCTGCGGTTATCTCTCAAACCGTTTGGATTTTTACTCCATGAATATATTTGCTGGTTAGAACGTAATTCTTCACCGCTTTTATTTTCTTTTTTACGGGGAGATGGATTTTGATCCAATAAGCCATAAGCGGCATATTCCCACTCTGCTTCTGTAGGAAGGCGATAGCCCATTCCCAATATACCGTCATCCATTCTTACGGTACTTCTTGGTTTACCATTTACATCCTTTAAGGCAGATTTTTTTGGTTTATTTCTTCCCTGGATCAATTCCGGATTCATTAAATAAGTTTCAGTATTGAAAGAACCATCGGCTCCGGCACCTTTCATTTCTCTTTTAATGGCATCTTTTTTCAGATATCCTTTACTAACAAGGTTCAATTCATTTACGCGATCTGTTCTCCAGATACAAAAATCATGAGCCTGCTGCCAGGATACTCCCACAACGGGGTAATAATTATAGGAAGGATACCTGAAATAATATTCAACATATGGTTCATTATATGCAAGTTCTTCTCTCCATACCAGGGTATCGGGTAAACTTCTGTTTAATATTGCTGTATCATTACTGAAAGTGTTTTCAAGCCAGTAAAG
This sequence comes from Ferruginibacter sp., assembly GCA_037969135.1. Classification (GTDB taxonomy): domain Bacteria; phylum Bacteroidota; class Bacteroidia; order Chitinophagales; family Chitinophagaceae; genus Ferruginibacter. The sequence continues at coordinate 3,335 of JBBKWV010000281.1, forward strand.
GTATTCACGATAGTGAACATTGGCTACTTCGGTTTCATCAATAAAGAAAGAAGGGATGGTAATCCTGCGGGGAACATTATTCCAGTCGCCCATAACATCTTCATCTTTAGCTCCCATTACAAAGGATCCGCCCTGAACAAATACAAGGCCCGGACCAGCTTTGGGATATTTTACTTTAGCAACATGAAAATTTCCCATTTTCTTGTCATCATAGTTCCAGCCGGTTACGCCAGACTTACTTTTTTTCTTTGAGCATGAACTTAAGGCTAGTCCAGCTACAATTAGGATCATCAGATTTTTACCTGAAAAAATTTTTTGCATGTGTATTCGTTTTGCAAATTGATTAACGTAAGGTTTTCTTTTTTGTTGTATTGAGGTTATACCAAATGCGAATATAAATACTTTAAATCAATCTTAAATAATTTTAAGCTAATCTTAATAATTATTAATAAATCTTTATTTGTAAACAGGGGGAATTATCAGATGAATAAATATTTTTAAAAAAAAATATTAGCAATCTGTTCTTTATCACATATTTCTTAAGATATTTGTACAATATTTAGTTATTGATAACGTTTCAAGTTCTTTAATTCCATAGTTCA
>JBBKWV010000282.1:0-3613 GCA_037969135.1 Ferruginibacter sp.
TTGAATGTTGAATGTTGAATGTTGAATGTTGAATGTTGAATGTTGAATGTTGAATGTTGAATGTTGAATGTTGAATTATTTTTAGCATAGTAAGTTAACCGGTTTTTTTATTTTTTTTATTTTTCTTTTATGCCTGAAAAAAAGCTGGTAGTTATTGGTGGAGGAGCTGCTGGTTTTTTTTGTGCAGTGAATGCTGCCCGGTTAAGTCCCGGGTTAAAAGTTGTGTTAATTGAAAAGACATCGAAACTGTTAAGCAAGGTTAAAGTGAGCGGGGGTGGACGTTGTAATGTTAGCAATGCCTGTTTTAGTATTGCGGAAATGATAAAAAAATATCCCCGCGGATCTTCATTCTTGAAAAAAGCTTTCCATCATTTTTTTACAACAGATACTGTAGCCTGGTTTACGGAAAGGGGCGTGGCCCTTAAAACGGAACCGGATGGCCGCATGTTTCCCGAAAGCAATTCTTCTCAGACAATTATTGATTGCCTGTTAAACGAAGCAAATAAATATGGAGTTGAAATTTTAATGAATACATCAGTTAAGTCGCTGGAAAAAACCAATGCCGGCTGGAATTTATTATTAAGCAATAAAAACATGGCTGCAGACTTTGTTTGTATTGCATGTGGGGGTTTTGCAAAACCGGAACAATTTGACTGGATAAAAAATACGGGGCATACTATTGAGAACCCTGTACCATCCTTATTTACATTTAATATACCTGGGAACAGTATTTCAACACTTATGGGTATTTCACTGGAAAATGCTGCCATAAAGATCGCCGGAACCAAACTGCATGATACAGGCCCTTTGCTGATCACCCATTGGGGATTGAGTGGACCGGCAGTATTAAAATTATCAGCCTGGGGAGCCCGGGAACTGGCAACAAAGAATTATGCATTTACGATTTTTGTAAACTGGTTACCCGCTTTTAATGAAAATAGTTTAAGGGATAAAATGCAGCAATTGCGATTTGATATTGCCTCTCAAAAAATGGTTAACCGCAATCCATTTGGCCTGTCATCCAGATTGTGGGAATATTTTTTGCAAACCTCCGGGATAGCTGCCGATATCCGTTGGGCAGATCTGCCGGCAAAAGAACAGAACATCCTGATAAAAATTTTGTGTTCCCAGGAATTTCATGTGAAAGGGAAAACGACTTTTAAAGAAGAATTTGTTACTGCCGGTGGAGTTCAGTTAAACGAAATAGATGTAAATACCATGCAAAGTAAAACAGCCGCAGGATTGTTTTTTGCCGGGGAGATCTTAAATGTTGATGGAATTACCGGAGGCTATAATTTTCAAAATGCCTGGACAACAGGATGGATCGCTGCCAATGGTATTGTGAACAGTTAAATGGATGATTTAAAAAACTTTAACCAGGAACTATGTGTTGGAAACTGTTTAACTCAGATTTCGTTTGTAACTTCCGCACCGGATGAAAATAATTGACAAGTACATATTGGTAAAATACCTGACAAGTTTTTTCTTTTGCCTGTTATTATTAACCGCGATCGTTGTTGTGGTGGATATCAGTGAGAAAACAGATGATTTTGTAAAATCCAAATTGTCGGTAACACAGATCATTACTGATTATTATTTTGGTTTTATTCCCCGGATAGATGCCATGCTTTTCCCCCTCTTTGTTTTTATAGCCGTGATCTTCTTTACTTCAAAAATGGCAGGAAGGTCAGAAATAATTGCCATACTCAGCAGCGGGGTCAGTTATAACAGATTTTTATTGCCGTATTTTATTGGGGGTGTTTTTTTGTCGGCATTGTTGTGGGCAGGTTATCAGTATGTGGTACCGAATGCAAACAGGAAATGGGGTGATTTTGAAAAAATATATATAGATGGGCCAGCAGCACCCGGTACCGTTAGCGGCGTATTTAAACAGAATTTATATTTCCGGATCGATTCAAATACACAAGCCAACATAAAAGGCTATGATACAGTATCTAAATCGGGCAATAATTTTTCTATTCAAAAATTCAGCAATAACAAAATGGTTTATAATCTGCGTGCATTGAATTTTAACTGGGATACTGCAACGCATAAATGGATGTTGACAAACGTAACAGAAAGAACATTGCATGAGATCACGGAAACCATTGTACGGTCAGAAAAAAAACTGGTCAATTATAACTTCAAACCACTTGATCTGAGAAAGGATAATTATTTGAAAGACCAGATGACGACTCCCGACCTGGTCAATTTTATCAGACTGGAAAAAATGAGGGGATCTGAAATGCTGAGTACCTTGCAGGTTGAACGTTATAACAGGGATGCCATACCTGTTTCCGTTTTAATACTTACGATCATTGGTGCTGTATTGGCTTCAAGAAAAGTAAGGGGTGGCAGCGGTTCTCATCTCGCATTGGGTGTTGTGATAAGTGTTTTATATATTTTATTCAGCCGTTTTTCAGTTGTTTTTGCAACCAAGGGTGATTTTCCACCCTGGCTTGCTTCCTGGACACCCAATATCCTATTTGGATTTCTAGCGTTTTATCTTTACAAAAAAGCGCCTAAATAAATTAAGTTTTGGAACTTTTTTCTAAATCTTTTGTTTAACAACTGTACGCATCGTAAATTTAGGCGTTGCTTTTTTGAAACCAATTTTTATTTGGAAATCATTCATCAAAGCAAGGAACAGCCCGTTTGTTGCGTGTTGGTTTGTTGTACAAGAGGGCGATGCAACGGTGATGCGTTGAATGAACAATGCCGGGACAAAAAATAAAATTCATCAATTAACATACAACAATTTTTTTGACATGGGAATTATTAAAGAAAGGTTTAGAGAAAAGGCAGATAAAATAACTGCAGATATTAAAGATTTGCTGAAGGAACATGGTGATAAGGTAATTGGGGAAGTAACCCTGAGCCAGATATACCAGGGAATGCGGGGTATTACGGGCCTCGTTTCTGAAACATCTTTGCTGGATGCACAGGATGGGATCCGTTTCAGGGGTTATTCCATTCCTGAATTAAGAGAGAAATTGCCCAAGTCGAAAGATGGTACGGAGCCTTTACCCGAAGGATTATTTTATTTGATGCTGGTAGGTGATCTTCCGACAGAAGAAGATGCACAGCATCTGAGCAGCACCTGGCAACGCCGGAGTCATGTACCCAATCATGTGTTTTCAACAATTGAAGCATTGCCGGTTGGTACACATCCCATGACACAATTTGTTGTTGCCATCATGGCGCTGCAAACAGAGAGCCAGTTTGCCAAACTGTATGCTAAGGGAATGAGTAAGAAAGATCATTGGGACGCGGTTTTTGATGATTGTATGGATCTGATCGCACGGTTACCAAGAGTAGCAGCGTATATATATCGCCGTAAGTATAAGAACGGGGAGCATATTCAGCCAAATGGTTTGCTCGACTGGGCAGGTAATTTTGCCCATATGATGGGTTATGAAGATGAGGGTTTTAAAGAATTGATGCGTTTGTATATGACCATTCACGCCGATCATGAAGGCGGAAACGTTTCTGCGCATACTACACACCTGGTAGGTTCTGCTTTAAGTGATCCTTACCTGAGCCTTGCTGCCGGAATGAATGGCCTTGCAGGTCCTTTACACGGACTTGCAAACCAGGAAGTGATCAAATGGAT
>JBBKWV010000283.1:0-2921 GCA_037969135.1 Ferruginibacter sp.
TGTAAAACTCAATATCCCATATTTGAAATATTGCTGGGTTTTGGCACCGGAGGTTTTCATGATAAAACCAGTGCTATCGTCTATTTTTTTGAATACTGCGGGTACTTTATATTTTTCATCTACAGGAAAAAACCGGAAGTATTTCATATCTGATTTAGCAACCACTTCATGATTGCGTGCATATTCCAGCTGGAAATTTTTCAGGCTGTCGGTATAATTTGTTTTTTGGGCCTTGCTGCCCGTTTGAAGGAATAGTAAAAGGAAGCTAAGGATCGTTTTCATACAGTTTTCTTAATTCATCATCAGCACATTTACACTGCGCTGTAAAATATTAAAAGCAATTTCAGCCATCAGGTTTTCCTTATCCAGGGTAGGATTCACTTCTGTAATTTCAAAACAACAGATTTTTCTGTTTTGCATGAATTTACTGATCAGGTCCTCGGCTTCTCTTTCTTTTAAACCATTGCTGACTGGCGTGCCGGTTCCTTTGGATAAAGCAGAATCAAGGCTGTCTACATCAAAGCTTACATAAATATCTGTACAATCACTCAGGTAACGCAAAACCTTGCGGCTTACATTCTCAGCCCCATTTCGTCTAACCTCACTGGTTGTGATCACTTTCATGCCATATTTATCAATCAATGCTTTTTCTTCTTTTTCAAAATCTCTCAACGAAATAAAAACAACATCCTCCGGTAATACTTTTTGTCCGCTTTTTCCAATTGTTTTTAACTGGTTCCAGAGTTTTGCAGTTGTTTCATCCAGGTCATGCACTTTACATTCTATATTATCTTCTGCAATGGCAGTACATAAAGGCATTCCATGCATATTGCCGGATGGTGTGGTGTAAGGAGTGTGCAGGTCGGCATGCGCATCAATCCAGATCACACCCAGTTTGCTCTTTGGCTTTGCCATTTTTATTCCCGCGATGGTGCCGCCGGCATTGCTGTGATCACCACTTAAGATCACCGGAAAAAAATTGTTTTTTATACTATCACATACCGATTTACTGATACGGTCATACATATTTACGACTCCCTGTATGCGCTTGGCATAAGGAGATTTAATCGGCTCAAATAACAAATTATTTTCCACTTCAATTTTTTCTGAAGGAAAATGAACAAAAAAGTTGCTCATGAAATCAAGTGCGGCAATTTTTATCGCATCAATGCCCATACTGGCACCACGGGTACCGGCACCTATTTCCGAAGGCACTTCAATCAGTTTTATATTCTTCATAAATCAAATTTACAGTTTTCCCGTTTTTTATGGAACCGGGTTATTTCATATTGTTTTTTACAAAAACAGTCATTGCAAGATAATATAACTTCTGCGGCTAAAAAGCAAGACCTGCCAAATCATCTAAATAAATAAATAATTTTAAATTGGAATAATTCTTTTTAACCATGATATTGCATTAAACTTTTATTTTTTATTAAAAGGCTATATATTAGTGGTCTGCTTTTCTGCAAATCACAGTTATCATTCATCTGTTTTATTCATCCTTAAACTGTTTCTCATGTTTAAAAAAATATTGATCCTGTTAATCTGCAGCTTTATTACAAGTTGGGGGTTTACACAGGTAAAAACCAGCTATCCGGATATTGACATTCCATTCAAGAAGTATGTTTTGGATAATGGTCTTACATTAATTGTGCATGAAGACCATAAAGCACCAATCATTGCTTTCAATGTTTGGTACCATGTAGGTTCAAAAAATGAAAAGCCGGGTAAGACCGGTTTTGCACATTTATTTGAACATTTAATGTTTAACGGAAGTGAGCATCACAATGATGATTACTTTAAAATAACGGATGCCATTGGTACTACAGATCTAAATGGTACAACCAATAATGACCGTACCAATTATTTTGAGAATTTTCCCGTTTCTGCATTGGACAAAATATTATGGATCGAGAGTGACCGAATGGGCTTTACAGTTGGCGTAATTGATTCTGCGAGGTTGAATGAGCAAAGAGGAGTTGTTCAAAATGAAAAACGCCAGGGCGAAAATGAACCCTATTCTGTTTCTGAAGAATTAACAGTTAAAAGCACTTACCCCCAGGGGCATCCTTATTCCTGGACGGTTATTGGTTCAATGGATGACCTGAATGCTGCAACGATTGATGATGTGAAAGAATGGTTCAAATCATATTATGGTCCGAACAATGCAATTATTTGTATTGCCGGAGATATAAAAGCAGATGAAGCTTTTGAGAAAGTGAAGAAATATTTCGGTGATCTGCCTGCTGGTCCGCCTATTGCAAAAAACAGTAATTGGATCGCAAAGATGACAGGCATACAGGAACAGGTTGTTCAAGACAGGGTGCCACAGGCCCGTTTACAAAAAACATGGAATGTTCCCGGTTGGGGCACAAAAGAACTTACTTACCTGAATTTATTGGGTGATGTACTCGCAAGCGGAAAATCATCCAGATTATATAAGCGCCTGGTATATGATGATCAATTGGCTAGCAATATATATTTCTATACCGATGAAAAAGAAATAGGTGGACAGTTTTATTTAATCGCAGATGCAAAACCCGGAGTTGATCTCGCAAAAATAAATGCCGTAATAAACGAAGAATTACAAAAGATATTTACCCAGCCAATTTCCATAGCTGAAATAGAACGTGCTAAAACAAGATATTTTTCCGGGATCATTAAAGGCATGGAACGTATTGGTGGATTTGGCGGTAAGTCGGATATTCTGGCGCAGAATGAATGTTTTGGAAGAGATGCAGGATATTATAAAAAAGTGAATGAGATGGTGAAAAAAGCCACACCCGAGGACCTGAAAAAAGTTGCCAATAAATGGCTTGCAGATGGGGAATATGTTTTGAAAATACTGCCTTATGGAACTTTTTCCACCAATCCTACAACGATAAATAGAAATGACAATCCTGATCTGGGGCCCGCAG
>JBBKWV010000284.1:0-4067 GCA_037969135.1 Ferruginibacter sp.
GCAGCCTTTTTAGGGGCGGGTTTGGCGGCTTTTTTAACAGCCTTTTTTTTCTTTGTAGCCATAAATTACCCTTTTTTTGAAACAATTACATTTAGTGAAACTTCATTAATATCTATACTTATTCCATCATGAATTGATGGTGAAAATTCAAGCTCATCAGCCAGTATTTCGGCGCAAATATATGCTTTATACTTTGCCAAAGAATCTTTTAATACATCTGCCTGAGATACAATAACTTTTACCCGGTCAGTTAGCTCAAACCCACTATCCTTGCGGATTTTCTGAATCCTGTTTACAAACTCCCTGGCGTTTCCTTCTGCCTCTAGTTCCGGAGTAATTGTGATGTCCAGTGCAACAGTTAAACTGCCTTTATTGGCCACTGTCCAGCCCGGGATATCCTCACTTGTTATATCTACTTCAGTAATCTGTAATATTACTGGTTCGCCTTCAATTGACAAGTTAAATTCACCTTCTTTTTCCAACAAGGCTATGTCTTCTTGTGTGAATTGTGATAAAGCTGTTGTTACAGCTTTCATCTTGGGGCCTAATTTTTTACCTAAGGCAACAAAGTTAGGTTTGATCTTTTTGCTGATGAATGTATTGTCCGGATCCAGGTACTCTATCTCCTTCACATTTACTTCTGCTTTTATCAGATCTTCCACTTTTTGCAGTTGTGCCTTCATGACAGCATTCATAACTGGTATCAATACCTTTTGTAGAGGTTGCCTTACTTTAAGATTTGTCTTCTTTCGAAGCGATAATATTAAAGAGGAAGCATCCTGTGCCAATTGCATTCGATCTTCTAACAATACATCAATCACAGATTCATTAGCAACAGGATAATCTACATGATGAATTGATGCTGCCTTGAATCGATTCGTAACGGCATTCAGATTTTGGAAAACCGTATCACTAAAGAATGGAGAGATTGGAGCAATCAATCTGGTAATCGTTTCCAAACATTCATATAAGGTTTGATAAGCACAAATTTTATCCTGCTCATATTCACCTTTCCAGAACCGGCGGCGGCAAAGACGAACATACCAGTTACTAAGGTGTTCATCCACAAAATCTTCTATTACACGACCAGCTTGTGTAGGTTCAAAATCATCCATATAGGCAGTCGCCTTTTTTACAACCGTATTTAAAGATGAAAGTACCCAACGATCAATCTCCGGACGTTCTTCTAAAGGAATGTATTTTTCTTTAAAAGCAAATCCATCAACATTGGAATACAAGGCAAAGAACTGATAGGTATTATATAATGTTCCAAAGAATTTACGTTGTACTTCTTTAATGCCATCGAGATCAAACTTCATGTTGTCCCAAGGAGATGCATTGGTAACCAGGTACCATCTTGTGGCATCAGCACCAAAAGTTTCAATCGTACTAAAAGGGTCAACTACATTGCCTAGCCGCTTACTCATTTTGTTGCCGTTCTTATCCAACACCAATCCGTTTGATACACAGGTTTTATAAGCAACACTATCAAATAACATAACAGCGATGGCATGTAATGTATAGAACCAACCTCTGGTCTGGTCCACACCTTCGGCGATATAATCAGCAGGAAAACTTTTTTCAAAAGTTTCTTTATTTTCAAATGGATAATGCCACTGTGCATAAGGCATGGCGCCGCTATCAAACCAAACATCGATGAGATCAGGCACCCTTTTCATGGGTTTCCCTGATTTACTTACCAATATGATGTCATCAACATAAGGTTTATGCAGATCTAGTATCCCTTCATGTAAGTAATGTGTATTGACATCACCACCCAATACTTTATTGGCATTACGAATGCCTTCATTCAATTCTTCTATAGAGCCGATGCAAATCTCTTCTTCGCCATCTTCTGTTTTCCAGATAGGAAGCGGTGTGCCCCAGAATCTTGAACGACTCAGATTCCAATCCACCAGATTCTCCAGCCAGTTGCCAAATCTTCCTTCGCCGGTTGATTTTGGTTTCCAGTTGATGGTCTTATTCAACGCTACCATTCTTTCTTTAACCGCGGTGGTTTTTATGAACCATGCATCCAACGGATAATAAAGAATGGGTTTATCTGTTCTCCAGCAATGCGGATAATTGTGTTCGTACTTTTCTACTTTAAAAGCCCTGTTCTCTTTTTTCAGTTTTACACTGATGTCAACATTCACATCTACATAATCTTTTTCTTCTTTATAATTTTTCACATAACGGTTGCTGAATTCACCAAGACCATCAACAAATTTTCCCTGACGATCAACCATTGTTAGAATACCGATCTTATATTTCTTTCCAACCTTATAGTCATCTGCTCCAAATGCCGGTGCAGTATGAACGATACCGGTACCATCTTCAGTGGTAACGAAGGTGTCTACCATCACTTGAAATGGTTTTGCATCCGGTGTTATTTCCTGAATAGCTTTTAACGAGTTGGCTTCGAAGGGAAGAAGCTGTTCGTATTCACAACCTTCGATGTCTTTTCCTTTGAATTCAGCAATGATCTTATAAGGAATATTCTTCCCATCGTTTTTATACTCGGCAAAATCTGTATTCTCGTTTTCTTCTTTAAAATATTTTCCAACCAAAGCTTTTGCTAAAACGATATTTATTTGGTTGTGTAAGTAAGGATTGAATGTTTGAACTAAAACATAATCAATGTTTGGTCCAACTGTCAACCCTAAATTTGATGGTAAGGTCCAGGGAGTGGTCGTCCAGGCAAGGAAGAAGACAGCCCCCCCACCCCCCGCAGGGGGGATTTCAGAGTCTGCAATTGCTGCAAACATTTTTGCAATACCAGGGTTCTCATAAGCCCCTCCTGCGGAGGCCCGCCCGGATGATCCGGTCGGACGGGGGTTTGGGGAGGCTTTGAACATCGCAACTGCCGAAGTGTCTTTAACATCCTTGTATGTTCCCGGCTGATTTAATTCATGTGAACTCAGTCCGGTTCCTGCTGCCGGTGAGTAAGGTTGAATACTTACACTTTCGTATAAGAATCCTTTTTTATATAATTCACTCAGAATCCACCAAACGGATTCAATGTATTCATTCTTATAAGTGATATAGGGATCATTCAGATCAACCCAATAGCCCATCTTTCTGGTGATGTCATCCCACTTGTCCTTATACCTTAATACCGCTTCTCTGCATTTAAGGTTGTATTCTTCTACCGATATTTTAACACCTATATCTTCTTTAGTAATGCCTAACTCTTTTTCAACTCCTAATTCGATTGGAAGGCCATGTGTATCCCAACCTCCTTTACGTTTTACCTGAAATCCTTTCATGGTTTTGTAACGGCAAACCAGATCCTTAAACGTTCTTGATATAACATGGTGAATGCCCGGCATACCGTTAGCACTGGGCGGGCCTTCATAAAATACAAAAGGGGTGGCCCCTTCTCTTAGGGACACACTTTTCTCAAAAGCCTGATTTTCAGACCATTTAGCCAATATTTCCTGCTCGAAAGCCGGTAAATTCAACCCCTTAAATTCATGATATTTTGCACCCATACTACTATGCTTAGTTAAGCTACATAGCACATCGTAGCCGTTCTAAAATGGCTGCAAAGTTAAGGAAAACTGATGGGCCTCGAACACAAAAACCCGTGTTGAATTATATCAGCACGGGTTTTTGTTTAATCTTAACAGCTTTTAAAAGGTCGTGGTTCCGTTGCTTTGAAATGTGTAACGGAATTTATAATATCGTTGCTCACTTATTTTAATGGCGTCTGGTGCTGTAGCAGATGGAGTTATCCCGCCTCTGTAATAATTCAAGATCTCTACTTTGGCATATTTACCCGATGCAGTTCTGATCACTAAAACCCGACCAGGAATTGGCGTTAGTAAATTAGTTGGACCATCATAATTATACCAAGCTTTTCCTGAACCTCTGGTAATGGCATAAGCTGTAGGGTGATTATCAATCCTGAAAACTGAATCAGTTGGAACCATAGTAACAACATCAAAAATTCCATTGTAAACAAATGCACCACCATTACCTGGTCCACTGGTTGTATTATTTACCCGGATAGTTGTTCCGGCAAATGCCAAATCCCATTTTGTGGTTGCTGAATCAGCATTGGA
>JBBKWV010000285.1:0-9435 GCA_037969135.1 Ferruginibacter sp.
CCTGAGGATTTTAATTATCGGTCATTTAAAGATTCGATCAAAGAAATAATATATGACAGTGCCGGCGATAACAGCAATTTCTTCGACAGTACAATCTATGATCCCGGAACAGATTCATCAGATACCATATTAACAAGGATTGACAGTATTTGGCATCAAGATATCGCTTTCATGGAGCAGATGGATACCTTATTGAAAATATGGAAGAAGGTAGATCCGTACAGTCCCGAAGAACTGGAGTCCATAAAAGAAAATATAAAACTGCTGGATTCATTTCTTGCTAAAAAAGACACATTGGATCAAATCTCCTGTAAGGAGAAAGATTGCCTGGTTTATGCAGAAATAATTAAATCAAATCAAACACTGTATTTATACCTGGATGCAGAATTGATTGACAGTTTTCCTGTTTCAACCGGTATAGGAAAATATGAAACACCGGTTATGAGCATCCGGCCATCCGGTCCGGTTTTGACAAAGTATACATCAAAAAAATTCCCCGGTGGAAACTATCAGGGTTTGGGTAATATGCCTTATGCAATTTTTATCAGAGGCGGTTATGCCATTCACGGTACAACCAAAGGGAATTTTTTGAAGCTGGGTACAAAAGCTTCCCATGGATGTATCAGGTTGCATCCGTTGAACGCAAAAATATTCAATGAACTTGTCAAAAGAATCGGATTGAAACATACCTGGGTTTCTATAAAAGATTCATTAAACAAACCCACAACTGATTAGACTTTGGATACTATTTCCGATCGCAGTTCTATTCAGTTGAACCCTTCATACAAAAAAATATGTATCCGTAAATTCAGCTGATGCATTGATCAACATTTATATGAACGGAAATACATTCTGGCCATTTCAATTTAATTTTATGACACTCAAGTCAATATTTGTTATTAAAATATTTCTTTCAATAATAAAAACAAAAAAATGAAAAAAACTGATAATAGGTTCGGTCTAAAATTCATATTTTTTACACTTTCCTTTTTATTCATTTCCGCATCAACTGTTTACTCCCAGTCGAAAGACGTAAAAAAAATACTGGCTGTTATGAGGCTTGAAGAAGTTTATTGGAGCAAGGGAGATATCGAAGCTTACGTGAGCCTGTATGCGCCTTCCGATTCAACCCGCATGATCTTAACCAAAGGCGCCGTTTACGGTAAAGAAAACATTCTTTCATTCTACAGGAAATACTGGCCCAAAGAAAAAATGGGGCAACTTATCCTGGATGGGGAAAACATGGAACGCATTTCACGTAAATACTATTATGTTACCGGTTATTTTCATGTTATATACCCAGATGGTAAAAAAATAGAAGGCCGTTATTCCAGCCTGATGAAAAAGATCAGGGGTAAGTGGTATTTATATACAGATCATTCAGGTTAAACAGTACATTTTCTTTCATACTTTTCTCCTGTTATATCCCGCATTAATTAATCAGAAATTACCCTAAACTTATTTGAGCATTTTTCCGAAAAGCGACTTGAATTTCGTAACTTTGATTATAACATTTTTATGACAATATCGTTCATGAAAAGACCAATGTAAAACAACCAATCATTATGACCATACAATACAACACAGACAATAGCCTCACTATCCACGAAGGATTTAAGACAGTATTAGATGAATTGTTAACGAAAGAATTAAGCAGATTTGGTGAAAATATTACCCGGCTTGAAGTACATTTATCTGATGAAAACGGCCACAAGGAAGGTTTAAGTGATAAAAACTGTAACCTGGAAGCCAGATTGAAAGGAATGGATCCGGTTATGGTTTCAGCCAAAGAAAATACACACGAGCTTTCTGTAAAAGGAGCCGTTGAAAAATTAAAAAATGTCCTTGAATCAAAGATAGGTCGCTTAAAAAATCATTGATCCATTTCCGTAATTACTGAAAACATTAAAACTCACAAAGCTTCAATGTTTCAGCATTCTTATTACTGATCTGAATTTTTTCTACATTCCCTGCTTTGTTATAATATAAAATAAGTAAGCCATACACCATTTGAAATGCATCCCAGCTAACATCTTTTATCTTGGGATAACCCAATAATTTAAATAACCCGCTCCGGTTTGTCCCGATCAATGGCATGCTTAATTTCCCCTGAAATTTTTCGCCTATTTCAAAATAATTCCGATCACTGAAAAAAGAAATTGCCTTATCCTTTATGAACACACCCCTGCACCTGCTGCTATCGGGTTCTTCAACAACTTCCGTAAAACAAGGAAACATTTTTTTAAATTCACCCAATGTTGATTTTGAAGATAATTTATTAACCGTTCCTTCCAGTACATCTACTTCAATGGGAGGACATGTTGGAGTTGTCTTAAGTTGTGCACTTACATATAAACTGCTGAAAAAAAAGGCAGTAATCAGTAAAATAAATTTCATTTTCATTGCTTTAAATTGCTTTAAATATTAATTTTTAGATTAACAAACCATAATATAGCAAATTTCCTGCTAGATTTTATTTTTCTCTGATTCATTTTTCTTTATAACATTATGCAAGATCATATCCCGAACATCTTACCAACCCATTCTGATCCCAAAATTTCATAAAATTCAATATACACAAGCCTGACAAATGCCCGTAATGAAAGTAACAAATGCTTTAACCGGAAAACCGGACCTTGTTTCAAAATTAAATGTAGATTAAACTCTACAGAAAAAATAATAATCATTTACAGTAATTAAGTAAATTCTTCTACCGGAAAATTTTTCTGAGAGGTTTACATTTATGCTCTATTGAAAGTTGAAAAATAGCGTTTCACATATCTATATTTTTTCTCCTTTAAAAAAGCCTCTGATCCCACAAGAATTTTATAAAACAATGAAATATTTTATGAAAAATTCAGAAAACAAAAAAAACATGCAATTCGAAAAAAAGACACTTCAGGTATCTGTTTCATTGCTTGAGCAAAATATGATGGTAAACATCATAGAGAGAATAGTGGATAAACAGTATAATAACAATTACCCGTTTCAGAAAATACAGCCAAACTGGAATACAATTCAAACAACTTCAATAGAAGCATATGCAAATGGAGACATCAGTATTTCCAGTGAAATGGAATCCATAGATATGTATTTCGTCTCCAGTTTTATTTTCACCTGCATTAAAGACCGGGATAGCAAAAACATGATATCCTGGAGTAGTTCTTTATCCTGATAATTTATTGAAATTACTGTTCATTGAGATTTCCGGAAACTGACGTAGTATATGAAGTCCCATTGGAACCACTCATGGCAAAACTGCAAAACCGAACCTGCAGTTTATTGTTGACATGACTTACATAAACCTTTTGATCGGGATGTGATGCCCAATAAATGCTTTGCTTAACCGTACTGATAAAAACTTTGTTGTAATTGGCATCTACCGGATCAAAAACCGGTACATTAATCGTATTGTAAATGCCATCTTCGGGTTCAACGGTATTCCAGCGGGGATGAAATAATACTTTCATATTTGAGGTGCCATCTGCCGAAAGTGTCAATACATTATACGATGGATCAATTGATTTGTGAATACTGTTATACGTATCATTAAACAAATTACTGTATGTACAGGTGTTGGAACTAATCGTACAGGAAGGAGTTCCCTGATTAAGTTTAACGTCTATATATACACTATCAATCCAGGAATTGCAGTCAGGTTTTGAAATATTCAGGTAATACCAACCCTCCTGTTTTAGTTCAGCATATGTAATACTATCTGCAGGTTCCTGGCCACTATAATTATTGGGGCCATGCCATGTATAAATTCGATAGCCACCAACTTCCGGCACTGCAAATTTTATTGTTTGCCCTATCTGAACCGGGCTATTGCTGTTAATATGTATGTTATCCAATGCAGAGCAATTGGAACCATCCCCTGTTGTTTTAGCACAACTGCTTACAAAAAAACCTATAAGAAAAATCAAATAAATACGTATCATTTTTTTGGAATAATTTGTTCAGAATAGCAAAGTAAATCTAATTAATGAACAGACGAAATATTTGAATAATAATTAATTTACCGGCTTTGTAAAACCCATTTTTGTCAGATCCATCCTGTCATTCTCAATAGTAACTGTAATGCCTGTTCCCATTTCAGTTTCATCCTTAATAGTCAGTATCCCATTTATGGAAGCAACACGCTCCTGCATACTGATCAAACCAACTGCCTGCTTCTCGTTTACAATGATGAACCCGTTTCCTTCATCATGCATATCAAGTAAAATACATTCATCATTTTCAACTATCCTTATCATAATTGATTTCACTGCATCCGGATTTATAACACTAACCAGAGCCTCCTGGCAAAGCCTGAAAAAATCCAGTTTCATTTCATACACTAAATTTTCTTCTTTACAATTGCTTTCTGAAGAACAGGGAATACCATATAAAATTGAAAATTCTTTACACAACCATTCCAATGCTGCTTTTAATCCGAAATCATCCAGTATCCTGGGACTTACAAAAAAACTTATACGCTGTATCGTTTTTACCAATAAGTTTGAAACTGCCAGTGCATGTTCCACTTTTTTATGCAGAGGGTTTTCTTCGCCAGGTATTAAAGAGGCGATCCAATCAATATCCATTTTTAATGCAGAAACAAGTTGGGCCAGTTCTTCATGTAATTCATAGGCCAGTATTTTTTTATCCTTCTCCTGACTTAATTTAAAATGGTTGGCCAGGCTTTTATATTTATTAAACTGTACTTCAACTTCCATTTCAATTTTTTTCCTTTCAGTTACATCTTTTGCAATTGCAAATACAATTTCCTTGTCAGAAAAATAAATAGACGTCCATTCAAGCCAAATGAGATTCCCATCTTTTTTAATATACCTGTTGACGAAATTTTGCAACATTTTCCCACCAAGCAAAGAACTCCTGCTCTTATCAGTAAGATCTCTGTCTTCTTCAAAAATAAAAGTAGAAATAGGGCGGCTTAATAATTCTTCTTCTGAATACCCCAGTTTTTCAATCACAGTCGGATTTACGTTTTTTAAAAAACCATCCTTCCCTGCAATACAAACCAGGTCGGGTGTCATTTCAAAAAAGCTAAACAATTCAATATTGGAATGGATAATATTTTTCATATGGATATAACTGTTGATTAAATATCTCTTAAATAAATTAAGAAATTTCACTTTCAATATTTAGTGAAGTTCAATCAATTAACATAACAATTCATGTAATCTCTTAAATAAATTACAATATAAAACATGATTATAATATTGATGAACACTATTTCAAAAAATGGGTTAATTTAACTAAAAAAAGGGTTTATAAACAATGGTTATGGCCTGTTCAGATTTACAAAATCTTCACATATAAATTTTATTGAATCTATGTTTAGCGATTTTTAAATCAGACCTACAGTATGAAGCATTACCATGCATTAATAATTAAAATAATGCAACTTGATGCCAGCGCTGGTGAAATGAATCATATTGCCATAAATTAAAAAACCAAAAAAACATTTTTTTATTTGCAATTTCTTTATAACAAGAATAATAACATAAGGTTAATTATCAAATAAACTCTTACTCACATATATTTATATTATATTTGATAGTACAAAAATCTACACTAAAAATAATAATTCCATGGAAACAAATAAAAATCTTGGTCATATCGCGGATAATATTACCGGAGAAAATTCGCAACCAGCTAATGTAAATGTACCCTTAAAATTCCTGGCCGCATCATCCATTATTGGAGATAAAGTAATTAATGATGCTGGTGAGCATATGGGTATCATCAAAGATGTTATGCTTGATATCCGGGATGGACATATTGAATATTATATAATTGAATTTGGTGGATTTCTCGGAATAGGAGAAAAATTCTTCGCCATTCCTTTCAGGCTGCTAAAAGTTGATCCTGAAAATAAAGTATTTCGTTTCAATGAAAAAAGAGAAACACTTCAAAAAACACCTGGTTTTGATAAAGAACACTGGCCGGGTACAAATGCCCATGCAAAATATGTAACAGAAAGTTTTAGCTTCTGGGGTGAATGATAATATCTTTTCTTTTCATAGACATAAAAAAACTGCATTAAGAAGTTTCATTTTCTTAATGCAGTTTTTTTGTTTCTGTCAGACTGAATAATATTTGAGAGAAACTGTATGCTTGCCTATTTTTTTATTTTCAATGCTTTTTGTTGCAAAACTGCATCTGTGGTTTTTATATTGATAAGATAAATACCAGCAGCAAGCCCGGAAAGTCCGTTACAGATAACAACATTATTCCCTTTAGCTACCTGTACATTTTTTGTATAAACAATCCTTCCACTTACATCAATCATTTGAATGATTACAGGCTCTGTGTTTTGCATATTCAAATCCAGTTTAATAAAATCTGAAAATGGATTGGGCATGATATTATTTATTTCGGTAACAGCAGTGCGGTCATTTGAAAAAACGATCGTTTTGCTGTAACGGTATTTACCATCCAGATCTATCATTTTTAGTCTGTAATAATTAATGGTCTGTGGATCAGTATCAGTAAATGCATAAGATTTTTTTCCGTTGCTGTAACCAGTAGCAGACAGCTGCCCTATTTTATTGAACGAATTACCATCAATGCTTCTTTCTATTTCGAAATGACTAAGTAAAACCTCATCCTCGGTTACCCATTCCAGTAATATTTTACTTAGTTGTTTTTTCCCTGTAAAATCCAAAAGTGTCAATGGAAGTACAACAGGGTTTACAATAGCAGATCCTGCAGTAGAAACAGAAGTACAAATATTTACCCCGGATAAGGAGGTTGATTTTATAACTACCCTAAATGTGCCTGCATCTGTAAAAGAACTGGTTGTCATCATCAAAGTTCCGTTGGAGATAGCCCATTTTCCAATTCCAAGAGATTGGCCGGTAGCAGAGTCTGCAATGGCATAAAAATTACCAGCTACTGCATTGGAAATTGTATAAGTGATATTTTGATTTTGGGTAATTGTTGAATTGGTTGGGGTGAAAATGGGTGCTACCGGCGTTGGAGTACACAAAATAGTGGTTTTAGAACCCGGGCATGCTACTTCCTGGTTACTTCCTTCACGAATTCCGATTGACAAAACGCCATTTGAAAACAATGTATTGTTTGCCGAACTATTGACCAAAATTGGGCCCCATCCTGTACCGTTGGTTGTGGTTGTTCCAATAAACTCTCCGTCTAAATACAGGTTTACCGTTGTTGTAGTAAATGAACCAGTGAGTGTCCCGGAAATTCCTGCAACTCCTGCAGCTACAGGGCCGGTAATGGTTCCGCATCTTCCTATAGGAGTAACAGCAGCTGCTGCAACAACAGGAGAATTATTACTAACTGCACAGCCTCCGTTTTGGGCATTGGCATAGTAACTTGTTGCATTAATGGCATTATATACTGCGGGCAAAGTTCCTGCGTTTCCAGTTGACCAACTTCCATTCACCTGCACTGTTGTTGTAGCCAGCAAAATATTCCCTGCAGAATTATAAACCCTGATTGTTGTGCCGGCAGGATCAACAGAAGTACCTGTAACAGGCAAACCGGCAGTTACCTGGTTATTATTATCCGAGTTTATCAAAGGCGGCTGGGAATAACAGCTAACTGTAAACAAACCCGTCTGGTTGGCACATTTGCTGGTACCCACTGTACCGGTATTCAACTCAACAGTAATGTATAGTTGCTGTCCGTTTAATAAATTCAGGCTTGAAAATGTAAATCCACCTCCTGCTGCAGCAGTGGTCGTTTTCGTATTCGTTCCATTCACATACAACTTTACTAAAGCATTGGCATCAGTAGATCCAATAATGGAAGTGGTAGCAGTGGTAAAAACAGCATTTGAAGGAGTAGAAATTGTTGGTACAGCCAATGATCCCGCAAGTGCGTTCATACCATTTCCAGCTGCACAAAAATATGCCGGCAACGAAACACATCCTGTAACATTATCAGTATAATAAATTTTATAGGATCCTGAAGTCAATGGAGCCCCCGTACTGCAACCTCCTGAAAATACCCAGTTGGAACCGGAAATGGCACCAAACAACGTGGTTGAATTGTTTACATGATTATCAAAAACAGAACGGGTCATATTATCAACATGTATGGTCAACCCGGTACTATAATTGGAACCATTTATCCCTTTGCTCCCGGAATAACAGCCAAGGATAGGTGATGCAGGCCGATTGGAACTGTTACAAGTAGAGGCTACTACAGCATTACTGGTTAAGCACATGGTTTCTCCTGTAGCAACTGACTTTGCGGTAATGATATCCCCATTTATTAGAGTGATGTTATTCAGCGTCCAACCGGTACCGGAAACAACATTATTAACAGTTCCGGCTACTATTGCATTTTTATAAACAGTAATATTTGCTGTACCCAAAGCTCCGTTCAGAACTGATTTTGTCCAGGTACCACTGATATTTACAGTACCAGTAGAAAGTGGAGAATTTACCAAAGCTGCACTTGTACACATGGCCGTTGGGCAGGAAGTAACTGTATTAAAGATCGGACATGCAGGTTGCCCGTTGATAAAATCTTCATAATCATCATTGGCAACACCATAAATATCTGAGCGGGGCCCGCCAATTGCTGCGCCGGGTTTCATAACGGTGGTTGCAGTCATTCGTATAGGCGATGCCGTTGTTAGATTAAAGGGCACTGCCTGTAAATCTGAAAAGGGGATATAAAAATCCATATAGAAATCCGGATCGCCATTATCGTTTGTAGCCGCTATGGATACCTGCGACATATCCTGCCAGTTGGTATATTGTTTAACAACAACCGGTGATGATGTTCCATCTACATTGTAAATAGATATTCGAAAATTTGTTTCCAGTACTATTTCAATTTCAAATCCCGGGTTTCCGTTGGTACCGGTTGTTGAAGCAATATAATTTGGATCGGCATTAGCTCCTGTTGCTCCAAATTTTCCGTCTGTATCCATCAATACACTATAACCCTTGGAACCGGGCATAATAGAGCCAAGTCTGAACCGGAATAAAACCTGCTGTGCAGCAGTAAAATAAGTATAGAAACCGATACCGGAAGAATCGTGTACAAAATCAGAATAGGCGTGGTTTGGGCCCCTCCGCAAATCACCATAAGGCTCTATGGAATAAGAGCGTACACCTTTATAGGGAACTTCAGAATTGATCACATCATTGCTGCCAAAGCCACTGGTTAAAATAGAACTGTATCCGTCTCCGTTAGGGTCTAGTACAGCTCTCCCGGCAATATTCGTTGCCTGCCTGTTGATAAAACCGGGCACCTGGGAAATTACCAGATTACTATAAAAACAAAAAATAATCGAGAAAATGAGCAATGCAGTAGCAGGGTACTTTTTCATAAAATATTTGGCTTTTAATTTATCCACATTGGATAAATTTCAAACCGAAGATAAGACAAATATTACTTTTAATTACATTCAACAATTAGATTTCAAATAATTGCTTTTTCATCATT
>JBBKWV010000286.1:0-7677 GCA_037969135.1 Ferruginibacter sp.
GTAATTTATTGGATGGCAGGGAATAAGTATTCCAGTTAAAAATAAAAGGAGAATCGATAAAGATTCTCCTTTTATTTTTAACTGGAAAACTTATTCCCTGCCATCCAATAAATTACCCAAACCGCCCAGCATACTACCTTCTTCCTTGCGTTTATAAGTACCATATTGCATGATACGACCTGCCAAACGGCTGATCGGCAATGATTGTAACCACACTTTTCCGGGGCCCTGCATTTTTGCAAAGAATAATCCTTCTCCTCCAAACATCCAGTTCTTGATCCCTTTTACAAATTCAATATCAAAATCAACCCCTGCTGTATAGGCTACTACACAACCTGTATCTACTTTTAATATCTCTCCGGGCTGTAAAGTTTTTTCGATCACATAACCGCCGGCGTGGGCAAAGGCCATTCCATCTCCTTCCAGTTTCTCCATAATAAATCCTTCGCCACCAAAAATACCTGTACCAAGTCTTCGCTGAAATTCAATGCCAATACTTACTCCTTTGGCAGCACAGAGAAAAGCATCTTTTTGTGCGATTATTTTTCCTCCCAATTGCTGCAGATCAAATGCAATTATTTTTCCGGTATACGGGGCGGCAAAACTTACTTTCCTTTTTCCCTGGCCCACATTTGTAAATGCAGTCATAAATAAACTCTCGCCAACCAGCAATCGTTTTCCCGCACTCAATAATTTACCTAATACACTGTTGTCTTTTTGCTGGCTTCCGTCTCCGAAGATCGTTTGCATTTCAATACCATTGTCCATCATCATAAAAGCGCCACTTTCAGCAACAGCTGTTTCATTGGGATCCAATTCAATTTCCACAAACTGTAATTCTTCCCCGTAAATTTTAAAATCTATTTCGTGATTTGTTCTCATGACTTTTTTATTTGCAAAATAATTCATTCAGGTAAATATGGTACATCCTTTTTATAAGCGGGAATATCTGCATTCAAAAGGAGCTTTGGTCCATTTACCGAATGCCATTAGCATTATAATTTTACAAGTATACCAATCCCGTTACCCGTTGCAGCTACCTGCATTTTATCCATCATCTTATATAATTTCTTTCCGTGCCTGTTGTGTATGGTAAAGATTACTCCATCGAGCAAAAGCAAGGCAGCGCCCTGTAAAATGATGCTTTCTCCATAACCTTTAAACTTATCCCTGTTCTTAAGATCGTTCTTTGCTTTTTCTTTCAAATAAAACCCGGATGCTATATATGCAACATCAAGCCCGGCATTCAGCATATATGTTTTTTCAATACCCGCCTGTTTTTTTAAAGATTGTACAAGCGACATCCCGTCTTTTTTTCCTGTACCAATATATCCCAGTGCAGCCAGTCCGAGATTGATTCCTCCCCACATCACATTCATCTGGTGAAAATATTTTGTTGTACCTGTAGTTTGCCCTGTAGCAATACCACTATATATAAGATTTGCTGCAGACCAGCTTCCCAGGGCTATCATGGTATTCTTTGTTATTTTATTCTTTTGGTCATTGAAAGCATTCAAATCTGTTTGCGTCTGGGAGAATGAAAGTGTTGCAGAATGGATCATTACAACAATGAAGGTTATTTTTTTCATATGAACAATTAACGAATGAGTTATGCAAAAGGTTCATTAAAATTAAAAAATAAAAATGCTGTTCAGATATTGAACAGCATTTTTATTTGATCTGTTATTTCCGGATATCCTGCTAGCCTTTATTTTCTTTCAGCAAGCCATTCCATACTTTTTTACCTTGTATCTTTTTAACCAGGTACATAATACCCACAAAAATGAAAAAGAAAGGACCGGCAAAACCAAGCAATGCAACATATTTAGTACCATAGAATTTTTCCATTGGTCTTCTCAGTCTTTCAGCAATGATATACATACTTGGTACCATAATCAATGTAAGGAAGAATGCGAATATTAATCCGAAAATGATGGTCCAGCTCAGGGGTCCCCAAAACACCACACTATCACCCCCGAAGAAAATATGCGGATTTAAATGCCGGAAGAAAGAAATAAAATTAATATTGAACCCGACTGCAAGCGGGAACAATCCAAGCATCGTTGCCAAGGCTGTTAACAATACCGGTATGATCCGGATCTTACCTGCCTGTATAGCCGCTTCTCTTGTTTTAACACCTCTACCTCTTAATTCATCGGTAAATTCGATCAATAAAATTCCGTTCTTAATTACAATTCCAGCGAGCCCGATTATTCCAACGAGTAACATAATGGTTGCGATGGTCATTCCGGTAAAAGCATAACCAAGCAATACACCGATCACAGAAAAGAATATCTCTGTTAACACGATGAATGGTTTACTCATTGAGTTGAATTGCAGTACAAGTATCAGAAAAATCAATCCGAGTGCAAGGAAAAATGCCGTCATCAGGAATTTATTGGTTTCCGCTTCCTGTTCACCCTGGCCGGTTTGTTTGATAACAACATCAGACGGTATCCTCGTCTTCGATTTGAAATCGGCGATCTTTCCGGCCAGTTGTTCATTTACTTTTCCGGTTAAAGTCGGATCCAGAACATTTGACTGCAACTGTATGGTCCGTTTTACATTTTTACGGGCAATGGCACCGGAGGTGTTGGTATAATCAATTGTTGCCACCGCACTAACCGGAATCGATTTTATCATCATGGTATTCATATCCATGAAAGTGATACGCATATTCATCACATCCGTAATATTTTTCCTTTGCAGATCTGCATACCTTAACTGGATCTTATACTCATCTTCTCCATCTTTCAATTTACTAACCTCCTTACCAAAAACAGCCGTTCTGATTTCCATACCAATCTGTCCTGTGCTCAATCCTTCCATCATGGCTCTTTCCCTGTCTACATTCACAGTGATCTCCGGGCTATTGAGGTCTACATCCATGCGTAAATTCTCGATACCATAAACCTGGTTCGTATCTAAATAACTGGAAAGGCTACTTGCCACTTTTGCAATTTCTTCATACCTGTCGCCTACAATTTCTATATTAACCGGAGGGTCTGTCGGAGGACCTCCATCCTCCTGTGCTACTTCAATACTTGCGCCGGGAATGCCCACCATCTGTTTCCTGATCTCATCCAGATAGGGTTTTGTTTTTGCCCCATGTCTTTTTTCGTATTCCACAAATGAAACCTGTATCCTACCCAGATTTGATTGCACACTTCTGTTATTACTCAGGGGATTATTGGCACTGTTTGCCACATTGGCGATGATACTTTCAACAATACTGCCTTCCGTTCCCGGATTTTCCTTTTCAAGAACCTTGTATACTTTTTTCTCCAAAAGCTGTGTAACACTATCTGTTGTTTTTACGTCGGTGCCAATCGGCATTTTTAAATACACATAAATAAAATTGGGATCGCCGCTTGGAAAGAAGGTCTGGTCATTTCCCCTTAATACCAACAAGCCAATCGCAACCGGAAACAAGATGAATAAGCTTACAAGCATCCAGGCTGGCCTGGTACCTTTTAGTAACCAACGCAACAATGTTTCATAGCGGCGCATTAAACCCGGCAGTACTTTGTTCTGGAAAAAATAAATGATATCCCTGAATACATAACGGTTAAGGATAGACAGCAACAGCATAAAGAAAAGAAAATTTGCGAAACCGTGCCATGCTGCAAGATGCAGTAAAACACCAAATCCCAAAGTAACCCAAAAGAAAGGTTTTTTAAACAGTGTACTCTTGGGCTCATCAAATTCCTTCCCCTCCTGTTTCATAAAGCTTACAGCAAAAACCGGGTTGAAAATAAACGCCACGATCAGGGAGGCTGCCAATGTAAGTATGAGCATCGTGGGCAGGTAAATCATAAACTTCCCAATGATCCCTTTCCAGAAAAGCAGGGGAAAGAATGGCGCCAGCGTAGTTGCTGTACCAGCAAGCACCGGAATGAATATTTCTCCGGCTGCTTCTTTGGCACTTCTGATAATGGGCACTTTACCGTTATTATATATCCGGTGCGTATTTTCTATTACTACAATTGCATCATCAACAATGATCCCCAGGCCGAACAAAAGCGCAAATAAAACAATAAAATTCAGAGTAATTGGTGTGCCTATAATGGCATCACCAATGGGTAAGAACAGAAAAGCTACAAATACACTTAGTGGCACACTAAGGGCCACGAAGAATGCATTGGTAACTCCCATAAAGAACATCAGTACAAGTAGTACAAGTACAAATCCGATGATGATGGTATTGATCAGATCGTTGAAAGATGTTGCCGTGGCCTTACTCTGGTCGCCGGTGATCACCACTTTCAAATTCTTTGGGATCACTTCATCATCCTGCATTTTTTTCACAATGTCCTTTATCTTTCCGGCAGCACTGATCAGGTTTTCTCCTGCACGTTTGATGATGTTGATGGTAATTACATTTTTGCCATCGAGGCGGGCATAACTTTCCTTTTCTTTGATGGTATCTTTTATTTCGGCAATGTCTTTCAAATAGACTGCGGCTCCCCTTGCACTGCTCCGTACAACAATATCCTGCAGATTCAATGCACTGCTGAACTGTCCTTTTACTTTAATGGTACGGCGCATATTTCCCACTTCTACCAAACCACCTGTAATATCCCTGTTCTCCCTGCTGATGGCGTTTTCTATATCCATAAAACTGATACGGGCAGCCTGCATTTTATACTGATCCACATTTACCTGGATCTCCCTTTCCGGTGCGCCAACAATTTCTGCCCGGGTTATTTCTGTGAGTTCTTCAAACCTGTCCTGCATTTTATCTGCATACTCTTTCAGTTTTATTCCATCATAATCGCCACTAACGTTTACGAACATGATGGGCATTTCACTAAAGGCAAATTCCTGGGCATCGGGCTGAGAAGTAAGATCATTTGGCAGATCGGTTTTTGCCTTATCAATCGCATCTTTCACTTTTACTTTGGCAACCTCTGTTTTCACATCAGTATCAAATTCAACCACGATCAGACTGAAATCTGTTTGAGATGTACTGGTAATTTTTTTAACCTTCGCACCACTGATCCCTTTCATTTGTTTTTCAATCGGTCTTGTTACGAGGTTTTCTATATCCTTGGGGGAGTTTCCCACATAAACAGTGGTTATACTGATGGTTGGTACCACAATATCAGGGAACTGCTCCTTGGGCATACTGGTAAACTGAATCAACCCATATGCCGAAATCAGCATGGCAATGATATAAATAGCCGTACGGTTATTGATTGACCAGCTTGTTGGTGCAAACTCTTTAAATTTTTTACCAATCCCTTCTTTAAAATTCATAAAATTATTTTTGAAATCATCTGTTAGTTATCTGACCAATTTTTACAGAATAGAAGTGCTGATCAATTGTCCGTCATAAATATTCTGATATCCCTCTGTGATCAACTGATCTCCTGCTTTTAATCCCGTTTTTATTTCTACTTTATCGCCATACACTTCTCCCATGCCAATTACCTGTTTTGTTGCAACAGATTTTCCGTTGCTGAGTTTTACAAGAACATACACATATTTACTGCTCTCATCACTTTGTACTGTATTCACCGGGATAACAATTGCATTCGATGCAGAATAATCAAGAATCCGCATGATAGCAGTTTGGTTTGGCTTTAATGCGGGATCTGCCGGTATGGATGCTTCAGCAAGGAAACCTCTGGTTGTTGGATCAATTGACTGACTGATCAAAGAAATTTTTGCTGTCAGGTTTTTCTGTGCATCTGGGATACTGATCTCCACAACGGAACCTTTACTCAACCTAGATATATAATTTTCCGGGATATTGGTTACGACTTTTAAATTGCTGCTGTTTACAATTTTTATTTGCGGCCCCATTTGTGTCATTCCTTGAAAAGTTTCTCCCACCCTCACTGCAACAATATCAGCCACTCCATTCACATCGCTGTAAACATTGCTTGTTTTCATTTGTTCCACAGCAACATTCACCTGTTCGTTTGCAGCCTTCAATTGGTTTTCCAAACCTTCCACATTTGTTTTTGAAGTGATCAGCTGAACTTCGGTACCAATTCCCTGCTCCCACAAATTTTTTTGCCGTTGATATAAATTTTTTGCAAAACCCAATTGTGTTTTAATTCCTTCCAGTTGTTGCCTGGCTGCGGTAACCTGTTGTTTAACAATTGCATCATCCAGTTTTAACAACAACTGACCTTTTTTTACATATTGTCCCTGCTGAACATAAATGGCTTTTACCTGGCCCGGCATTCCGCGTGGAGATATATAAGATATATTCTGGGCATCAACGTGGCCCTGCAGATCAATGTAATGTTTAAAATCCTGCGTGGTTACAGCTGCAATTCCAACCAGTTTTATTTTTGCTGAATTGGCAGTATTGCTATCCAGTTTTTCCAGTTCGGCTTGTAACTTTTTAATTTCTTCGTCTATCTTGGCCCTTTCATTTTTTAGTTTTTCTATGGCCGCTTTTTTGTCATTGATAAGAGCTGCATTCTCTTTTTTACTGCCACCGCAAGATGCAATTAGAAACAAGGCAAAAAGGGCAATCGAAATTTGTGTTAGCTTTTTCATCTGTATGTTGTTGTTCTTTTAGATTATAATTTTCCGGTGGCTTTTAAAAAATCAACTTTTGCAATTGCAGCCTCGTATAAAGCGGTGATGTAATTTGTCTGAGCGGTTTTGAGATCCAACTGTGCTGTATTGATTTCAGTTGCAGAGCCTGTGCCGATCTCATATTTCTTTTTTGTCTGGTTGTACACTTTTTCAGCAAGCTCCATATTCTTTTTTTGAAAGTCCATTGATGCGGTAGCTGTAATAAAATTATTTTTCGCATTCTCTACTTCAACATCAATATTGATTTTCAATGCTTCGGTCTGGTTTTGTGTTTTCTGTAATTCCAGCTGGGCTTTTTGTGCTCTTGCCCTTAAAGCAAATCCATTGAAGATGGGCACTCTCATTTGCAAACCGATGTAGGAACTGGTAAACCAGTCTCCTTTACCAAAAATGTCAAATTCATTGCGTTGTGCCTGTTTACTGTATCCGCCTACCAAAGCAAAGGTTGGTATCTGGCTTAACTTATACCTTCTGACATTTAAACCGTTAAGCTTATTGGTTACCTCCATGATTTGGAAATCCTTTCTGTCAGTGTATTTAAATTGGCTGGCTTCCAAAACAGCTTCCCTTATCTGGTTATCATCCAGTGTATCGGTAAGTATAAGGCTGTCTTTTACCGGCATACCCATCAATAATTTCATTCCGGAAAAACCATTTTTAATCATGTTATTTGCTTTCAACTTTTCTGTTTGCAGGTTTGCTACCTGAACCACGAGTTTATCAATATCAACTCTTTCGGTAAATCCGTTGTCGTACATAATTTGTATATCCTGCTTTAATTTTTCGAGGCGGGTAATATTTGCATCTAGTAATTCTATTTGTATTTTACCCGCAACCAATTGGTAATACACTTTATAAACATTGGCTTTAATATTTTCTTCCGTTAACCCGGCAATTTTTTCCTGCAGATCGATGGTTCCATTTCTTGCTTTTAATGCAATAAAAACCTGTCCGTCAAAAACGATCTGGGATAATGTGATCCCGGCATTTGCATTCCATGGATTACCAAAAGGGAAAAGCAGGTTACCAAAACCTCCTGAAGGAAATGTTATTGGTTGCCCGTTGCCATCTTTAACGCCTTCATCTATCAACACCTGGTATGTGGCCGGTGCAATAAAA
>JBBKWV010000287.1:0-13611 GCA_037969135.1 Ferruginibacter sp.
GTAATGACAATTACGTTTTGATTTCATGACTTTTAATTTTTTTAATGATGAAATAATGCTGGAAGAAATACCTTTTCAGGCGGTTGGAGGAGTTATAAATATATGAGAATTAAACAACATTTCATAATTGATTTTCCTTGAAAACAAATCGCTAGCGCTGTGTTTTATTGTCAAATTTATTATGGGCATCATTAATGGGTGATGCCTAAGATCTGCATTTACGTAGCCCGTATTACTAAACACACCTTCAACAGAAAATATATTTCCTCCCCTCCCTTTTTTTGCAGAACTTAAAGATTCATCTAAACTGCGGCTATGGAATTCATCAAAGTATGTTCCCTAAGTGAGCTGCCACCCGGCAGCCAGAAAATTGTGGAATGCGGTGTACATAAAGTAGCACTGTTTCACTATAATAACGAGATAACCGCCATTGCCAATGCCTGCCTCCACAAAGCCGGTCCGCTTGGTTTGGGGACTGTTGAAAAAAAACAGGACGGTCTTTATGTTACCTGTCCCTGGCATGGCTGGGAGTATAATATCAAGACAGGATCAGCACCTCCGGGCTATAAAGATCAGCAGGCTGTATATGAAGTAAAAACGGAAGGCGATAATATTTTAATCAGTGAACATCCCGTAACCAGGGCGCACCGCGAATTGCATGACCTGAAGATCATTGAAGACCTGATAAAACTGCAATACGAAACAACAGATACCTCCAAAAACATCCTGGGTATTTCAGCAACCAATATGAATAATGCGCTACCCAGGTACAGTACCAGTGAAGCTGCATTGGAACTGGCATTGGATTATGCCAAAGAACAACATGGTGCAGAAACCAAAATACTTAAACTGCGGGAAATGGGTTTCAGGGCATGCGAAGGATATTACAGTCAGCACATGAATGCCTGCACCTGGCCCTGCAGCATAACCGAAATGCAACCCAAAGATGGCATGACACAGGTTTACCGGGATATGATCCTGTGGGCCGATATCATTCTGGTAGCTACCCCTATCCGTTGGGGTAATGCTTCTTCCCTGTATTTTAAAATGGCAGAACGGTTGAATTGTGTACAAAACCAGATAACACTGAAAGACAAAGTGCTGATAAAAAACAAAGTGGCGTCTTTCATCATCACCGGTGGACAGGATAACATTCAGCAGGTGGCCGGGCAAATGATGGTATTTTTTACCGACCTCGGATTTACATTTCCACCCTTTAGTTTTCTGGGATGGAGCCGCGGATGGACCGCAGAGGACATGGATAAAAATGTATTACAATTCAAACAAAGTGAATATATAAAAAGAACGGCAAAAGAACT
This sequence comes from Ferruginibacter sp., assembly GCA_037969135.1. Taxonomy (GTDB): domain Bacteria; phylum Bacteroidota; class Bacteroidia; order Chitinophagales; family Chitinophagaceae; genus Ferruginibacter. Next base: position 1,320 of record JBBKWV010000287.1, read on the forward strand.
CGTAGATAATTGTGTAAACACTTTACAACGCATAAAACAGGTACCTGATTCACACATTAAAGCACCTAAGCCACACAAGGAAGATTCGCTCAGTTCAGGCATTAAAAACCCGGATATGAATCTATAATCGCTGATTAAAATACCATATTATTATTTAAATCCCCAGATCACAACAAATTCATGTACCCTATACCGGTAAAACAAATATACCAGTGAATAATTTTTTTCTTTCCTTTATTTAAAAAACTTCCTGATTCCCAAAGAAATATCTGGTCCTTGATGTTTTTCTTTCTGGTCATTGTCTTTGTTTTTATATGTGGTCCAGTTATATTCAACAATGGGTGTTAGGGCAAGTCCTTTATAAAAAAAGAAATGATGCCCCACGCCTAAACAAATATTACCTGAACTGTATTTAATTGTATTGTTATTATTGTTGTATCTGTATTCAGATTTTAGTGTGCAAAATTATATCCTCCACTCAGGAAAAAATTATTTACTGTATGGTTATTAACTGTCTGTTGAATAATTCTGAACGGTGAGTAGGTGGCAAGACCAACCTGAACTGCATCGTCCTAATAATCCTTGTTCTTTATTGCATTTTTCCAATAATAATCATAGCATACAGGGCAAATTGTATGACTCATTTTTTCAGGAATCTTTTCTAGAAATATCGGAACCCAGTCCCACACTAAAGATTTTTTTACACGCTGCGTTCGTCTGCAATTACTGCATTGATTTATGTATCCTGTTTTCTGAATATAGTTTTCTTCCTTAAAGGGAAGTACGTTATCATTTGCCACATCAATATTTCTTTCAATTTTTAAACTATTTACGATTATCAAGCCCTCATTATTTTTTAAAGGATAGGTAATTTGATGAAATATTCTGAATAATGAAGGGCTTGAACATTCATATTCATGTTTCCATACTTTTTTCGTGTCAAGAACTTCCTGGTATTTATTCAGATAATATTCTTTCAGATTGCCAGATATGGCATTCCCGATCGGAGTACCTATGGGAAAATGCCGGGAGATGCCGGGCTCTCCTTTATTTTCTTTTGAAAAATTAAACCAGGCTTTATTAAAATAGACCAAATCCAGGTTTTTAGATAATCCAAAGACCGCATTGGGTGATTTTTCCAAAGTAGTAAAATCAATGCTTGTTATACAATTTTTAAAAGCCCTGTCATATCTTTTCATACGATTTATGAATATTGAAATAAGGCAAGTTACGATTGAAACGGATGCGTTGAATAATAAACAACATCATTATTTAAAACTGCCTTTGGTTGCCAATGCTCTGCAGTAACACAGAAAAAATGTTATTTGTTAATGGAGAAAAAATGCCCACCGTAAATTAATCATTGCGTTTCAATCCCAACAAGGCTATTGCAATAACAATGAAACCAGCGCCGGTAATGGCAGGCACCAGACCGGGACTGTAGAGAAAACCAACTAAGGCAGAGAATAGTTGAAATAAAATTGTGTTTATAAAAAACTCCGCAGTTGTTGAAACAACTGCGGAGTATGTTATATGTTACTCTTCATTTAATTACTGATAACCACAAAGGCACATCCCGCTGCCGAACCACCATTGGCTATAAATGTATTGGCAGCCGGTGCCAGAGGTGTTCCGCTGGCAGTCAAAACTATTATTCGGGGGCCTGTTGTACTAAACACCCCTGAATTTGAAAATCTAAATCCATTGGTAGTGCCTGTTGTGATACTGTATGCACCCACAGAAGTTACATCTAGCTGAATAGCCACCGTATTCTGGCCAATAAGCGGAACACCTGTTTGGTATGTACCTGCAATAGTAACTCCGGTACAATTTCCGGGGGCACCTGCAAATGTATATATCGCAGAACCGGTATTGGTTGCGGTAACATTGAACGTACATCCTACAACTCCATTTGCCTGTAAAGTATAAGTGCTGGTAGTAGCGGCAACTGGCATACCTGCTGCAGCTAAAGAAACTGTTTGCAGTCCTGTTGCTGTGAAAACACCTGAGCCGGAAAAACTAATCCCGTTAATAGCATTACCGGTGCTGATATTATATGAACCGGTACTGATAACATTTACCGTTAGTGTAACGAAATCTGTTTGCTGAACAGGATAGTTTACCACATAATTACCAGCAATATTAATATTGGCACAGGTACCTGAGCCAATGTCGAACACGGCAGGTTGTACATTACTTCCCACCGTAAATACTGAACCGCAGTACGTGGCGCCTCCATTAGGTGATGTTGCAACAGTAAAAATTCCACTGCTCACCGGGGTTCCGGTACCTGGTAAAAAAACAGTATCCAACCCTGTATGCGTTAAAGTACCCGAACCCGAAAACTGGACACCGTTTACCGGAAGGGTTGAGAGATTATATGTACCGGGTACTAATACACTTACAATAACAGCTATATAATTTGAAGAGTTGAGTGGTATGCCCACGGTATAATTGCCTGCCACAGTGCAATTATTCAATGTATAACCCGCACCCTGTGTAGTACCACAGGCTACCTGGGTTGGAATGGTAATGTTACTTCCTGCAATTGATACCGTAACTGGTCCTGCATATGCCCCTGTCGTGCTGTCTACAAGCCAAACAGTTGCTGTTGATACACCTGAACAATAGGGGACAGAAATATTATAGCTGCCATTTACTATTGCTGCATGATAATAATTATAATTACCAATCAGTAAAGTGGCGGTTCCTGATTGTACAGGTTGTGCATTACAGTTATTAAGTGTTCCGCTGATCATTACAGACTGAGAAGGATTTACAATGACCGTAATATTCAGCGTTGTATCACTGCTGAAAGGCCCGATATTTTGTGTGGCAAATGGTATGAAACAATTATAAATATTGGCTGAAATGGTCATTACCAGTCCAAGGTTTGCCGGTACAAGCCCAGCCACAGTTCCTGTGCTGTCGGTAATACCATGTGTTGTTCCCCACCAGGTATTGTTATTGGGTATGGAGAGTTGGACCCAGGCATTAGGCAGCGGGTTGTTATTCTGATCTTTCACATGAATGGTAAGGAAAACCGCATTAGCAGGTACATCGCAATTCCAGAAAGAAAAATGACTTACCTGCATATCATAATAATTCCCGTTTCTTGTTGCTGTTCCTTCTTTAACCCAGATGCCTTTGTCATTGAGACTCCAGGTATTAATTGTTAACGGAGCCTTTCCTGTTAGAGATGAAGGAATTGACATTTTTACAGAAGCCGATTTTCCTATAGCTAACTGGAGGGGCTCCCCGCTGTTTGATTCAAGCTCAACAACAACCATACCTGTAGATTGCAATACATACATTTTACTGGTATCCTTTCCCACCATACTACCCGGAACCATCGCAGCAAAATCGCTGGCAGTAGGATCAATATATGATGCATAAATATTTACTGAACCGGAAAAAACTGTACCGGTACTTTTTACAATAATACCATTCAGTGGAAGACTGATCGAGGTGCCGTTTGGCAGGCTTACCGTCCCGCCTGAAGCTGCATCTACTGTGCCTGTGAGTGTTTTGGGTATCAGCTTTATGGAAAGGTAATTTCTTGAAGCTGTAGCAGAAAAAGATCGAATAGCCTTGAAATATCCGATCTTGTTTACCGTAACAGTTGTTACATATTTATCCAGTTGTACATTTCCGGTTTGAAAAGATCCATTTGCATCTGTTTGATACGTTGTACCTGCAAGTACAACATCCGCATTTTGAACCGGAACATTATTTTCATTTACCACGATTCCTGTTATCCTTCCTGTTACCGGGGAAGCCGCAGGAATTGAAAATCCGGGAAAGTTATCTACCGGGGGAACAACTGTATCTATATCTTTTTTGCATGAAAGATATAGTAGCGCACTGCTAAGTAATAACAAAAAAGGGAAATTTTTTATACGCATAATGACAGATTTAAATAAAAACAAGTTTTTGAAGATAATATTTTTTTATACAGCATAAAATAGAAATTGGAAACTATTCTTTGGGGCATGTTGTTTTCATGTATTAATACTAATATACCCGGAATTATTTTTATGATAAAAACTGCAGGAAAGAATGCTTAATATTTATTCCCTGCTGCAGAAATCAGCAGGTGAGGGCATTGGAGAGAAGACCAACCTGTGCGGAGAAATATTATAAATTGCGTTTCAATCCCAAAAAGGTTATTGCAATAACAATAAAACCGGCACCGGTTATGGTTGGCGGTAATATGCTGTTTGCAATACCCAGATATATCATCACCCCTGCAAAAAGCAGGAGCAACAGAGCTGCCAGATTTATAAGTTGTTTATTATTCATAATTATAAAACTTTCAAATGCTATGCCGTTAATATATTTTACAAGGCACCGGATATTAAGCGGGGAAATGGATTGCCACGAATACAGAAATAATCAGAAGCACTGACGGTCCCGGTCTTTTCTGCAACCCATGCGGCTGCATGATCCTATTTTGTATCAGCCCGGCTGTACATATTGTTTTCCTCGTCTTCTTCACCTATTTCTTCATTGGCATTATCCAGTTCTGAGCCGGGAATATCCAGGTCCTCTCCGGTCAAATCGCCGGAACCCTCATTTACCGGGTCTCCGTCTTCATCGGTGTTATCCAATGCGGCTCTTTTTAAATTAATATTATCAGCCGATAAACTGTTCGTCATACTTTCATCCAGCAGGGCTCTTTCTTCGGGACTGATGTCTGCATCATTGTTTGCTGCAACTGTCGGGGTTGTTTTTTTATCGTTGCTCATATTACGTGGTTTGTTCATAAAGTTACCGAATAAATGCTGCAATAAAAAGGGGTATCGATTATTGTAATTGACAGACTAATCCGCTGGGAAGAAAATACAGGTTGGAGAAAAGCTATGCCACGAATGCACGAATAGCTGGAAGAGCCTCGGGACATGATCTCTGTCTTACGAGAGGCAGGTTTTGACCAGCAATGATTTATTGAGCTCAGTGGCATATGAAAACAGCAGGCCGGGGCGGTGGAGAAGACCATCCAAAGAAAAAATATTGCTGTTTTCATAACAACAATGTTATTACCAAAAATTAACAGGATTTCCCGCTATATGCTGTATTAATCTTTACTTTTGTACCCCTGATAAGATCCTTTGTACTGATACAATCAGTAAGCCTTAAACGATACAAAGGAAAATGAAAACCCGATCTATTTACCTATGGATTTCTCTCGGGTTACTGTTTATAATAGTAGCATGTCAACCTGTGCTTTCCAGCCCCGGGCCGGTGATTTCAATACATTCAAATTCATACCGGGTTAACATTCCTCCACCCAGCGTTACAAATATTACGATATGCAACAATCAACTTCCTTATAACTGGAACGGGATTACCTGTTTGAATGCAGGAACTTATACTGCTACACTTATCGCCGGCAACGGATCTGATTCCACCGCGATACTAAACCTGTCTGTGATCAATATAGGGATCAGTATCACCAATGCTGTTATCTGCGATAACCAATTGCCTTATAACTGGAACGGGAACAGTTATTCGGGCAGCGGGACCTATTCGGTTACGCTTACCAGCAGTAACGGCTGTGATTCCGTTCCCATTTTAAGCCTTACCGTGAACCAAATTGTTAGCAGCACAACCAATATCAGTATCTGCAGCAACCTGCTTCCCTATAGCTGGAATGGCAACAGCTATGCTGCCGCGGGTTCGTACAATATTACACTTACAAGCGCCGCCGGTTGCGACTCTATAGTAACTTTGCAGTTAGCTGTCAGGACGGTTTTTGCAAGCATCACGAATAAAACCATTTGTGCAAACCTGCTTCCCTACCATTGGAACGGGAACACTTATCCCACCGCCGGCACTTACCAGATTACACTTACCGCCAGCAATGGCTGTGATTCGCTTGCAACTTTGAACCTCCTGACCATTCCGACTTCAACCAGTTTTACAGCCATAACGGTTTGCAGCAATCAATTGCCCTATAGCTGGAACGGACAGGCTTATATTTTGGCTGGAAATCATTCCGTTACATTAACCGCTGCATCAGGCTGCGACTCCATTGCGACGCTGATGCTGACAGTAAAACCTGTTTCGCAGAGTCACACAAATATCACTATATGCTACAGCCAATTGCCTTATATGTGGAATGGGAACAATTACCCCACAGGTGGAAATTATTCAGTAACGCTTACGGGCAATGGCGGTTGTGATTCCATTGCAATTATTCATTTAATTGCTGTGCCTTTTTTGACCAGCACAAATACTGTAACTGTTTGCAACATCGAACTACCTTATTTGTGGAATGGGAACAGTTATTCGATTGCGGGGAGTTATACTTCCTCTTTTATTAATTCGGCCGGCTGTGATTCTATAGCCACTCTTGTTCTTACTATAGACACTGCCCAGTTAGTCAATGGCGATACAACCCTTTGTGAGGGCCAGTTGCCATTTACATGGAATGGCTATATTTTTACAGCTCCCGGTACATATCCTATCAATCCCCCTATCTTTATCGACTCCTGCCATTCTATAAATTCTTTTACTGTAATGGTGAATAGTTTACACAGTTTTAACGCTATCACAGTATGCAATAATCATCTTCCTTATATATGGCATGGAAACAGTTATAATTCTTCGGGCACTTATACTGTAAATATACCCAGCAGCACAGGCGGATGTGATACACTTGCAACATTGGATCTATTCATTCAGCAGGTATCCTCGGGCAGCACAAATACCAGCATCTGCAGTAACCAGCTACCCTATGCCTGGAATGGTCAGTTTTATGATAGCAGCGGAACATATATTGTGATCCTTACCAATTCACAGGGCTGCGATTCTGTAGCTACACTGATCCTCCGCGTTAATCCTGCATGGTCCGGTACGACCAATGAAATTATCTGCCCCGCACAATTACCGTATTTATGGAATGGGAACACCTATACCAATAGCGGAATATATACAGTAACGCTTACCAGTAGTAGCGGTTGTGATTCTATAGCAACATTAAACCTGGGTATTCAGCCATTCCTGACAAGCACAACGAACCTGGCTATCTGTAACAACCAGCTTCCTTATAGCTGGAACGGGAATAGCTATCCCGTGGCCGGCATCTATTCAGTAACATTGCAAAGCAGCGGCGGTTGTGATTCTGTTGCTACGTTGAATCTTTCTATAAATAATGTAATGACCGGTGATACGATCCTGCATATCTGCAACACGCAATTGCCCTATACCTGGAACGGGCAAACGTATACAAGCGCAGGTACATACACAGCATTATTGATCAGTGCCGGCGGCTGCGATTCTGCCGCTATTTTACATCTGATTGTTCATGTAGCCGTTTCAAGCAATACAACAATCACGATCTGCAACAATCAATTGCCTTATATCTGGAATGGAAACAGTTACCCTGTTGCCGGTATCTTTCCGGTAACGCTTACCAGTAGTAGCGGATGTGATTCTGTTGCTATCCTTCACCTGGATGTCACTGATATTCTTACTTCCACCAGCAACGTAACTGTTTGTAATGCACAGTTGCCTTATCTATGGAATGGTATCGGTTATACAGTTGCCGGAACCTATTCTGTCACCATCACAAGTCCCGGTGGTTGTGATTCAGTACCTATACTCAGCCTGACCGTTGTGAATTTTGTTACGAGCATTACAAATGTTTTGATATGCAGCAATCAACTACCCTTTAGCTGGAACGGGAACAGCTTTTCAACAGCAGGAACTTTTACAGCAACTTTGATCAGCAGTTCGGGTTGCGATTCTATTGCAACACTAAACCTCCTGGTTAAACCGGTGAGTACAAGTATCAGTAACCTGACAACCTGCAGTAACCAACTTCCATTTAACTGGAACGGTAACAGTTATACTGCCGCCGGAATCTACTCAGCAACAATGACAGGCATTAACGGCTGTGATTCAATAGCATCATTAAACCTGGTTGTGAACCCTGTTAGCAGCAGCAGCACAGATATAAGTCTTTGCAGTGATCAATTTCCATATCAATGGAACGGTTATAGTTATCCTTCAGCAGGTATCTATACAATTACACTTACCGGCAGTGCTGGTTGTGATTCCATTGCCAGCCTGGCACTTCATGTTAAACAGGTAACATTCAGTAATACCAATAACACAACCTGCAGTAATCTATTACCTTATTCCTGGAACGGGCAGCAATTTATAGCCGCCGGAACCTATACAGTTACACTTGTTAATGCTGCCGGCTGCGATTCCCTGGCAACCCTCCATTTAACCGTGAACCCGGTTAAAACAAGTAGCAGCAATGCCAGCGTATGTACGAATCAATTACCGTTTACCTGGAACGGGCATTCGTATACAACTACAGGTATACATACCGTTATACTTGTTAGTTCGGCAGGATGCGATTCCCTTGCATCGCTTGATCTTTCCATAAACCCTGTAACAACAAGCCTTACCGCGGTAAACACCTGCACCAACCAGTTACCCTTTTTATGGAATGGGCTGTCATATACAACTGCGGGAAATTATACGATTGTGCTTACCGGAGTTATGGGCTGTGATTCTTTGGCTACACTTAAACTTACGGTAAACCCTGTTACAACAAGTACCACCCATGCAGTCACCTGTTCAGGGTTGTTGCCATATAACTGGAACGGGTATTCGTATTCAACTCCGGGTTTACATACTGTTATACTTGTGAGTTCGGCAGGTTGTGACTCTGTTGCCACTCTCGATCTTTCCATACAACCTTCCCCATCCATACTGATGGTAAATTCCCCGGTACTGTATTGTCAGTATGCATCTACTGTAGCGTTAGCGGCCACGCTCAATGATCCCCTCGCCCATTTGGTTTGGTACAATTCTGCTACAGGAGGAACAGGTTCACTCACAGCGCCTATACCCTCTTCTTCATCAGCAGGCAGTATAAATTATTTTGTAAGCCAGGTTAACGGATCATGTGAGGGCCCGAGAGCAATGATAACGGTAACGGTAAAAGGCAAACCGGTGCTTGGCCCCGACAGATCGGTCAGTATATGTTTTGGCGATAGCGCCAACCTTTCTGCATTTTATCCTGCTGCCGGGAATGCGGTTTCCTGGACCTATAATGGATCCCCTGCTCCGGATCCTGTTGCAGCAACAATTGCCGGTTCATACCAGGTTGTTGTGCTAAACAGTTCCGGTTGTTCCGATACCGCAGTGATCAATCTGAATATACAATCACCTGTGGTAGCGCATGCAGGAAATGATGCCAATGTAGAATACAATATTCCCTACCAGTTAACAGGCAGTGGCGGCGGGGAATATGAATGGTCGCCTGCAGCCTTTTTAAACGATCCGTTTATTGTCAATCCCTTTGCTACCATAACTGCCAATACCAGCTTTATATTGATGGTAAAGGATAAAATTGGTTGCATAGCTTTTGATACCGTGAATCTCCGGGTATTGAACGGCCCGACATTTTATGTACCAACAGCGTTCACCCCTAATGGTGATGGACTCAATGATATCTTCCGGCCATCAGCAGTAGGTATTTCCAGCCTTGATTACTTCAGGGTGTATAACCGGTATGGAAAACTGGTTTATGAAACCAGTGAAATAGGTAAGGGCTGGGATGGTGTGTATAAAGGGATGAAACAAAATACGGGTAATTTTGTGTGGTGGGTCAGGGGCACAGACAGGAAGGGGCAGGTTAAATTATTGAGGGGTAATGTAATGTTGATCCGGTAAATAATCAAAGTAATTTTAGTATAAAATGCAAGGCCATACTTCCTGTCGTGTGAAATGAAAGAAGAATTCCGCTATGTGAAGCGAACCGCGGCGAGGGATTCACTTCTCTCATTCATAATGAGTGATCCTTTCATAACCATTTATCCCTGAATGATAAAACTTTGCCGAAGAAAAAATAAGATTGTCATGGGTATTTACTAAGACCCGCTTTTACCTGATTGTTATGCATGTACTCCGGCTTTTGTTTACATGCTCACGGCGAAAACAATTCAATATCCAAAGATCTTCTGATGTCTCAACCTGGTCCCTGTCTGCCGACAAGCAGGTTTTGACCAGCATTGATATATTGAGTACACAGGCCTCAGAAAACAGCATGCCGGACGAAGAATTAAATATTCGCTTCGGGCAACACCTGGTCCAGTTTATTGTCGGATACAAATTTGTTTCTTATCTGGGTAAATTCATCTTTTACTGAATTGATTTCGCTCACACCGGCATCCACTCTTACGTGAATATCCGGAAGCCGTTTATCCAAAAATGTATTGCCGAGATTGATATTCTCTGCTTCCAGCTGCGATACTTTTTTTAGCAGGGATAGTTGGCTGTTCGACAGGTCTTCCAGCTCCCTGATCATTTTATCCATCATATGCATTTTTTCTACTTTGTCCATAATATTTATATTAGTTGTTATTTATTAGAGTGAAATGTTGATCTGGTTAATTTAATACTGCTTTAATATAACGAAAATTATGCAATAATGAAAATCCAGGATGTAGGTACTGGTCGTGAAATTAACATTGGCAAAGTTCAAAACTTTGCCAATGATTTTTAATTGAATTAGTACACTTGAAGAATTGTATATGCTCTTTCATTATATTCGAAACCATCGCCCTTTTTCTTGCCCTGCATAACCTTATAGATAGGTGATTTAACAGAAATCCCAATGAAACTTTCCCCATTGATCTCTATTTTATCGGTAGGTATGGAGATATAAAAATTTAACTGATCTGTCATTACAATAGCTCCCGGTTCCACAATGGTACAGGCAATGGAAGGGTTTAAAGATTTCAGCTGGTTCATTTCCATTTCGGAAAACAGCAGTTCTTTCTCATAGTTTGCCAATAGTTCCATTTTGCCGGCGTTTCCGCCCTGGCCCTGGCTGGCAGATTCCGTGTTTGCATTCAAATCCTTTTTAAATCCGGCAACCCGGTTTTGAAAATTTTCAACTTCTTTTTTTTGCTGAAACATACAAGCTTCAAATAGTTCCTTTTTATCTATGGGCATATTTAATATATTAAAATTTGATAACTGTTTTGATTTTGCTGCCGGAACGGAAAGCTGGCCGACTATAAAAACCCATCTGCAAAGAATGCAAATGGGTTTTATCTGATATAAGTGAACCCATTATTTCACGGCATTCATCAATCCGCCTACATCAAAATACGAACCGTCTGCCACGATCTTATGGTCAGTATTAAAGTTGTAGTATTCATAACATTGCACACTCGTATGTTTGCCTGTTGCCTTATGAACGCCTTCCCATTGTCCGTAATAGCGCACACTGCCATCAGGCAGATTGGTTTCAGAATCCACTCCGGATAAATATATGGGGTTCGCCAGGTGCAGACTATCCCAGTTATCCATCCAATATTTAAGCGATTCTTTCCAGTGTGCCACCGTTTGTATTGTATCTCCGTACACCGGTGAGTTCCAGGTTGCCGTGTCGGAAACATTGGCAAAAAGAGCTTCCATGTCTTTGTTTTCGAAAGCAGCCACATTGCTTTTAACTATTGCAAGGTTTTTTTCATAAACTGCATTCGTGTCAACGCTGGTGCTGTTTGTCTCTTTTTTCTCCTCCGTGTTGCATGATAAGACGAGCATAGAGATCACAGAAAAAAATAGTAATTTTTTCATTGTATTAGTTTAGGTAAAAAAATGATTGATTTCTTTTAAGATAGACATTTATTCTGGGAATTCAAAATAACTGCCATATGTTACAACAAATCTTCTGCCTGCTGGCAGATATACGCCTCTAATTTTCTACTCCTGAATTATCCACATCGAATACGGTAAATCAATTGCTTAAAAAGCTAGAATCAAAAGTTTAGCCGTGGCATGGTCTTTTGACCAGTCACGATTGTTTGGGCTTTTTTAAACATAGTATTGGCTGCTAAAAACCTTCCTCTGGCAGGCACCATCCCGGAACTAACTTGTTTTATTGGGATGATCAACAATAACATTGAAATATAATGCCACGAATGCACGAATAAAAACGGATTGGCGGGAATAAAACTACATTTGATAACAAGCTTTGCAATAGAAATTTGAAACCGCCTCTGGTCTCCGACCAACGGCAACCACGAAGCGTAAATAGCCTTATTTAATTAAACTCGAAATATGAATCCGGGGTTGATGATTTTAGAATGCTTTCTCATTATTAGAGAAACTGATCTTTCCCTATCCCGTTGGTCGGGGACCAGACGAGGGCGTACGTGCGGGTGGGGGAACTCCATCAGCGGCGAAAAACCAAAATCATCAACAGATTCGACAGGATACCTGTGTCAAGCACCAAGGCTGAGAAACTACTACTATTTTA
>JBBKWV010000288.1:0-2683 GCA_037969135.1 Ferruginibacter sp.
GTATCAAGAGCGTAAGTACGTACAGGATCATTTTTTTAAATTGTGAAAAGTCAGAAGGTTTACGGATAAAATATTTTGCCCCGTTTTCGTAAAGCTTGTTCACCACCTCTTTTTCGAAAGAAGTGGAAAAGATAACCACGGGAATAGTATTGAGTTTTGTTTTTTGTTTTATTTCCGATAAACATTCAAACCCGTTTTTACGGGGCATATTAAGGTCCAGGAAAAGTATATGCGGAAGCGGGTTGGCTTCGTTGTTGAGGAACTGCATAAGCTGTTCCCCGTCATGTACGGCTGTAAGCTCCACGGATATCGGTATCCCTTCCAATGTATCTTTAAAAAACAGACAATCGTCTGTATCATCATCTGCCAATAGTATGTTCAGCTTTTCTACATTCATGCGTTAAGTAAATATTTTAATTTACCGTTCGAAAAAATGTTTTCGGCAGCCATGGGCAGTGCATGATGAATAACCTGTACCAGTTGTGCAAAATTGCTGGGCTTACGTATATAAACATCTGCTCCGTTATTGAAGAGTATATTTATTTTATCGGGTGCACCGGAGGTTGAAAACATGATCACCGGAAGGTCCTTCAGCTTATCATCATTTTTAATTGCTGATAAACATTCAAAGCCGTTCTTCCGGGGCATATTGATGTCGAGAAAAAGTACATGTGGAAGGCGTTCGCTATTTTCTGAAAGGTAATTCATCAGCGCATCTCCGTCGTGTACAACGGTAAGTTTTGTAATGTGAGGTAATGCCACTAAAGCTTCTTTAAAAAAATGACAATCGTCAAAGTCATCGTCGGCAAGTAATATATTTAGTTGTTTCGAATTCATTATAATTTGTATTAGAACAGGCGGGATGTATTTTCTAAAGGCAATATGGCGCATACAAAAAGCGCAGGCCTGTTTAATGTCGAAATTTTATCTTAGTTACCCGTTATATTTTATAGATACCAGCAAGTGCCTGTTGAATAACTTGTTTTAGTTCTTCAAACCCGGCGGGCTTGCGTATATAATCCTGTGCGCCCATTCCCACGAGTGTACCCCTGAGATTCTCTTCCAGGTCGAAACCCCGTGTAAATGATGTTGTAAACATAATTACCGGAAGCTTTTTCAGCTTTTCATTTTCTTTTATTTCTGATAAACATTCGAAGCCGGTTTTGCGGGGCATGCTTAAATCCAGAAACAGTACATCGGGAAGCTGGTCAGCATGCGCCATAAGATATTCCATGAGTTCTTCCCCATTATTAACCGTACTTAATGTAGTAGTATTAGTTAATTCGCTTAAAGCTTTATCAAAAAAATTACGGTCATCCAGATCATCATCTGCAAGCAGGATATGGATGGGAAGTTCCTGTCGATTATCGTTCATATACATTAACTGAAATCCTGGTACAGATTATTTCCTCAGCCAGGGTATTATTTTATACTTATATCAGTATCATGCAAAGATGAATCCAATTGGCTGCTTATATGTTGTATAACTCTGTAAATAAGTTACACAATTCACACTTTTTTGGGGAGAGTTTGGAGTCGGGAGTTAGGAGATAGGAGGCGGGAGTCGCAACTCATGACTCCTAACTCACGACTCCAGACTCACATCCTCTCCATATACCAGCTCAATTCTTTTTCCATTTTTTTATAACTGAATATAGAGGTGATTATTTTTTGCAGGCGCATGAAAGCCGTTTCGCTCTTTACCACATAATCATATGCCCGGTGGTGCATACAGTCAATGGCCACATCAATTTTGTCCTGCGATGATAACATAACAACCGGAATATCGGGGTTGGCAGCTTTTATTTTATCTAATGTTTCCACGCCGTTTATGGCATTTTTATCAATGCCGTCCAGGTGGTAATCTAAAATAATTACATCGGGACTCTTTGTTAAATTAGCCAGACAAAGCTCACCGGTGGCAAAGGTTTCTATTTCAAAATCGGCATGTTGCAGAAATTCTATTTCCAATTTCTTTAAAAACAGGGCATCATCATCAACCAGGAAAAGTTTTATTTTGTTTTCGTTTTTCATCTGTTATACTATTTATTATTTTGTCAGATCGAATCTGCCCGGAAGGGCTGAACCCGTTTCATGTTATGTTATTTTTTAGCGTATTATATTCCTCTTCCAGTTCATTGCAAGCACAGCTACACACATTTTCAATCTGCAGAACGAGTTCTCCTATTTCTTTAGCATCTCCTTTTGCACCGTCATACATCTGCACTTTTTTTACTATTGTTTCATAATCTTTGTCAATACCCATAATGGAAAAGGAGGGTATCATTTTATGTGCTGCCGCATGTAACGATTCCCAGTCTTTATCCTGCAGGCTTTTTTTAATGGTGCTGATCAATACCGGGGTTTGTTCCAGGTAAAGTGTAATCATTTCCATTATCAGTTTATGATCGTACTTGGTTATGCTGATGAGGTAAGCCAGATCGGTACATCTTGTTTTATTAGCAAGGACTGGTTTGTTTGCTTTTGGTTGATTATTTGTACTTTCTACAGGTTTTTTAACCAGCCCTACAATTTTAGTGTATAAAATTCTTTCGTCAACAGGCTTGGCAATGTAATCGTTCATGCCAACGGCTCTACATTTTTCCAGGTCAACCGTAGTTACATCGGCTGTTAAAGCGATAATTGGAATTTTAGAACGCATGTTATTACGAATGTACTCTGT
>JBBKWV010000289.1:0-3180 GCA_037969135.1 Ferruginibacter sp.
TGTAGAAAAATTTGGTCCCGAAAGATTGAAAGAAATTACAAAAGCTGATATAGATGAACGCCTGAGTGAATTTGTGCAATTGGTAAATTTTGATATAGACCTGGTTTAATAACAACTACGCATGATAGAAATAATTCTTCTCTATTTTCTTACTAAAAGTATGGGGCAACTGGCCCTTAAAAAAGGATTGCCCACAGGCAGGTGGAAATTTTACACCGTGATTGCCTGGCTCATTTTTGAGTTTTTTGGATTGATTATGGGAATTGCTTTTTTTGGAACCGGTAATTTGTTGGGCTTGATGGCCATCGGACTTGCATCTGCTTTTGGTGGTTACCTCACAATAAAATATATTTTGGAAAATAAACCAGATAACGATCTGGATGAAGATGTAGACAGGATTGGTACCGATCAATTGAGACCCTAAAGAAACGCAAGTGAAAAATGAAATATAAAAACGGTATTATAAAAAATAAAATTTAATACTGCCCGATAATATAATTTTACTGTCAAAATTTATTATTTGCAGGATCAATTTCCCCTTCTCGCCATTACAATTACATTCTTGAATTTTTTTGTCTTCCCTTTGAGATTGAAGACTTCCGTATAAATGATATAAATCCCCACCGGTAATTGTTGATTTTTTTCACCAAGCCCGTCCCATCTGTAATAACCCTTTAAGCCATTCAAAGCATTGCGTTGCAGGTAACGTACCGGCCTGCCCGAAGCATCAAAAACGGTAATATTGGAAACATAACCAGGTTCGGGAAAAATATAATTGATGGTTGCAAAATCATCCATACCATCATTATCCGGACTTACAATATCCGGAGTAACTGTTATTTCTCCCTGAACACCTGCGTCCATCCTGTACTGGGAATTCTTGTATGTAGGCGTTCCGTAACCGACACTTGTTGCTGCACTGTGCCAGTTTTCTTCTTTTTGTGTTATGGCATCGTAATCTATTCGCTCCAGTGCAACCCCTTCTTTATTACTTATGAGTTTGAAATGCCATTTATCTGTATAAGCCAGCTCATCGATGATATTGCCTTGTTCGTTGATAAAAACCACGTTGCTATTATCATCATTGAAGGATGGCATGCTGCTTATTTCAATGAAGGCATCCGGATTGTTTGCAACATATTCCAGTAATACCAGTGATTTGTTTGCTGTAATAACCATAAAATCCTGCGGAAAAAATAAGAAGTCATCCGTACTCAGTTGTTTAATACTGCTGATGGCACCAGAAGAGTTCCTGTTGGCGATATAAACATTCTTCAGGTTTAGTATTTTATTGCTGCGATTATAGATTTCTACATAATCATTGCTTGTTGGCCTGGGGTTAAACAGGATTTCATTAATTACAATATCCAAATTATCCGTATGCTCATACAATCCAACCCTGGCATTGTTAACAGTACCAATAGCATTGCCACTGCAATCAGTAACAGCTATTGCTGTAACAGTATAAATTTTATTCCGCAGTAAGGCATTGGAGCCAGTAAGTTGCAGGTTCACCTGGTTAAATGCAGGAGCAACAGGAGTAACAGATACCGGCGATCCGATACCATCACTGATAGTATAATTCGAAATGATTGAAGCTGTATTAAAATCTAAAGATTCACTGAAAACCAATACCACATTTACACTATCGGTAGCATATGCACGCAATAACCGGGGAGCTGTCTGGTCGGGGTTGATTCCGTCAATAGAGTTCTTTTTCCCTGGGGTACCACCTTTAACATCCACACTGGCTTTCCAGTTTGTAATACCGGAGCAGGGATTGTGTGTATCCATCATTTCCAGTGTCCATCCTCCGTCTTTTTTCAATTCATTCTGATACCAGGCATCTGTATAGTTTACGGAATGTATTATCGTTCCCTGAACCGATTTCAGGTATATCAGATCCCCCGCATTGTTCAGACTGGGAAAGCTGGTAACAGAAATCGTGGGGCCAAGGGCTGATAATGCTGCAACCGCACTGCTTGTACATACAATAACAAAACTATCGGGCTTTAAAATATAGGATGGCATTGTACCACTTTCGCCGGTAGCTTTACCCAGTCGCCATCCCAACAGATTGATATTAAAAGCTGTTGTATTTCGCAATTCCAGCCATTCCAGATCAGGCAATGCTACAACCGGTGAAGGATCTGCCATCAACTCATCAATCACTATGTCATATTGAATCGCAGTAAAATAACTAAATACAGCCGTACCGTTACTGATGACATTTCCGGCAAGATCTTTTACGCCATTTACTGTTAATGTAAGAGTGGTTCTGTTGGGGAAACTGCTGGCAAAACTTAAATGAACCAATGCATTATTTGATGCATCTCTGACAGCAGTTGCTGGTGATCCGATTCCTCCGCTGACCACATAACCGGCAGTAAGCTGGCTGCTCACAAGTTCTACTGGTTCATTAAAAAGTACATCCAGAGTGTTTACTGAAGTGGCTGTAGCTGATATCAAAACGGGCGGAATAATATCCGGCACAAATGGTTTTACCTCAATATCATCAAAAAAATGACGTTGGAAAAAACTGGCAGTAGATTGTTTTACAACTATTCCGAAAAAGGAAGAATTAAGATATGTGGCATCTGTTGCGGATCCTTCGCTGAAAAAACTGGTACCGGTGCCCGTAAGGTCACGCGAAAGACTAAATTGGTTGGTTGCATCCCGGATAACCTTCACTTTCATCAAATTATTACTGCTGTTTAATATCCCATTTACCCCATCGATTATTTTTACAGAAGTTGCCCCGTCTTTTCTATACAGGCTGATCTCATCATCGGTATTGCCAATCCGCACAAAATATCCTGTTGTGGTTGTTTGTGTGACATCACTTGCCGATGCGGTTAAAAAAACATCTATATAATTTGCTCCGGAGGGATTGAAGGTTATCTGGCAATAAAATTCCCACTGTGCAGAAGTGGCCAGTGTATTAACCGTACTTAAATAATATGTGCTGTTTGCTACTGTATTATTGCTTTGCAGTTGAAAAGCTGGGTTTACGGTCCAGTCTGCGGTTCCGCCTGTCCAGGCCGGGTTGCCGGAGAAATCGCCGTCATTAAAATTATCTGTGAACTGTGCCCTTCCGAATAAAGAACCCAATACCAATACTAAACTAATAAGTAAATTTTTCTGCATAATCTTTTAACTATCTTTTAAAGATACAAATTT
>JBBKWV010000290.1:0-4251 GCA_037969135.1 Ferruginibacter sp.
GATGAATCTGTTCCGGGATCATAGATTGTACTGTCGAAGAAATTGCTGTTATCGCCGGCACTGTCATATATTATTTCTTTGATCGAATCTTTAAATGACCGATAATTAAAATCCTCAGGAATGCGGTTCTTGCTGGGATTATTACATGAAGGAACCAGGAATGTAAACATTACTGATGTGCAAATTGTAATTATGAAATATAAAACCTTCATATTTTCTTTGGATAATTATGTTGAAAAATATAGTCAAATTATACTTGTTTGGAGATTGATAAAAAGTCTTCTTCCAAAATGGCATAAAAAAAATTGTCTTTCCATTCTCCGCGAATGGGTAATACTTTTCTTTTTCGGCCTTCTCTTTTCATGCCTGCTTTTTCAAGCACTTTGGCGGAAGCAATATTATCAACAGCGCAACCGGCTTCTATTCTGTGCAGTTTAAGCTCGTTAAATGCAAAATGCAAAAGTTTTTTCAATGCCTCTGTTGTGTATCCTTTTCCCCAATGATCTGCATGGGTTTTAAACCAAACTTCTGCAGAATGGTAATTTGGTTTGCCTAAATTCAAAGCAATAAGGCCAATGAATTGATTGGTATCACTGAGTTCTATACAAAAAGTATAAGCAGTTGCCTGAATGGCCTTTTGTTTATCCAGCCATTCCTTAACAATATTTTCTGTTGATTGTAATGTTGCAGGGATACCCATTGTATTATATTCATCTGTTTGTGGCAAAGAAAGCAGTGTGTGAACATTACCTATATCGGTACCGGTTAGTTGCCTTAAATTTATATTTGTTTTCTGATTTGTCATTGTGTGATTGGGTACAAATGATTCTTTTATTTCTTATTTGCTTTAAGTTTCCCGGTTGTTTATTCAGGGGCAAAACAGCCGGTGAAATAAAATGCAACAAGCTAAAACAGCTAATTATAATTTATGGCTGAAATGTTCGGCTATTTTATTCAGGGTTTGTTGCGCATTCATTTTGCCGGTAGCCTCTTCGGTTACTTTCATTTTTTTCCATTGCGGGATATTGGCCAGATAATGAATGAGTTCCTCCTGTGCAGTTCCTATGCCCAGGAGATGTAATTCCTGTGTATTGGTGAGCTGCTTCATGATTTCATTGAAGAATTTATGCAAAGAGTTCACTTTGGCTTTGTGGGCTGTGAATTCGCTCCCGTGCCCCTTTTGTTCATCGGATTTTACCTGCCCTTTTATCTGAAGGAAACTTACTTCATTTCCATTGTGATTTGAAACTATATGTGCTTCATGATGATCAAGCCATACACCAGCTAATTTTTCTGCATTTGCCATGTTGTTATTTATTTTAATGTTTGTAAATACTGATTGGTATCAGGCAATTTCTTTTATTTCATAAGTCGTTTCTGACAACGTAAAATGGTCGTTTACTTTTTTACCCTTTAAGATCTCAAAAGCAGGTGAGTTGGATGAAATGCAGTGAATGTCAATATCGCCGGACTCAAATCCACCCAAAGAAATTCCTGCTAAGAACCATTCTTTATCCGTACGTATCAATGCACCTGCCTGAACAGAATCAAAACTTTCCCTGCTGTAATTTTGCAACAATTCCAGATCTGACTGGGCCCTGTTCAATTGCTGTTTTAACCTTAACTGAGATTCTTTGGCAATGGTTTGATGTGAAAAATCTTCAGGATCCATGGTATTATCCTCATCAAGATCGGAGTCTGCCTTAAAATCTTCCATTGACCTTTTTAGTTCATCGATTGCAATCTGTTGCTGATCTATCAGAAACTGTAATTTATTTTTTTTGTCCATGTTATTTATTTTTATGCTTCGAATTTAGTATGACAAAATCGATCAATAAATGACTAAAATCATTTTATGCGCAGATTTCTGTTTGTTTTAATCCTGCATAAACTGATTATGATCTAAATGGTAAACATTACAGGTTTTAGGGTCAGTAATAATTCAATCAAAAAATACCAACCCATTTATTTCGAATCAACGGTATGAAGGAAACTTCGAATGGCATTTGTAAAAAGCAGTGGTTGGTCATTTGTTTTTGCATGGCCTGCATTTTCGATGATGATCACTTCTGAATTTGGCACAGCTTTTTGAAACAAGTACATCGTTTCGGGCCTTGCTTCATCATATTGACCCGCAATAAACAATACGGGTAAATGCAGTTGTGGCAGTTGTCCCGATCTGTCGTAGTTCTTCAGTGTACCGGTGGCATTGAATTCTGTTGGCCCCCACATATAATTGTATACCTGCTCATTGAATTTTCTTGTACTGTCACATTCCGGCGGTTTGTTTTTTGGCCTGGGTTTTCTGGCCAGAAAACGGGCATAAAATGAATCTGTTGCTGCAAGATAGGAGGGTGCATCATATTTTTTTAAGTCTTCATATTTTTGAATCGTATCCTGGATATTTTTTGGTAGTTGCGTCAACAGTAATTTTGCATCCTGCATCCAGATAGGAGTACTGATCAACGGGCCTGAAAAAATGGCTGATTTAACTCCGGTTGGTTTTTTAGAAACCATGTACTCTACTAAAACAGTGCCACCCCAGGAACTGCCTAGAATATGCAATTCTTTTAAATGCAATTCTTCGCGTATTTTTTCAATCTCATCTACGAACCGTGGCAATTGCCAAAGTGCTGTATCTGTTGGTCTGTCTGAATTTCCAGAACCAAGCTGGTCGTAAAAGATCACGGGCCTTTCATTGGCCAGCAGTGAGTAAGCAGGAATGCCATCACAGCTTCTGCTGCCAGGGCCACCATGAATCAATAAAAGCGGGGTGCCTTTTCCGTTACCAATTATTTTATACCATATCCTGCCTCCCTCAACGGGTATAAATCCTTCCCGGGGTTTTAGTTCCTGACTGAAACCCAATAGGGTGAAACCCAAAAAAAACTGCAGTAAAAATGAATATTTCAAGTTTGTTGATTTACTAAAGTAAAAAATATGCGGATCCGTAAAATCTGATCTCCACATGAATCCTGAAACTTTATGGAACAGGCCATTTTATTGTTTATCCTTCACTGCCAGACTTACAGAAAATTGCTCCGAATCAATTTATTTAATTGAAAAAATAGAATTATTTTAAAATACAATACTTAATTTACGAAAAAGCTTACAGAATTATAAAATAAAACGATGCAAAATTCAGTTTCTGTAAATAATGCAATCATTGAACAATGGATTGCTGAAAAGCTGGATTTACTATTAATTCAGGAAAGACTATCAGCACTTGGCTGGGATGAAGAAACAGTTGCTGCTTATACGAAGGAATTTAAAAAAGCCAGGAATGCCAAAAGGCAGTTCACCGGGTTCATTTTACTGGCAGCAGGAGCATTTTTGGGATTTTTAAGTTGTGTGCTTACATTAATAAACCCAGTGCCGGAATTATATAATTGGATTTTATTCGGACTAACAACAATTGCAATCTTAGTAATCTTTACAGGGTTGTATTTTATTTTCGAATGAGTATGATTGAATAGTCTGCATTTATTTATTTCATAGAATTAATGGATCCAGTTAAACTGATATTCTACAGGTGCTTTTAGTCCCCGTTCAGAAACCTTTTTAAAACGCTCGGGTAGTTTCATCAGATAATCACGTGCTTTTTCTGCAGCACCTGTAAGACTGCTGATATTTGCAATATTCCATTCTTTGATCAGGGATTCCAATATATGCGTGTAATCACGGCTGGTATAAACACCCAGGCGTTGGGCAGCATCACTGAAATGAACAAAGGTTTTGCCAATGGGTTCTCCTGCCTGGCGCAGATAATGAGCAGGCATAACAATGCGTTTGCGCATCATGTCTTCAAAAGCCAGCATCATTTCACTGGGATCTATTTCAAAAATTTTCGTTACAAAGCTTTTATATGCTTTGGCATGCCGTGCTTCATCGGAGGCAATGACCCCACAAATTTTTGAAAGCTGTTCGCAGCCATGTTTTTTGGCTTGTGTTGCTGTTCGCCGGTGTGAAACATTGGTTGCCAGTTCCTGGAAAGAAGTGTACACAAAATTTTTGTATGGATCTTTTGCAGCTCCGGAATCCATCCCATCAGCAATAAGATACTGCGTGCTAATTTCCATCTGCCGCATATTTACACGACCGGAGAGGTAGATGTATTTATTCAGCAGATCGCCATGCCTGTTTTCTTCTGCAGTCCACATTCTTATCCATTTACTCCAGCCCTCTGGTTCTGTTTTGGTAATGCCATCTACTTCCATCAACCAGCTTTCATAAGTGGGTAAGGCCTCTTCT
>JBBKWV010000291.1:0-6048 GCA_037969135.1 Ferruginibacter sp.
TGGCAATGTGCCCGCCGGGGCGAATGATCTGCTGGCAGATATCAAAAGTTTCCGGCATACCAACAGCTTCAATGGCCACATCCACGCCGTCTTTTGTTTCTGACATGATCTTTTTTACAACATCTGCTGTTTCTGAATTGATGATATCTGTAGCGCCGAAATTCTTCGCTAATTCCAGCCTGTTATCGTCAAGATCAATCATGTATATTTTAGCAGGCGAATAGAACTGGGCCGTAAGTAAAGCTGACATTCCCACAGGGCCAGCTCCAACAATAGCGATAGTATCTCCCGGTTTTACCCTTCCGTTCAGTACACCAATTTCATGGCCTGTTGGCAATATATCACTTAACATCACCAATGCTTCTTCGTCTGAACCTGCGGGAATATGATGCAGGCTATTATCGGCATGGGGTATCCGCACATATTCGGCCTGTGTTCCATTAATAAGATGTCCTAAAATCCAACCGCCGTCTTCGCAATGCGAGTACATTTGTTTTTTACAGTATTCGCAGGTACCATCGGAGGTGATACAGGAAATAATTACATGATCCCCTTTTTTGAAATTCCTTACAGATTCTCCAACAGATTCAATGATTCCTACGCCCTCATGCCCCAGTGTGGTACCAGGTTTACAGGATGGGGTCTTGCCATGTAAAATTCCTAAATCTGTTCCGCAGATGGTAGTCCTGGTTATTTTAACCAATGCGTCTGTTGACTTTTCAATTTCGGGAGTTGAGATTTCTTTCAATTCAATTTTGCCGGGGCCGCCATATACGAGGGCTTTCATTGTTTTATTCATGTGTTTATTTTTTTTTTAAAAATCTGGTTTGAATATGGTTTAGTTAATAATGTTTTAGTTTCGACTTTCCTTTTTCATGGCTTCAAACCCAGCCACCACATCAAAAAGTTCTTCATCAATAGAACTCTGGCGTAAGCGGTGAAAGCTATTGTTAAGATCATCCAGCAATTCTTCTATATTTTTTTCTGCCCGCTGCATGGCTTTCAGGCGGCTGGCATTTTCACTTGCCAGCGATTCGGCACAGGCTTTAAATAAAGACATAAATAGATATTCACGAATGAGCGCCTGCAGCGTTGACTGAACGCCACCTGCAACCTGTGGGATCTTTTTTGTTGGCCACTCCATTTCATAAAATGTATGCCGCCATTTTTCATCCAATGGCAACAAAAGCTGCATCACCGGTATATAACCTGCGCCCTGTTTTGGCTGATTATGAAAAATATAAACGGTTGTGATTCCTTCTTTTTCCATACTCTCCTGCACGTTTACTAAAATTTCACCTACCATACCGGTTATGGCACTTACTTCATTGGGAACTGAAAAGTGTTTTGTTGTATTGAAGCCGGTATCAGCCAACAATAACTGTATCCGTTCACCTACAGACCATATTTCTTTTTTGCCCGGTAAATCTTTTAACGACGTAGAAACAAAATCTGTTAGTGAATCATTAAATCTGCCAACAAGCCCCTGATCTGATCCAAAAACAATGGCGGCAACTGTTCTCTCTTCCTTCTTTTTGGGTTCCTTATTTTTATTTATTGTTTGCATTTCTTCTGCACTGAACCAGGCAGCAAGGCCTAATGCCACAGTGCGGTAATAATCTCCCAAAGCCGCCACTGATCTTTCATACTGTCCAATATTAGACGCTGCCACAGCTTTCATGGTTTTTACAACCGATTTGATATCGGCAGCACTATCTAATTTTGTACGTAAGCTTTCTAAAGTGTCCATTAGGTTTTGTTTTGATTTGGCTCCGGTTTATCCTGGAAAGAAAATAAGCTATCACGGGCAATCTTCAATATTGCTTCTTTGTCTTCATTACTAAATGGCTTATCTGATAATAAACGCTTTGTTGTTTCATCCGGAATAGTTGTATTGGTTTGAACCAATGTCGTTTCAGCATCCTTCATTTTTTCAATGGGTATGGTATCGAATAAACCGGCGGTTAATGCCAGCAATTCAACAATCTGCTCAGAAACAGATAAGGGATGAAGCTCATTTTGTTTAAGCCAGTTGCGGATGCGCTTTCCATGCTCTATAGTTGTACGTGTATTGTCATCAAGCCGGGTACCAAAACGGGCATAATTTTCCAGCTCTTCAAATTGGGCATAAGCGAGTTTGAGGTTACCAGTTACAGAACGATACGCCGGAAGTTGTGCTTTGCCACCAACACGGGAAACGGATTTACCTACATCAACCGCAGGTAAAATACCCAACTCAAAAAGTTTGGGAGACAAATAAATTTGTCCATCAGTTATAGAAATAAGATTGGTAGGAATGTAGGCAGAAATATTTTGAGCTTCCGTTTCTATGATGGGCAAAGCCGTTAGTGAACCCCCTTTTAGTTCATCGCTTAAATGCGTTGACCTTTCCAGTAATCTTGAATGAATGTAAAAAATATCTCCGGGAAATGCCTCACGTCCCGGTGGTCTTCTCAGCAACAAAGAAAGTTCACGATAGGCCCTTGCATGATGAGTAAGGTCATCATAAACAATCAACACATCACGTCCCTGCTCCATAAAATATTCTGCTATGCTTGTAGCTGCATAAGGTGCAATGTATTTTAAGCCCGGCGCATTGTTCCCTTCTGTTACAACTACAATCGTATATTCCATCGCTCCTTTTTCCTGCAAAATGGCAACGACTTTTGCAACGGAAGATGCCCGCTGGCCAATAGCACAATACACACAAATGACATTTTTATCTTGCTGGTTAATGATAGCATCAATGGCAATCGCAGTTTTGCCGGTTTGCCTGTCGCCTAAAATCAATTCACGTTGACCACGGCCAATTGGTATTAATGCATCAATTACTTTCAGTCCGGTTTGTAATGGAACGGTAACTGCCTTACGGTCAATGATAGCAGCCGCCGGGCGTTCAATGGGATAGCGTTGATTGGTGCTGATGGTTCCTTTTCCATCAACGGGTTCTCCCAAAGGATTTATAACTCTTCCTAAAAGCCCATCGCCAACCGGAACATCCATTACACGACCTGTCCGCATCACTTCATCACCTGCATTCAATAAGGAATCTTCACCAAGCAGGATAGCACCAATTTCATCCTCATCAATATTATAAGCTATACCGGATAAACCATTAGGGAATTTCAATAGTTCTTCAAAACCAACATTTGGCAACCCGGAAATTTTAATAACACCTGCCGAAACGCTGGTTACATAGCCAACTTCACGGGGTGCAAAAGAAAAAATATATTTATCCCTTGCCTTTTCTATCTGGTCAAAACTCTTTTCAAGTATATTATCTAATTCATCCAATGCCATTTTATTTTTTTTCTGGTTCAACTTCTTTTTCGTGAGCTTGTTTTTTTTCTGCTTCGGGTTTTTTGCCTGTTGGTTTCTTAGTTTCCGCTCCCGGCTCCTCTTTCTCTTTCAGTGTTTCGGAAATACTGTTTTGCAATGCGTTGAGGTAAGCTGAAATACTCCAGGCTAATTTGTACCCGTTTGCGGTTAATTCAATACCACTTATTATTTCGGGTGCAGTCTTAAATTCAAATTCAGTTTCCTTACCGAGGATTTCATCAACTGCTTTTTTAATTTCATTTTGCTGTTTCTTATGCAGTTCAAATGCACTTTGAATCAATACCGGGTTGTTACCCGATTTGAAAGCGTCTTTAAATTGTTTCATTTCTTCATCTTTCAGTTCTTCCAAACGACTAATAAAATATTTTGCTGATTGTTCTTCCAAACTAACAGAAGCCAGGTCTGTCAGTGTTTTTCTTGAAATATCAAAAACCTGCTGCTGTGCTTTTTGCGCCAGCTCAATTTTCAAATCTTCCTGCATACCCCTGAGGGCTATTTGCTGTTTGGCTTGTAAAGCATCTACTTCCTTTCTTGCATCTTCCATCAACTTATCCTTTTGCAGTTTAGTGTCGGCAATCGCTTTATCCATGAGTTCCTTTTTTTGTCCGTCGAACTGCTTATTTTTCTCCAGGTATTCATCCTGTTCTTTTTTAGCTTCTTCCTTTTTAGTTTTTGCATCTTCCAGCCGGGATACAATTTTTTTCTCCCTTGCATCGATGGCATCCAGCACGGGCTTATATAAAAACTTTTTTAATAACCACACTAATATGATGAAATTAATGAGCTGCGCTATTACAGTAAACCAATTGATTTTCATGTGATCATATTTATTTTTTTATTTGCCACATTGAATTCGCCTTTGACAATTCCAATATGGAATAGATTTTTATCATGGCTCATTTCATTTTCTATTATTTTGCGATGATGTGATTCCAGAATGGATTGGCAAAGATCAAAATCATGGAAACCACAAAACAATAAATCGCTGTTGATTCTATCATTGCCAAACCAACAAACAATGTTCTTGTGATGGTTGACGATGCATCGGGTTGTTGCGCCAATGAGCTTAATGCTGATGCTACAGCTTTCCCTTCACTGATTGCAGGAAACATGGTGCCAATTCCTGTTGTAAATCCGGCAGTAACGATTGATGCTACTGCAATAATTGTTGTACTATCCATGATGATCCTCCTTTGTTTTTTTTGTGATTAATTTATTTTTCTTTGATTTTTTTGCCTGCACAGCACCGGCGATATATACCGTTGCCAGTATGCCGAAAATATAAGCCTGTACCATTCCGGTTAATAAACCCAGTACGTTCATGATTACCGGAAATATAAAAGGTGAAATGCTCAAGAGGATGGCCACGATCATGCCGCCACTCATGACGTTACCAAAGAGCCTCACTGCTAATGCCAATGTCCGTGTTATTTCGCTGATAAGGTTAAAGGGTAACATGATCCAGGTTGGTTGCAGGTATGTTTTCAGGTAACCGCCGATGCCGCCTTCTTCAATGCCAAAAAAAGGCACGGCTAAAAAAACAGCAATCGCCAATGCTGCGGTAGTAGAAAGCGAAGCGGTTGGTGGTTCGTAACCCGGAAAAATGATACACAAATTAGAAATACCAATAAACAAAAATAAGGTACCAATAAAGCCAATATATTTTTTAGGTTCGTCCAGACCTACTTCTTTGATTTGATTGTTTATATTAGTCACTATCATTTCCACAATACATTGCCAGTGGGATATATGCAGCCCTGTTTTTAATTTACGGGTAATTAATTTTGCGCCAATAACCAATACCAGCATAATTGCCCATGTAGTAACAATGGTGAGGTTGATCGTAACAAAGCCATATTGCCAAAAGATCGTTTCGTCGGGACTAAGTCTCATGATCAACCTCCTCTTTTACAATTACCTGTTTTGCTCTGGTAAGGTAAATAACAATGAACCTTGCTATAATAAAACCCAGCAACGCAATCAAAAGCCGCTGCCAGTTTCCTGCGCCGATAAAATAGAACCCAATCAATACAATGACCATCCTCGAAACAAAACTTACTAAAACCAAAAATGCTGGTTTAGTAGAAGTAATCGTTTTTTTTACTGTATACCATAGTCCCCCAAAGAACAGTGTTCCCAGTATTAAGCCAGTAACAAAAACCCATATCGTATTTCCTGTTTCATTCATCGTCTGTTTCTTTATCCTTGTGTATTTCTTTATCTTCCTTATTCACCCAATGCCACGCAATCACAGTTCCTGTTATTAATCCCGCAAGTAAAAATGTCAGTGTCCAGGAAAAGGATTGCGGATATTTTTTATCGAGCCATGCGCCAAACAAAGCGCCGAGTAATGCAGGCACCACAACAGACCAGCCAACCATCCCCATCATTCCCAGGCCAAACCAAACGCTGCTTTTGTTTTTCAGGGCCTTAAGTTTTCTTTTCTCTTTTTTGGCTATCTGCCTACTGAATGCATCCGCTTCTTTTTTATCGTCATCCTGTTTCATTTTATTGTTGTTGAAATTTTTTCAGCCTCAGCATAAAACTGCTTTCCATTTTTGCCATTACAGCACGCACATTTTTTTCATTATCATCCAACTGCTTAAATTCCTTTTGAACAGATTCATGCAATTTGCCAAGATCTGCGCCGGCAATGGCATTGCGGACAGATACCAATACTTCTGCTCCTGCTTTTACCATTACCCCTTC
>JBBKWV010000292.1:0-3377 GCA_037969135.1 Ferruginibacter sp.
AAAGATTGGAATTCAGAGAAGTTGATTCATTCAATGAAAGAGATTGGATAGCAATTAGAAAATAAATCTATGACAAGTTTTTAATAATTACAACTTTATTTAAAATTTATATTCTAAAATAGAAATAGATTACTGATAATTCATTCCATTTCAAAAAGTTGTCCGGGTAAAATACCCAGTTCCAATAATCGGGAAGCATGAAGAAATCCTTCTTCTGCATAGATAACACTAACGGCTAATACCTCTTTGTTGATTACTGCGACATTCATGCCATTTTCATCAAGTGAAATTATGGTACCGGGTTCATGAATTATAGCAGGGTCGGCCTTGATCTTTTTTGCCTCCAGCAAGCGGATCACCTGGTAATTTATTTTTGTTACAGCTCCTTTATTCCAGGGATTACAGGCCTGTATCAGTGCCATGATTGTATCGGCATCCATGGTTTGCCAGTTGATGCAAATATCCTGCGCCCCTTGTTTTGGAAAATGACTTGCCTTGTTTTCATCCTGCATTCTGGCAGGTATTTCCATTCCCATATCTGCAAGCCGTACAAGCATCCCTGTTAGTTTGGCTGCCAGGTTAGCCAGTTTGGTGCTCAGTAATCCGTAGGTATCTGTTTTAGCTATTTTCAGCATTTCACAGATCACAACCGGGCCGGTATCAATACCTTCATCCATTTTATGAATGCTTACCCCTGCATATTTCTCCTGGTTCTTTATTTGCTGAAAAACCGGATCGGTGCCTCGGTATGCCGGTAATGGCCCGGGATGAATATTATAAAAACCTTTTTCCGGAACAGTGTATATTGATGAAGGTATTTTATATGGAAAAGTATTGACAATCCCCATGTTTACCTCATTGTCTTCCATGGCTTCCAGAAGCTGTTGTGAAAAAGTTTCTTTATCCAGTTCAATGATCGCGATATCAAAGCCCGTTAATACCTGTTCCACATTTTCGATCATCTCTTCATTTTGCCGCGGTATGGCTACAACTGCCAGTAAATTAAAAAATGCCATCTCCCTGATAACAGGAATGGCAAACCGGTTACTGCACAACAATATGATTTTTAAGTTACTCATGATTCAATAACAGAGGTAGGTGTTTGTCCAGCCGGAACTAACTCCTTCGGATGGATGTTCAGTAAAATCTGCCCAGTCGTTTTCAGAATTGCCCATATTCTCAATGATCATTTCACTGGAATTATTATTCAGCGTGGCTTTGTAAACGGGCGCTGTAAAATAATGGGTATCCTTATCCAGTTTCATTTCACCCCGAGGACTGCTGATCTTTATTTCTGCCAGCTGTTCTGCAATACCTGTACCATCGGCATAGTTTTCCTGAGCCAGCAAATGAACCTGTTGTGCAATCAGTGCTGTTTCCCAGCCCAATAAGGAAAAAACATTTGCTTCTCTGTTTGTGGTTTGTTTATACGCATCCTGAAAAATTTGATTGTTCTTATTATCTAAAGATTCGTGCCAGGGCAGGTATCCGTTAATGGAAAATTGGAACCCGTCCCTGGTGTTTTCCAATGCTTTTTTTTCCAGCATCATCGGTGATACGAACAAATGCAGCTCACTTTCTTTCTGAAAATTATTTAATCGCTGGTAAAATAAAGAGGCTGGAATAGAATCAAATACACAAAGCAAACTATCGATTTCCAGATCGACAGACAAATGATCGGTTAAGGTTTTAATTTCAAACATATCATCATACAGCTGGTTGTTCACATAATTATACGTGATGCTTCCACCTGATTGAACAAAACGTTTTACCATAGCAGCAGTGTGGAGGTAACCACAATCATAAAAGCTGGTTGCCATGGCGGCATTGGTTTTGTTCATTTGTGTTGCCAACTTTCCGGTTAACCAACATAAAAATCCATGCTGCAGGGTCAGGTAAAGTATATTGGGCTGTGGTACCCAGTTCTGCGGATAATTGGCACCGGGGTTTACGATCAATACCAGCTTACCGGATGTATACAATAAAGGTTTTAATATGTCCAGTACCCGAAGATCAACATAGGCCACCAGGATATCCACGCCTTCCAGAACCAATAACTTTTCCGTTTTTTCATAAACCTCCTTTTCATTACCCCCCAGACCGATACTTTCTGAATGCAGTGTGGTTTTATCGGTTAGCTGGCACTGTTTCAGCGATGCCTTAACAGCATCTATGAAATCCATCATCATACCCGGATAAACATTTGACCGGGGATAGAGTATTCCTATTTTCATCAGTGATAAATCGTTTTGAAGAATAAAATAGATTTGAAAGAAGTTGGTAATTATTCTGACAGGCAATAAAAATAAAGAAAATATTTCTCCTGATTATTAAATATTTTTTGTAGTATTATCCTGTCATTCATATTTCAATGGATGCATTTTACTTCTATCCAATTCCATATTTAAAAAATTACCTCTTCATTTTATTACTGCTGATCTGTTTCAGTAAAAATTAAATTATTATGAATAACAGAAGGAATTTTTTAATCAATGGCGCATTAGCAACATCAGCTATGATGGTTTTAAAACCTTTACAATCCATTGCCAGGACCACTTTAGCCATTTCCGGCACCAACAGCAATAAACTGGTATTATTACACACTTCGGGTAATCCTATCAGTAATGAACATGATCTGATCATGCATATCAAAGACATCAAAAAGCAACATTCCAATGCCATTCTTTTAAATGCGTGCCATGATAAAAAAAATAACCCCTGCACCATTACTTATGATGCATGTATGAATGACAACTTTGACCTTTCTCTTTTATCCGGCGATTATAAGATCATCGATAAAGGGAATATCAGAACGGGTATCATCTATGCAAAGCCGGGAGAACAAAATGTTATAAATAAAATAAAGACCTTGTCAACCTACCTGAAAAAAGATAAGAATTGTACGGTGGTCGTTTGCCTTTCGGGCCTTGGTTATAAAAATAAAAACAGCCCGGATGATCTCACATTAGCAGAAAAAACCACCCATCTTGATATGATCATTGGCGGGCACACAGAAAATTTCAAGCCACAACCTTATATTGCCTTAAACAGCAATCATTCAGAAGTGATCATACATGCTGCTACGGGCGATCGCATTTCCTGTGGAAAAATTGAGATCGATTTTGATGCTTATGGCAGAAAAAACCAGGTCAGTTTCAGCGACCATGCATAACTGAAATGTTACGGGAATACATGGGATTCTTTCTTTCTGTAACAGCATCAAATTATATTACTATTCATTATTAATACCCTTGCTGTGATCATTCAATGCAAGGGTATTTTATAATACAAACTTGTATAACAATTAATTCAAAAACCAAAAAAATATGCCTGGTCTCCCTTACAGCTCTGAACCTACGCCGGGATATGTAGAATAT
>JBBKWV010000293.1:0-2561 GCA_037969135.1 Ferruginibacter sp.
AATAAAGAACTCAAAAGTGATAAGGATATTTATTTGTACACTTTAAATGAGGGATTTCTTATGAAAGAAGCAAATCTTATCTTAAAAGATTTAGATAAAGAAGGTAAAATTAAACTTGATTTTAAATTAGTAAGCTCTGACTTACATAAAATTAAAAAGCTGTCGCAAATTAAACTAGAATAATTATGGCACAATCCTCAATTGAATGGACCGAAATGACCTGGAACCCAACCACAGGTTGCACTAAAGTTTCTGCTGGTTGCAAGTTTTGCTATGCAGAAGTAATGACGCGCCGTTTAAAGGCAATGGGCATCGATAAATACAAGGATGGTTTTAAATTGAGAACACATGAGGATTCTTTATTGACGCCTTATGGCTGGAAGTCGCCAAAGATTGTTTTTGTTAATTCCATGAGCGATATGTTTCATAAAGATGTACCGCTGGAATTTATTAAAAAGGTATTTCATACCATGAATAATTGTCCTCAGCATACTTTTCAGGTATTAACCAAACGCTCGGATATTTTATTAAAATATCACAAGGAACTTACCTGGTCTCATAATATCTGGATGGGTGTTTCTGTAGAGGATGAAAGGGTAATGCATAGGATTGATGATTTGCGAAAGACAAATGCGAAAACAAAATTTTTATCTTGTGAACCACTGATTGGCCCTATGCCAAAAATGAATTTAAAGAAGATTGATTGGGTAATTGTAGGAGGTGAGAGTGGAAGAACTCCAAGGCCAATGAAGCCGGATTGGGTATTGGATATACAGGAGCAATGTGCAAAAAAGAAAGTGGCTTTTTTCTTTAAACAATGGGGCGGTACCAACAAAAAGAAAGCCGGTAGAGAATTGAATGGGAAGGTTTACAATGAAATGCCTGTAATGGAACAATTGGAAGAAATTGAATACTAAAAACAATTTTATGCCGGAAGAGTTTAACGGATTAAACGGGCAGGAGCGCCTGAAAGCCGAAAATGATTTTCTGAAAATGAAACTCATGTTGGAGCAAGGTGCCGAATTTGGGAATATGGATACTCAAAATCAGCTACCAGCAAATGTCGAAAATCAGTTTTTGAATTACATAATGGAATTTGAAAAGCATGCTGAAAATCCGACATACATAAAAGTATTTGATAAAATTGGCAGGCCCACACAGTTTAAGCCAGTAGCCGAAATTTTAGATAATGAAATTGAAGATGAGTGGGGAAATCTCTTAACGTATTTAGGGAAGCATAATATTAATTTTGATGTATGCAGCCCAAATATCAGCATGAGAGAACTCTATCGTTTTGTTACCGAGGAGTTGTTCGAACATGAAATGAGTGATATTAACATTCCTGGTGCAACATCCAATTTTATTTATGATGAATTTTATCCCGATCCTGTTTTTGAAAATTCAAATGCAGCCTCGCATGAGTGCATAAATTATATTTTGCAGAAAGCCCCGATTGAATGGACACATCATTTTAGAAAAGACCGTTTGCGTTTGAATGAACATTTTCCAATTTCGATTGAACAATTTAAAGCTATCCCTGACAGTTATAAAGATGCATACGATCACATTGAAATCAGGGATATTACAGTTGTGAACTGCCTGGTAGAAGAAGATCAAAGTATTGTTGATGGAAAATACCTTATACAGGTTCAAACAGGTAACGATGAATTGCAAATATCCGGTAACTGGAAAGTGTATTTTGAAAAGGATGATAAGTTTGGGTATTGGGATATTTATGAAGTACAGGTTGAAGGGATAAATTTTTAGTTTTTATGTCTGCTTAATTTTACAATACTTTCACTGATTAATAAAAGGGACATCAAAAATTATATGCAGAATGAATTTTAAGCAATGCAGTAAAATCCCGCAGATACCTGTTCAACTATATTTTACACTGCAAAGGCCAAGCTTCGGTTTAAATAAACGCTAAGGAAAAGATGAGCAAGGAAAAGCACTATATGGAGTGTCTACAGTAAAGTAAAACCAGGGCTTTGCGGCTGCTGACCAAAATACTTTATTTTTACCACTTATAAAACATTCATGCAGCATTTAACCGAAGACATCCAATCCGAATTTAAAAAATTCAGTAAGCTACCTGTAACCGGTATCGATAAGCTGCAACAGGCAGGGAGCGACCGCCATTATTTCCGGATCCATACCAGTGAAAAAAACTTTATTGCCACTTACGGAAGCAATATTAAGGAAAACGAAACCTTCATTTATTTTTCGGAATTATTTGCAACAAAGCAACTCAGCACGCCGAAGCTGTTTTATGTGAGCGAGGATAAGCACTGTTATTTCCAGGAAGATTTTGGCAGCACCTGTTTACTGGATAAGCTGGAGCAAAATGGATTTACCGATGAAGTGTATAGCCTCTACAAAAAAAGCCTTACCCAGCTGGCTTCCCTGCAGTTAAAAGCACATGAAATAATAGACTATGAAAAATGTTTAACCAATTCGGAGTTTGGTAAACAGGCCATCATGGCCGACCTGTTGTATTTTAAATATTATTTCCTGGATGCATTGGCAAAGCCATATGATAAACAAAAGCTCATTGATGA
>JBBKWV010000294.1:0-2761 GCA_037969135.1 Ferruginibacter sp.
TGAATCTCGATGAAAGTGAAAGAAACGTCCGTTCAGTAATGGCAAAAATGGAAAGCGGATTTATGCACAGCCTGGAAAAATTTCATTCAGTATAAAATGAAACCTACAGATAAAAAGAAGGAGAGTTTGTTTAGTCAACAAGTAAGCGATAAAGAAAAGCGTAAACTGAAGGCGTTAAAAGAAAACAAGAAAAGCGTTTGGTTTGGTTTAGGAATGATGGGAATTATAGGCTGGTCAGTGACAGTGCCCGCAATATTGGGAGCCGGATTAGGAATATGGTTAGATAAAAAATATCCGCAATCATTTTCCTGGACACTAACCTGTCTGATAGCTGGTTTAATTGGCGGCATTGTAATAGCATGGTATTGGGTAACTAGAGAAGATAAAGAGATGCATCAAAATAAAGAACAAGATGATGAATGAAGTTTTGTATAGTGTACTTGTATTAATAGCAGGTTTAGTTTTAGGAATACTATTCTTTGGCGGACTCTGGTTTACCGTCAAAAAATCAGTTACTGCCAGAATACCTGCTTTATGGATATTCGCCAGTTTCTTTTTAAGGATAGCTATTACATTGGTTGGATTTTATTTCATTGCTGCCGGTAGCTGGCAACGATTGCTTATTTGTTTAATTGGTTTTATTGCAGCCCGATTCATTGTTATTCGTTTTACCAGATTGTATGAAATAAAACAAGCAGGCATAAAAAAGGAGGACAATCATGAAACTTAGTCCTGACCAAACTATTTTCTGGCAACATGGTTTTGTCACGATTAATCTCACCATTGTTACTACATGGGCATTGATGTTGTTGATAGTGATTGCGGCCAGGTTAATTACACGGAAACTTAAAACAGATATCAGTATTTCCCGTTGGCAGTGCATATTGGAAATGATTGTAACTACTATCAGTAGCCAGATTAAAGAAATTGGATTGGATCAACCGAAAAAATATATCGGTTTCATTGGTACATTATTCCTGTTTATTGGCATAGCTAATCTATTTATCATTTTTCCGGGGTATGAGCCGCCGACAGGTTCACTTTCCACTACTACGGCGCTTGCAATTTGTGTATTCCTTGCTGTACCATTTTTTGGTATTGAAAAGGGTGGCATTGGAGGTTACCTGAAGACATACATTCAGCCAACATGGATCATGTTGCCATTTAATCTTATCAGCGAAATCACCCGGACACTGGCTTTAGCTGTACGCTTATTTGGTAATATTATGAGCGGGGGAATGATCGTCGCTATCCTATTAACCATATCGCCTTTTATATTCCCCGTAATCATGAATGTGCTGGGCTTATTAACGGGTATGGTGCAGGCATATATTTTTAGCATCCTTGCCACTGTATATATAGCAGGAGCAGTGCAGGTAAGACAATCAAAGAAAAATAAATTAATAACAAAAAAACAAAAGGAGGATAACTATGGATAGTACAACAATTATTGCAGTAGCATCAATTGTTACTGCGGGATTTGCGACAGGAATCGGAACAATGTTTCCTGCAATAAGTGAAGGAAAAGCAGTAGCAGCGGCATTAAGTTCTATTGCACAACAGCCCGATGCAGCGCCAACCATCACCAGGACATTGTTTGTTGGTTTGGCAATGATCGAGTCAACGGCGATATACTGTTTTGTGGTTTCGATGATCCTCATTTTCGCTAACCCGTTCTGGAATCATATCATCGCAAAATAATGCAGACAAAATGAATATTAACTGGTTCACGGTGATAGCGCAGATAATTAATTTCCTCATCTTGGTGTGGTTATTAAAACGGTTTTTGTATAAGCCTATTCTTAAAGCTGTTGATGAAAGGGAGAAAAAAATTACGGCGCAATTGAAAGATGCAGAAGATAAGAAAGCAATAGCTCAAAAAGAACAGGATGATTTTAAAAATAGGAATGATGCCTTCGACCAGCAGAAGAAAGGACTAATGGACAAAGCTGTTGCAGAAACCGCCGCCGAACGTCAGAAGCTACTGGATGAAGCAAGGAGTGATGCGAATAAGTTAAGCGTTAATCTCGAAACAGCAGCAAAAGAAGCACAGGAAAACCTGAGCCGTGACATTGTGCAAAAAACACAGCAGGAAGTTTTCGCCATTACAAGAAAAACACTTTCAGATCTTGCTTCGCTGAGCCTGGAAGAACAAACGGTCAACATTTTTATCAAGCGGTTGAATGAATTAAAAGATGAAGAAAAGAAAAAATTTATCGAATCTTTTAAATCCGGTGCTGAGCCTGTACTTATCCGAAGCGCATTTGAACTACCGGAAAAACAACAAACTGAAATTAAAAAGACGGTTAGTGAAATATTAGAAACAGAAACTCAATTTAAATTTAAAACCGTACCTGAACAGATCAGTGGAATTGAATTGACAGCGAAAGGATACAAACTGGCATGGAGTATTTCGGAATATCTCAATTCATTGGAAAAAACCATTGCCGAAACGTTTAAAGAAAAAGAGCAGCCAGAACTTGAAAAGAAATGATATGCCGGTAGATGAATTAAATAAAAGGACTGACAGTACATTTGATCAATTGAGTAAGGGTAGGGAAGGTTTTAAACTTTCTTTTACACCCCGCGAAGTTGGCGCTGTCATCAGTGTATCAACAGGTATTGCTAAAGTTTCAGGTCTTCCCGGTGCAGGCTTTGAAGAACTATTGAAATTTCCGGGAGGATTATCCGGTATAGCATATAATATTGATGAAGATGAAATAGGCGCTATCCTTCTTGGGGAAGACACTCAGTTAAATGC
>JBBKWV010000295.1:0-8461 GCA_037969135.1 Ferruginibacter sp.
ATCCAATAAGGATTCAATTTATTGAAACGGCGGAAACCCATAAACAGGATTCCAAATCAAGCAGTTAGAGATAGCTGAGTTTTTAAAAAGGATTATACAAGATAAGTTTAATAATCTGGAAGTAAAAGAAGTATTTGTTTGTTTGTTGGATCAAATAAATTGTGATGGGTTTTATTTTCTTTTACTGTTCTGGTTGAAAAAACAATATTCTCCTTAAACTGATTCCTGCATTTGTATTTAAATGAATTATTTATACTTTAGCTGCACATTGAAAAGAGTTAGATACAGATTCAACTACTATTTTTTATTATTGTATAATTAAAAAAGTTCATTTTTTATGAAAATATTCAACATCATTTTTATTGTAATATTCATCATTTCTGCGGCATTACAATACAACGATCCGGATCCGTATATCTGGATACCGATATATCTCTTTGCTGCTTATTTGTGTTTCAAAGCAATTCAACATAAGTACAACAGGGTTTTATACCTGATCGGTATAGCAGTATACCTGTTTTATGCTGCATTTTTATTTTATGATAATACGGGTGTACTGTCCTGGATGCAACAGCATCAGTCTGAAAGCATTGTTCAATCTATGCATGCAGAAAAGCCATGGATAGAAGAAACCAGAGAGTTTTTTGGGCTGCTGATTGTTATTTTAGTTTTACTGGTAAATATGCTGTGGTTACGGAAGAAAAGGAAAAACCAATAAAAATAAATGATTTACAAAAAAACGAACTGAATTTAAATCAAAATTTAATTATCGTTATGGTCAGGATGATCCAAATCTTTGCCACAATGCGGGCACAACGTTTGTTTCCTGATCTTAGGTTTTCTCATTTCATCCAAAAAACCGGCGGTAATAATGCCTGCGGGTAAAGCAAAAACAGCCAATCCTGCAAGTGATATAATGCTGGTTAATATTTTACCTATTACTGTAATGGGAATCATATCGCCATAACCTACCGAAGTAACAGTGATGATTGCCCACCAAATTGTAGCAGGGATACTTGAAAATACGGTTGGTTGTGCAAGGTGTTCAGCAAAATACACCAGGCATGACGCAATGACGATCAGGAAAAGTATCAAAACAAGGCTTAATTTAAGGTCATTTGCCCTGGTTTTAAAAACATTTCTTACCATTTGTGCCGACTTCATATAAGAAGTAAGCTTGAACAGGCGCAAAAATCTCAGCAACCTTAATATTCTCAATACCCGTAAATCCAGTCCGACCACAACATGAATATAAAAAGGTAAAATTGCCAGCAAGTCGATCAATGCATCAAAGGAAAATATATATTTTATCCTGCCTTTAATACTATCCTGATAGCGTGGGTCATGGTTACTGCTCCACACCCTTAAAATATATTCTATGGTAAATATGATCACAGAAACCAGATCGAATATCCTGAAAAAAGTTTCATGGGGTTCGTGTATAGATGGAACCGTTTCAAGCATGACTGCGGTTACATTCAATATGATCAGGATAATAATAAAACCATTGATGATCTTATCCCATTTTGTAAATCCCAACTCGGGGTGCAGGAGTATATGAACCTTTTTTTTTGTTTTATGATACATTGCAGATGCAGGATTGGTTGCAATAAAGTTAATGATAAAGATTTGTAAAGAGAGTGCAGGATACTGAAAACCATTTGCCGGCTTTTTAAAAGCTGCGGATGGCTCTCACATAACAGGTATTGTCTTTAAAATCATTATCCTGTAAGCCATTTACGAAATTCTTAAACCAGGCAAAATGTTCGGCATACTGGGTACTGCTCCAATAGCTGAAGGAAGTGAAATTCCCGATTTGATTTTTATTCTCAAAGACCATATTCAATTCTTCAATTGTTGGTAAACGCCAGTCATCAAATCCACCGGCCCTGTAATCAATACAGATCTGAACGGCTTCGTCCCAATCTGCAGTTCCTGTCAGGTCTTGAGGCGATACGATCATTCCATGTTCATTTGATGCATCAATAAAGAAAACAATGCCTTCATTTAATTTATCACCGATCTTATATTTATTCATATGGATTTGTTTGTGATTGGGTTTAAAATCATTTCCGAAGTAAAATGATAGCATGATCTTTAATGCCGGATGATATGGATTTCAGTTCTTGAATTGCGCAATATTTCTGCCGGATTTTTCCCTGCATTTATCGGTGACTCATCCCCATAATTATTTAGGGCATTGATTCTCGAAAGGAAAATATATCTTGAGTTAAGATAATCTTTAACAATCGAAGCTCGTTCTTTTGAAAGGTATTTACAAAGTGATTTGTTGCCTTCCGTTTTATAAGCATGACCGGTAATCGTGATGGTAAAAGATGGGTTTTGTTTTAATATTTGAATGACGCTGTCCAGTGCCCGGTAACTTAATGGGTTCAATGATGTTTGTTGGCTTTCAAATGGAATGATCATCGTTTCTTTATCAGGACAGCCATTGAGTTCCTTTTTCCCAAATACATCAGGGCAGGAATCTGCATTATCCGGAATGCCATCTTCATCCTTATCTGAGAAAAACGGAATAACAGGGGGAGGAGGATAATGCAGTAATATCTCAGCCCGGCAATTGCGGATAATGCCCTCATTATTTACTCCATGTAAAAGAGGTTTCAAATTGCTTAACCCTTTCACAGAAAGTATCCGGTTGCTGTCAACACCCCGTCCAATCACATAATCTTTCACAAATAATGCCCTGTTGAGAGAAA
Source organism: Ferruginibacter sp. (assembly GCA_037969135.1). Lineage (GTDB taxonomy): Bacteria > Bacteroidota > Bacteroidia > Chitinophagales > Chitinophagaceae > Ferruginibacter. The sequence goes on from JBBKWV010000295.1 coordinate 2,721, forward strand.
GGTAATAGAGTATAGATTCACTACCTTCATCTGAGTGTGTATAACCTTCTATGGATAATTTGATGGAACTGTCTTTCAGTAATAACAATATCACACTATCCATTACCCGAAGAGTGAATGCATGAAACAGGGCCGATTGTTTGTATTCAAATGGAACAATTACGATGGAATCATGATCAGCTGTTATTCTTTTAATCGTTAAAGGAATATTTCCGGCAGACCGAAAAGAAAAATGCACCGGTGAAGCAATAAGAAAAGTACAATTTATCAATAAAAACAAGCAAATCAGTAAGAAAGGTTTATTCATACCAGCATTTTAATAAAAACGATAACCGGGTAAATTTAATGATAAACAAATCATTGCAATGCATATTGTTTTATATTTATCCTGATTGAATACCAGGTAAACAGGCGGAAACAAATAGTAGTATAGATCGATGATATAATTCCTGATATGGTATGACGAAACTCAGGTTCCTTTAATCTAAATTAAAGCATATTGCAAAGGTCATAAATTATGTCAATGGAAATGAATGTGCAATCTTTAGGGGCTGGTCAGGTTTTATTTAAGAATAGCAGTTCCGGAATACCCAAAGCCGGATCTGCGGAGGAGTTGGCGCAATTTGAAAAAATACAGCAGGGATTTACAAACCAGTTTGAATTGTTTTTTCCTGATAATCTGGCAAAAAAAACGATTGTTGTAATACCGAGCCTTACACTTGATCAGGAAGTGCTGGGAAAGGTGAGCGGCGTTTTACATTATGAGGAAAGATTATTATGCCTCCTGATGCTGTTGCGAATGCCCTGTACCCATGTAATATTTATAAGCAGTATACCCATTGATCCGGTTATCATTGATTATTATCTGCATTTATTGCCGGGGATAACCGGTTATCATGCCAGGGAAAGGTTGACATTGCTTAGCTGTTACGATTCTTCGCTTGTACCGCTCACAGAAAAAATATTGAAACGTCCCCGCTTAATTGAACGCATTAAAAAAAGTGTTCCTGCAAATCATGTGGCCCACATAGCATGTTTCAATACAACGGGTTTTGAGCGAACACTGGGAGTTAGACTGGGCCTGCCAATTTATGGATGTGATCCTTCATTGATCTACCTGGGTACAAAAAGCGGGAGCAGAAGGGTATTTTTAAAAACAGGAGTTCCATTGCCTGCAGGAGTAGAAAACCTCTATACCTACGACGAGATAGTACATGCTGTTGCCGGATTAAAAGACATGTATCCCGATTTAAAAAAAGCTGTGATAAAACTGAATGATGGTTTTTCGGGTGATGGGAATGCAATAATTAAGTACCCGGAAAATATAAATAAAAATGATTTGTATAAATGGATTCATGAAAACCTGTATAGAGAGATCATTCCGGTTGCAAAGGACTTAAGTATATCAACATTTTTAGAGAAATTTAATTTAATGGGAGGGATCGTAGAGGCATTTATTGAAGGCGAAATCAAATTGTCTCCCTCAGTTCAATGCAGGATAAACCCAGTAGGTGAAATAGATATAATATCAACACATGACCAGATTTTGACCGGAGATAACGGACAAATATTTGAGGGTGCTCATTTTCCGGCCGATGAAAATTACCGTGCCGAAATTGCGGCATTGGGAATTGTTATTGCCACTGAATTAAAAAATGAAGGAGTATTGGGCAGGTTTGGTATTGATTTTATTTCTGTAAAAGAAAAAGGATCGTGGAAACATTATGCCATTGAAATAAACCTCCGCAAAGGGGGTACTACACATCCGTATCTCATGCTGGAGTTTTTAACCAATGGGAAATACGATGAAAAGACCGGCATCTTCGAAACTCCTAATAAGCAACTTAGATATTATTTTACTTCCGATAACTTACAAAATAACGCATACAAAGGACTGGCACCGCAGGATCTGATTGATATCGCTATGTTTCATGGTTTACATTATGATGGTACAGCACAAAAAGGAGTAGTGTTTCATATGATCAGTGCATTGTCGCAATTTGGAAAAATGGGCATTGTATGTATTGGCGCTTCCAGGGAAGAAGCATATATGTATTATGTAAAAACAATTGAAGTGCTGGATGCTGAAACTGCTTTGCAATAGAACAACAGTAACTTAAACCGATTAATACATTTTAATAATTAATCATGAACGAAGATTTTTTTGCTTATCTGCAGCAAATTGAATTGCTGGCCTTTTTTTCGGGTTATCCGTTGATTTATGCAATCGTGTTTTTTATTTCAGGAACCGAAAGAATGAAAAATAAATTAAACGGTATTTTTATTTCTCTTTTACCATATGCCTATGCATTGGTTGGAACATGTTACCTCGGAATTCAAATAATAAATGTATATCCGGATTTTTCCGTCAGCCACATAAAAGAATTCATTCAGTTGCCATATCTGATGTTATGGGGAATACTTTCCATATTATTCTGGATCCCTGCTCTGGGGAGACAAAAGTGGTTGAGCCTGATGCACAGTCTGGTCTATATTTTCTTTATTATAAAGGACTTTGTCTTATCTACGGACAAAGAGGTATTAAGGAATGATATGAATATTTACTCAGTAAGCTTATTAATTAACATAGGCTCCTTTGCAATCATACTGCTTATATATTTCCTGTTTTCCAAATCCAAAAACAAGCCGGGCTCTCCTGAAAGCAGTAATATTTCTTCTGAAAATCCTGCACTTTGATTATCAATTTTATTATTTGTATTATTCAAATAATAAAATTCCGAAAGGCAATATTAATATGATTTATATCATGAATTCATTTGATTAAAGTCACGGAACATTTTGATAATTGTCATAAAAGTGTAAGCATTCCCGATAGATATTTGCTTCAATAAAAAATAAACATTCACAAAAAATAATAATATTATGAAACTGCTTAGCAACAAATCGATGATGATCCTCCTGATCCTTATCAGTGGAATTGGGTACATTACAAGTTGTACTCATGACAATGACCTTCTACCTGCAGCTGCAACAACAGGGGTTGTTATTACAAGGGGTACCCATGTTCACCTTGCCGGTTTAACAGTGGGTGATACCACTCAATGGAAAATGGATAAATCACACTCCAGTGTTTTATGGACAACCAATTATGTAGGTGCTGCGGGATTATTAACGGGGCGCTTCAACCAATTTGGAATGCATGAGGTAACAGCAGCAAAAATGATCAATTATGTTGTTACAGGCCAGCCATTACCGGATACTTCCTGGGCATTTTACGAAAACGATCCTGCAAGGACTTACTTTAACGGTTATGTGCAGATCAACCAGTCCAATACCGGAGAACCCGGACGTGATGCGGGCTGCAATGTTTCCGGAATGGGAACTACTGCAATAGTTGCAGGAACACAAAACCTAACGGTAACCAACCTGGCAAAGATCAAAACAACCGAAGTGAAATTTGATCCTTTAAGTAACGAATACATCGTAACCATTGCATTTACATGGCAGGGTAAATTGGCTGCACCATTAACAACCACATTGGTTGGTAAGCTGAAATATATTCCAAAAGCTAATGTAAACGGAACCTATGATGTATTTGGATTGCAATTAAAGTTTCAGTTTAACTGCAGGGATTATGGCATGACCAGCACCAGCATATCTGATAAAATTGATATCGAGTGCAACATGAACTTCAATAATAAGTAATCATTAAACGTAGTACAATGAAACAACTAACAATATATCTGGGAATCATATTCATAATGCTGATGGGTATTAGTTTTACAGGCTGTTATAAAGACATAATTCTTCCTGATGCAACCGTTGATCCCGATGGACCACCACAAGCAGTGAGTTTTAGTAATGAACTGGCTCCGATCTTTAACAGTAAATGTGGCATTTCCGGTTGCCATGTTTCGGGAGCCCACAAACCCTATTTAACAACAGCGGTATCTTATCAGTCAATTGTAAACGGGGGATATGTGAATATTTTAATTCCTAAAGAAAGTGTTTTTTATAAAAAAATAAATGGCGAAATGAAGGAGTATATCCCTTCTGCTGTTGACAGACAAAAAGTATATGACTGGATAAGAAATGGCGCTCCGAATAATTAAGTGAACTTAAAAAAATAATAAAATGAAACTTAACATAATTAAATCAAATCAACTGCTTGCGTTATCATTGAGTTTGTTCGGTTGCCTGGTTTTATCTCAGTCAACGGTGCAGGCACAGGAAACCAAAGAAGAAACGAAAGAAGCACCTGCAAAAAAAACTGCAGCAAAGCCGGTGAAAAATACATTTCAAAGTGTATGGATCATCGACAATCAAACAGTGATGGTTCCCATTAAAGGAACTCTTGAAATGGATATCATGCACCGGTTTGGTACAGTACAAAAAGGCTATGAGGATTTTTGGGGATTTTTTGCCCCCTCCAATATCAGAATGGGAGTCAGTTATTCTCCCATCAATAAATTGAATGTTGGTATTGGAATAACAAAAAGAAATATGCTCTGGGATGCCAATGCCAAGTATGCAATCATTACCCAAACACCGCATAAGTACCCGGTAAGTGTAAGTTTTTATACCAATATGGCCTATGATACACGGAAAGATGCTGATAACAGTATTTTCAAATACCGTTCACAAAGGTTGAGTTTTTTCCATCAATTGCTGATCGCGAGAAAAGTTACAGATAAATTTTCTGTACAGATTGCACCAAGCCTTTCTCATCAGAATTCTGTTAACGGTTATTACACCAAAAATGACAGTACCGGAACTACGAAATTCAAAGAAATGAAGTTTGACCATTTTGCCATCGCATTTTCAGGAAGGTATAAATTGACCAATGTAACTTCAATTATGATCAATTATGATCAACCGCTTACCAAGCATGCGACCAATAATCCAAACCCCAACTTCGCTTTTGGAGTAGAGATGAATACCAGCAGTCACTCATTTCAATTGTTTGTGGGCAATTACTACAATCTGAACCCGCAACAAAACAATTTATATAATACCAACGCTCCTTTTGGATATAGTGATTTTGACGGAACCAAAGTAAAAGGAGGAGAATTTGTTATCGGGTTTAATATTACCAGATTGTGGAACTATTGATCTGGTAAATGGAATGAATGAATGCTAGTGTAGTTTTAAATCAATGAACCCTGATACTTATACAGGGTTCATTGATTTTTTAAGTAATTAAGTCATTGATGATAATTTTTATTTGAGAATAATTATTAATTGAATTAAAACATGTTCAGACTGAGTATTTTATTGATTTTTATTTCCTGTTTTTTTATTTCCTGTAAGAATTACAGATCCGATAAAAAAGAGGATAGATCATCAGGGATAAAAGTTAATATAAAAGCACCCGCTACTTTCCATGACACTTTGAACATTACTATGCCAGCAGCAGTTTTTTATCATCCCGATTCTGTCCAATTAAAGAAAATAAAAACACAAACAGATTCCATGGTTTTTGATGGAAACATGCATGAATATTTTTATCAGATGCGAAATGCAAGAATGGTTATTAGAAAGAACTGGCCCAAATTTGGAATTATAGAGTCGAAGAATTACCGGTTTATCTGTTTTCAACCGTTAGATAATTCCAGGGTATGTATTGACCTTAATACCAAAAAGGATGTTTATGGCTTGTTTATTTATGATGGTAAGAAAAAGCCGGTAATGGTGGATATGACCAATATAGAAACAGAGATCAGTTTTTATTTAAAAGGCATAAGTAAATAAAATCATGATTTTAATCATAAGTGCAAATT
>JBBKWV010000296.1:0-8826 GCA_037969135.1 Ferruginibacter sp.
GCACATATATAATATATACAATACTGCTCCCAAAAAAGCCTTCCTGTAAAAAGGAAGGCTTTTTTTATTGTTTCATGTCTGCATTTGATCAATGAGTAATGGTCAAATTATAACCAGTATTTACTGTGAACACAACAGTTGGATTTATTTGCAAACTTCTGATAACTGCATTTGAACTGATAACAATGGTACCCGATAATATTTTCACATCGGTATTGCTGTCCGGAACAGTTCCACAACTCCAGTTAGCCGGGTTTTCCCAAACATTGTTTACAGCCCCCGTCCATGTATTTGAAAAACCTATAGTGAACTTTTCGCTATAATTCCCATCTACCAAACACCTGTATTGATATCCATACCATCCGGAAGGAATATTTGTCAGGCTCAGCAAATTGGTATTTACATTATTGTAATTGGCATTGTTGCTGATATTGTTGAAGGTTGTATTATTGGTACTCAGTTGCCATTGGTAACTGGCTCCACTTATATTGGAACTCAAACTGGCATTCCCACCCGGGCACAAATTGGTATTCTCTCCTACTTTATTACGCAGGATTGAAACATAACCAAAACCCGAAACATAGGCAATATCCGGTTTTCCATCCATATCCAAGTCGACGATATCATTGGTGGCTTTTGCTCCGGGTGTATAATACTCCACTGCTGATGCAAAGGAAACCAACCCCGAAACCGTGTTGTTTTTAAGTACCAGAGTTCTTTCACCATTGATCGTATTGGTATTATTGGTTATAACCGCTATATCTATTTTACCGTCACCATCAAGGTCTGTTAAAGCAATCCCGTAAGGTAAATTCCCAACGACCAGGCTTATTTTTGGTAAAAAAGAGATCGTTCCCACTGTACTGTTATTGATAAATATGGCTACATAATTGGAAGAATTTTTTGTGGCCACTACATCAGGCTTGTTATCTCCGTTGATATCTCCAACGGTTATTTGTCCATAATCACCATCAGAAAAACTTTCGATCAGGTTAAAAGAGAAATTGCCAAGGGTAGAGTTGTTTTTCAAAAAGGCGATGGTATTTGTTACAATATCTGTTTTGCCATCCCCGTCAAAATCTGCAGCACTGATGAAAACCCCGGCACTTGGGATATCAATCTTGGCATCAAAGGATATGGTATCTTTATAACCTGTGTTCCTGTACATTGAAACCATGTAATAATCTCCAATATTTGCATCATGATTTGATATGGCAATATCCGGTTTCCCGTCTAAATTAAAGTCAGCTATTACAGCACTTCTTGCCTGGTGACCAACAGCCAGGTTTATCTTATCTGCAAATGAAATATTATTGAGTGAACTGGAATTCCTTAATATAGAAGCATTCCCTCCTGTGTTATTTGCGGATACTACATCTGGTTTACCATCACCGTTTAAGTCAGCTGTAGCCAAATTATAGGCAGCTCCTCCGGTTTGATAATTAGTATGGGGAGCAAATAAAAGCGTTCCGATACTGCTGTTGTTTTTATATGTTGATACATAGCCGTCTTCATTTCCTGATAGTAATTCCGGTTTTCCATTCCCATCCAGGTCTTTCAATCTAACATTCCATGGACTATATTGTGCAGGATATTCCACCCTGTCGGCAAAAGAACCAGACAAAAATGCCGTACCGCCACCAGTGAAGGTTACAGTGAATGGATCATTGCTGAATGCTGTAAGTCCATTGGTAGTAACAGTTAAAGGAGCATAAGAAGTTCCCAATGGAACTTTTACATTCAAAGATCCTGTTGTTGCACTCAAGACAGTGGCTTTAACCGCTCCGAAAAAAACAAAATTGCTGTCTGTTTGTGTACTGAAATTGGTTCCGGTGATGGTAACGGTTGTTCCAATAGGCCCTGATCTTGGTGAAAACGATACAATGGTTGGCCTGGGAATAAATGTAAATCCGTTTGCATTTGCAGTTCCATTGTTGGTAGTGAGGGAAACATTTCCACTGTTGCCATTTGCCACGAAAGCTCTTATCAAAGTTGGAGAAACGACCTGGTACGACAATGCCGCTGTTCCTCCAAAGCTAACTGCAAAGAGATTTGTAAAATTCAAACCATAAATAGAAATGGGTGTACCCGGGCCACCGGTATTGGGATAAAAGGAAAGAATAGCTGGAGGCCCGTTGTGAACAAATCCGCTCAGACTGTCTTTTCCGCTAAAAGTGACCACTTTTACCTGGCCACTTGTGCCAGCGCCTACAACTGCTGAAATACTATTGGCTGAATTAACCACAAATGACAATGCCGGAATTCCACCAAAGCTAACTACACTGGTATAATAAAAATTGCTTCCGGTAATCGTTACCGTTGTGCCATTGATACCTGCAGTTGGGTTAAAGGAACTGATTACCGGTGCGGGGAAAACCGGGATAGGAAAATCCTGGTAAAGAACCAAGCTGTCGCTATCGGTTCCATTATTCACTATTAACCTGATGGTATCCCTTGGCACTAAAATATCATGCACATAGCTTGCATTTACCGAAGTACTGATCAAAATGCCATTCTTATACCAACTGTGCTGATAATAAGGTTTGGATAAACTGATAAGGTCAACATTGCCCGTAGGTGTAAGATTGGTTGTGTCTATTTTAAATAATGATTTTGGAATGGTAGGGTTGCCAGCGGAAGTCGTGATCATCAGGTACTCGCCCCTGCCCCCGGCCCAGGCAGTTAGATTGTTCAGGAAGAACAACCGCTTCATTTCATAATTAGCCGTTTGAAAACTGCTGTTTCTTTTACACAATTCCCAGGTTACCCCGTAATCAGTCGTTTTCAACACATTATAATTAAGCTTAGATGCGATGTATCCGATGCTGTCATTCAGGAAAACCATGTCTGAGGCCCAAACCGGATTCAATAGAGTATCATTGACCGGGGCCCATGTATTGCCTCCATCGTTGGTTTTATAAACGGCTCCGTTCTCATCATTGGTAAAATACCCTTTGCTGGCAGAAGTAAAGGAAAGAGTATTGTAACTCAATACTCCGTTTGGATTCAGGGGATATAATAATTCCTGCCAGCTGCTGCCTGATTTCCGGTATAAATAATTGCCGGCAATGGCAAAAGCATTTGCGGTGGTTGGTATACTTATTTTGGAAAATTTACTGGTACGATATGAGGGAATCTGTAAAGTTACTGTCCAGTTTTGCCCTTTGTCAGCAGTTTCAACGATATATTTTTGATTGATCGCAATCCCATTGCTGCCTGTTGAAAATTTCATATCAAAAAAACTATTTCCAATATCAGGATTTAAACTAAAGGGCTGATGAAAAATAACTTTCCAGTTGATGCCCTGGTTGGCTGAAAAAAGAATCGCAGGCTCCGCACCATAGTCGCCATAGATCAATAAGGAATCTGTTGAAAATGCATGCACTCCTTTTAAAGAAAATCCAAATGTCAGGTTTACGGGGTAACTGTTGTAATTGGTATTTCCGGTTGTTGGAGTACGCCGGATATAACTTTGTCCGCTGTCTTGTGTATATCCTACTGCATCAGCAAAGGCTACAAAACCGGTGGATGGGTTTAAGAAAGACATCCCATAGATCATTTTGTTGATATCCGATCCGGGATTAAACTTTACCCGAAACATCGAGCCCGAGTTGGGAAGGTTAACTGTAATGGAATTTGTATTAACAGATGTCCCTCCATTTGCACAGGAAATGACACAACGGTAATCCCTGGCCGCCGTTTGGGAAGTAGAAGCATTTTGTGCAACTGCACCCGGTATATTCTGATAATTATTTGCTCCCTGCAATGAAGATTGCCATTGAAACTGTATACCGGTATAGATAGAATAATTGCCCGATAAGTTCAGGGGGAATACACTGCCTGATGCAGCTATCTGAACAGAAGAAGCTGTACCTACAAAGGGAACACCGGTACATGCTGATGGAACCAGTTGCTTTATTACCACACTATCTACCCGAAGCCCGGAACCACCGAACATTACATTATAACAATTAAATGCAAAATAGTAAGTACCATTTGCCGTAACAGAGATCGTATCGATTCCTTGTACAAAAGAACCGATACTTACATTATTGTAATCATGGATCAAGGTAGACTGACCGGCAATTGAAGCCGAATTTCCCATTGTAACTTTCATTCTGTTTCCCGCCTGACTGTAACTTGCCTGGTAGAAATAAGACACACTATAAAAAGTGTTGGTAGAAAGACTTAATGCTGGAGTAAATGCCCATGCATTTGAATTAGAATTGTCTCCAACTGCATTCACGCATTCCATACATTTTGTTCCATTAATTGCATATATGGAATTCTGTGTCCATGGCCTGCCGCCCACATTGGTCAGTGTCCATCCGGATGGAGGAAAACTCCCTTCAAAACTTTCACTCAGGAGCGTTTGAGATTTGCCTTCAATAAAAAATAAAATAAAGTACAATAATAAGAAGACTTTAATACAATGCTGTTTCATAACTGAATAAAATTATTTCGACTTCACTATTTATGGACAATAATTTATTAACAAGATAACTGCAACTAGTGCTGTACTTTTTCAATTGCTTTTGGATCGTGCTTGTGTTTAAAGAAAATTAAAAATAAGATCGCAATAACAAGAGAGTAAAGAGCAAAAGTCAGCCAGATATCATGCCAGTTTTTTGCCCCGTTTTGGATAAAATAATTATCAATTAAAAATCCGCTGATCACACTTCCCAGATAAGCTCCTACTCCATTTGTCATCATCATAAATAATCCCTGTGCACTTGATCTTATTTTCGGATCAGTCGTTGTTTCAACAAACAGGGAGCCTGAAATATTAAAGAAATCAAAAGCCATTCCATACACAATGCAGGAAAGAATGATCATCCACAATCCATCATAAGGATCCGGATTGCCATAAGCAAACAGGCCGAAACGCAATACCCATGCTAACATTGAAAATAACATCACTTTCTTTATACCAAATCTTTTCAGGAAAAAAGGTATCGTGAGTATGAATACTGTTTCAGAAATCTGTGAAATGGACATGATGATGGTAGAATATTTTACCACCAGCGAATCAGCATATTGAGGTATATTTTTAAAATCATCTAAATAGGAATCACCGTACATATTGGTTAATTGCAGTGCAGCACCCAGGAACATGGAAAAAATAAAGAACAAGGCCATTTTATAATTACCAAAAAGTTTAAATGCGTTTAAGCCCAGTTGTTCAATAAAGGAAGCGTTTTTAGAAATTGTTTTTTGTGGAGGGCATTTTGGCAACGTAAATGAATAAATCCCCAATAAAATGGCAAATACTGCGGCGATCAGAAACTGGTTTGCATTTGCTTTACTGCCTGTAAGGTTGGTAGTCCACATGGCTACTATAAACCCAATCGTTCCCCAAACACGAATGGGTGGGAAAACTTTTACCACATCAAACTTGTTATTGATTAAGATATGATAGGCTATGGAATTGGATAAAGAGATGGTGGGCATGTAAAAGATCATGGCTGCAAATATTACATAATACAAAGTCTCCGGATCATCAACCATCGGAACATAAAACAAAACCAACCCGTATAATATATGCAGGATACCATAAAGCCTTTCTGCATTGATCCATTTATCTGCAATGATTCCTGTAAGTGCCGGCATAAAAAGGGAGGACAATGCCAACGTGGAAAAAATGGCTCCAAACTGGGCTCCGGTCCACCCTTTTGCATTGAAACAATAAGTACCAATGGTGATTAACCAAGCACCCCAGACAAAGAACTGCAAAAAACTCATCAAAGTGAGCCGAAACTTAATACTCATATAGTTTTGTTTATATAAAAGAAAATAATTGGTTCAGGGCTGGTTTTTCCAATTGATCATAATCAGAAAGCTGGCTGCCGTAATTTTAAAACGAAAGATACCATTTATAAAGAAATACAGACAAACTTGGAGGTTTTTTTTGTTTCTGCCGATACCGGATTTTTATTAATTAACCGATGAACCTTAATAACTTTGCAAAAAATATGATTATGCCGGAAAATATCGATATCCTGATTCAAACAACGGGAGATTCAGCATTAAAGACCATCGCTGAAAAAGTGAAATCGGGCAACCGTATCAGTGACGAGGAATGCCTGATTCTTTTCAACAGCGGCAGTCTTGCTTTTGTAGGTGTTCTGGCAAATTTTATCCGGGAAAAAAATCATGGAAATAAAACGTATTTCAACCGGAATTTTCACATTGAACCAACCAATGTATGTGTGTTCAGTTGCAAATTCTGTTCTTACTCACGCCTGTACGCTAATAAAGAAGAGGGTTGGGAACTCAGCATAGACCAAATGCTTGATATCGTAAAAACCTATGATGGAAAACCCATTACCGAAGTACATATTGTTGGAGGTGTACATCCCAAAATGAATCTTGAATATTTTATAGAACTTATTCAAAAGATCCACGCACACAGACCCGATCTGCATGTCAAGGGATTTACCGCAGTTGAGCTTGATTATATGTTCAGAAAAGCAAAACTGACTGTAGAGGAAGGAATGAAAAAACTAAAGGAAGCCGGATTGCAATCATTGCCCGGCGGCGGAGCAGAAATTTTTCACCCGGAGATCAGAGAGCAGATCTGTGCCGATAAGGTAACCGGCGAAGGTTGGTTAAAAATACATGAAACAGCCCATCAATTGGGTATGCACAGCAATGCAACCATGCTTTACGGTCATATTGAAAAATATGAACACCGGATAGATCATATGAGTAAACTTCGAAACCTGCAGGATAAAACGAAAGGATTTAATACTTTCATACCTCTGAAATTCCGGAATGAAAACAATGACATGAGTAATATTCCTGAATCTGTGATCATTGAAGATATGCGCCTGTATGCCATCGCCAGGATCTATCTGGACAACTTCCCGCATCTGAAAGCTTACTGGCCCATGCTGGGAAGGCAAAATGCCCAACTTTCCTTATCATTCGGAGTAAATGATATTGATGGCACTATTGATGATTCCACAAAAATTTATTCAATGGCAGGCAGTGAGGAACAAACACCGGCAATGTCTACGGAAGAACTTGTAAGATTGATCAAGCAGGTAAAAAGGCAGCCAATTGAAAGAGATACTTTGTATAATGAGATAAAGGATTATACCAATGAAACCTCATTTATTGATACTGTAAATTTGAACTGAAATTCTATTTCCTGAACGAGGGATAAGAATATCGAAAAAGAACGAACCACAATTCAACTTCTGCATTCGAAATTCCTTGTTCCTCATTCTCTGTTCCTTGTTCATCATTCAACCTTCCTCATTCACCATTCCTTGTTCAACCTTCCTTGTTCATCATTCATCATTCCTTGTTCACCATTCCTTATTCATCATTCAACCTTTCTCCATTCAAAAAATCATCCATAAAAAAACCCCGGAAATAATCCCGGGGTCCTTTATTAATATGTTCAGATAATTAGAAATTTCTAACTGTCATCTCTACTCTTCTGTTCTTTGCACGACCAGCAGCAGTTTTATTATCTTCCAATGGTTTAGTTTCTCCATAACCAGTTGAATTGATTGAAGAAGAAGCAACTCCTTTGCTTAATAAATAATCCATAACAGCTTTCGCACGATTATCAGATAAAGTTTGATTTTTAGCATCATCACCCTGGCTATCAGTATGTCCGTCAATCTGAATTTTCAACAGATCATCAGCTTTTAAGATAGTAGCAACCTCATCCAATGATTTGAATGATTTTGGCAATAATTTAAAGCTACCTGATGCGAAGAATACATTTTTTGCGGCAAAGTTTACTTTTTCAATTACTTCTTTGGTAATTTCCGGGCAACCCTGGTTGCTTGCAGGACCTGCACGCTTAGGACACTTATCTTCTTCATCATTCACACCATCTCCATCAGTATCCGGAATCGGACATCCCTGATAACGGGCAACACCTTTTACATTCGGGCATTTATCCTGTTCGTCATTGATACCATCGCCATCTGTATCAGGTACGGGGCAACCTTTGTATTTAGCAACACCAGCAACATCAGGACATGCATCATCGCCATCAGCGATTCCGTCGCCATCTCTATCAGGACAACCCTGTAAAGCAGCAAGACCTTTTGTGTCAGGGCATTTGTCATCCACATCATTAATACCATCACCATCACGATCTAAAACTGGTGGCGGTGGTGGAGGAGGAACAACTTTTGGTTTAACGGGACCAAAATTTTGTACCAATCCGATAGAATACAAAATATTATCTTTTGCAACATCAGTAGTCAGAGACCAGCGATATTGAGCCTGAACCATTAGATAAGTGATGCTGTTAAAATTAACCTGCATTCCAACACCTGCTGGAACATAAGCACCAAATTTACCAGTATAATAACCACCACCTAAACCAACGGATAAGAATGGAGAAAGCATATTGTTATCTTTTAGTGCACGCACATTTAAAGATGGTTCCAGTTCTATACCAACTTCTGTATCAGTAGTTGCTTCATTTCTATCCACTGATTTATAATCATGAAGAATGGTATTTAATTTTGCAGAAAAGTCAATACGAGATGTCAAACCCTTCCAGTAAGAAGCTGAAAAACCAAAATCCATTGAGCGGATACCGGTTGAGTTTCTTGGAGAACTACTGTTTTTCCAGGACTGAGGTGTTAAAAAATCTGCCGCAACAAAGTGAATACCAAATGATTTCCCCTTTTTTGTGTCAGAAGATTTGTTCATATTCGTTTGTGCAAATAAGCCAGAAGCTATTAGCACCAAAGAAAATAACAATACAAGTTTTTGTTTCATAAAAGCTAATTTTAATTTAATAATTATCTCAATTTAATTGTTCAGAGAATATTTGATAGAATCAATTTAGGC
>JBBKWV010000297.1:0-20140 GCA_037969135.1 Ferruginibacter sp.
TTGTTTGTTCTGTATATTGTTACCGTTTCATTTAATTTATATCACATGGAGGTTCAAAAATTTAAAAAATCATTGAATGAATTGACTGATGGTTTGCTGTACAGCAGCGAATCTGATTACCCTTTTGAAATACTTGATTGGGGTAAAAAGACGCCGGCAGAGATAAGATCAATTGTTGATAAATCAAATCCCGGTTCCGGGCCAGCGGAAAGCATGGCATCAACAGATTTTTTTAACAAGACAATACGCATATTGGAAATGAGTGGAGATGGAGTAATGATGAAGGATGCGGAAAGGTATAAAGAACTGCAGTCATTCCTTTTAGCCGATTCCGGCAATGTTACGGTTTGGAGAAGCGGAAAGATCCAGGTGGGTATTTACATTGTTATCGTTCATAAAGAAGGAGATGTATTTGTATTGAAAACAACTTCTATAGAAACATAATTTGTTCAGCGATACCAGAAACAGGTTTTAAAACTGCACTGTAAAAAGATCAATAAAATAAAAAGCTGTTAGCAAATGACTAACAGCTTTTTTATTTTCAAATTATTATTTATTGCGTGGGTCCGCTATCAGCATTTGCTTCAATGGCAGCTTGTATGTTGGTTGGGACATTGGAAAGAAAATCATAACCCAAAATTGATTCCAGTGCGTCTACAGAAACACGGTAGTTTCCCCAGGTCTGGCTGTTTACGGTTTGGATATTGGGCATATTAACAGCAATTACTCTGGTAGAAGTGGATACACGACCAACATCATTGGAACCTACAGGCAAAACAACTACAACCTTCCAGCAATTGGAAGGAACCGTAATTTTTCCGCTTGCAATTGTATAGGTTGTACCGCCGAGACTTCCGGTTCCTCCCGATCCATAACCTCCCGAAATGATATACAATTCGTTTCCTGCATTCATTAGTGTACGGCAATAATTTTCAAGCGCAACCCAGGTTACCTGGTTTAGATTTGGCGCCTGAGGCATGATGTTGGTCATCACAAAGGTTGCAGCGTTATCTGTACTGTTGAGGTCGCGGTCATCAGAAGGACACATATGCCCCCTGTCGAATCCGGTGTTTGTATAATTAGAAGTACTTGCTTTATAAAAACCTGTTGGCAGTGTATTGTCTTGTGTAAAACAATCACATCTCGGAGCAGGTCCTTTCCATGCGGTGCTTAAATGCCAGCTTACCCAGTTTGCAGAGCCTTTTGAATTATTATATGCCAGTGTGTATTGAGCCTTGGCCATTAGATAATTATTTGGAAAACCACTATTGGCCACTGCGGCACTTGGATTGCCCATGGCCATATTATCGTTTTGTGTTGGAGAACCGGAATTGTCCTGGATGTCCAGGTCATCAATATTTAATCTTCCGCCACTGGTTTTTTTAACCTGAAAACGGACATTTCCTGAATAGGAACAGTTAAACGTTGTTAGTGTAAGAGTTGTTGATGCTGCGGTAACGGTACTGCCTACCTGCGTCCAACTGCTGCCAGCATTCACCGAAGCCCATAATTCAAATGTGCTGTTGGCATCCGTGCCGTATTTACCATAATAAAGCGATACGGAGGAAGCGCCGTCTGTTACATCAAAATTCATGGTAATGGTTCCGCTGTTTTGCATACGTACAGACTTGGTGCCATTCTTGCGGTCACTGGAAGATGTGCCCAGCAAGGCATCTGTAAAATTCCATGACCCTGAACTAAGAGTAACATTCGCAGCTGCATAAGCAGTTTTGGATCCGGTTTCAAAAAGCTCCGGAAAATTGGTTGCTGATTTTGCAATAGAAGTAAAAACGGGAGAAACAATTGGTTGTGTTGATTCTTCGGTTAGAATGGATTCTTTCCTGCAGGAAGCAAAGAATACACTAAAGGCTAAAAAAGCCAACAGCAGTTTTTTGGTTTGCATAAATGGGGGTTTTAAGATAAATATCAGAATAGAATTACATGACTAAATATAGATATTATTTCAATTGAAAAATGGGTTGCACATATTATTTTATTGTGGCTTTATATCTACAATAGAATACCGGAAGGACCATATTAGGAATTGGACAGACAGATTGCATTCTCTATTTTTGTATAACAATCAATCATTTACAAAAAGTTTTGCATGTCAACACTTACAATAAGTACTATACAAACCGACCTGCATTGGGAAAATAAAACAGCAAACCTGCGGATGCTGGAAGATAAGGTCAATATGCTTTTTCAAAAAACAGAGCTGGTTATTCTGCCGGAAATGTTTAACACAGGTTATAGTATGAATGCAAAAATACTTGCTGAAACTATGAAAGGGCCAGCATTGGAATGGATGAAAAGAGTAAGTGCAGAAAATAGGGTTATCCTTACCGGCAGTCTTATTATTGAGGAAGGGAATAAATATTTTAACCGGCTAATCTGGGTGATGCCAAACGGTGATTTGGGTTATTATGATAAAAGGCACCTTTTTGGATATTCGGGAGAGGATAAGGAATACAGCTCCGGAAATACAAGGTTGATCACTTCTGTAAAGGGCTGGAAATTAAATATGCAAGTTTGTTATGATCTGCGGTTTCCTGTTTGGGCACGACAATCTTTTGCAAAAAGCGAGAAGGAAGAGTATGAATATGATATACTGGTTTATGTTGCTAACTGGCCCGAACGACGAAGCCATGCATGGAAAACGTTGTTATGTGCCAGGGCTATCGAAAATCAATGTTATGTAATTGGAGTCAATAGGGTGGGAAGAGATGGCAATGAAATTTATTACAGCGGCAATAGCCTGGTCATAGATCCGTTGGGTGAGGTCCTTTATCACATGGCCGATGAACCAGACATCTTCACCATAACTTTGCAGAAAGAAAGATTGGATGAGGTTCGTGCCAAGTTCCCTTTTTTAAAAGACGGAGATGGGTTTGTGATCAATTCCTGATGAACCCCCTGAATTATATTTCATATAGATAAGTTCTTTTACTACCTGCATTTTTTTATCTACGCCTTTTAGTAATGCAGCATAATTTGGAGGTACATAAATATCAGGCATAACCCCGGTTCCTTTTTTGTCAATATGATTGTATTGTACCAGTCTGAATAATGGAAGCCTCACCCGTACATGTGTATGGGGTAAAGTGATATCGGGAATCATAATACCATTGTTTCCATACCAGCCCCCACCGGTTTCTTCACCAAGTAATTGAATGCCCGGTTGCCCTTTAATGGCATTGCAAAATAAAGTGGATGCTGAAAAAGTAGGCCCGTTTGTAAGCACATATACCTCACCGTTATAATGATTTTTCTTTTTTGGATTGTGTAATTTATGTTCCATGCTTTTTATATGATACAATCCGTCTTTTCTTCTGGAAGCTATAAAAAACATTTCTACATTATTGAAAAACTTCCCTTTTATATATTTTGAATATGGCCTAAGTGACCTGGATTTTGTAAATAATGTATCAGCTATCTTAAATGGTTTTCGGGATATATATTTAGTTAGCAAAGTAGATGAACTAACATTTCCTCCGCCATTACTGCGAATATCTAGCACCAGGTTATTGATATTTTCTTTGCGTAGATATTTAAACGATTTTCTGAAAAATCTCCTCAACTTACCTTTACTGAAAGTATTTAGATTCATCACAGCAAATTTTTTGCTGCTGTCAATTTGCAGAGATCGGTACAAGAGAATTTTTTTCTCTTTGGGTAAGTTTTTTCGTTCTACTTTGGTCATACTGTCCCGGAGGATAGAGTCTTTGGGAGTAATATATACAGGAACACTGTCTGTTTTTTCATTTCCCCACCGATCAATGTAACTTATATTATAAACAGGTTCCGTTCCATAAATATTCCGATGGTAATAGGGAAAATTTGCACTTAACCGGATATAGTTGTTATTATTTGCATACCCGTCTTCGGATAGATATCCAAACATTTTTTCTATTAATGTACGATTGGATATCCCATTTATGGCAGTTATCAAAGTGCCTCTTTTAAAAATACTGTCTTTCTTGTTCAGGTTATATGTTACCACCATTGTATCATCCCATACTTTTACAAATAATGGAAAAGAAGGATATCGTTTATTGTTTACTTTTTTAATATATGCCTTACTCATGCCAACACTGGTATGTCCACAGCGAATTTTTTCAATCAGCGGAGCAAGGATCTGCCAGGCGAATTGTTGTTCCGTCATACTATCCTTAATTGCATTGTTATATTTTGTAAAATAATAATCCATACTGTCTTTTTCTGTATACCAGTATAAAGACGGATGCTTAGCCTCTAAAATATTTTTTAATAATACATAATCCTGTTGGAGAATATTTTTGGGGTATTTTTTTAAAGGAGAATAATTTTTACTTACTGTACAGGAAAAAAAGAAAGAAACGGTAAGTAGAATAAATGAAAGGATTGTTTTAGTCATATCTAGCATTGAACGAAACTCAATTGAAATTAATTATTTTTAAGTTAAGGAAATCAAATCATTATTCATTTTTGATTGTGATGATCTCTCTGTCCGGGGTTTTTATTACAAAAAAACATTTTTGAATAAATTAATACGTAAATGATAATTTAGAGTAGGATTATCACATAATTTTTCTGTACAATTTTAAAAAACCCCTTCAAATGCATTTCAAAAAATATATAACGGTTTTTGTCTGTATTTTATTTTCATGGTTAACAAATGCGCAGGACCGGAAGCCGGCTGCGTCAGATTCATTAAAGAACCTTTCTCTTTCAGGATTAAAATTCAGAAGCATTGGTCCGGCGCTTACCAGTGGCCGGGTTGTTAGTATTGCAGTAAACCCGCAAAATAAAGCAGAGTATTTTGTGGCATCTGGGCATGGTTCTTTATGGAAAACAAGTAATAACGGGATAACATTTTCCCCTGTTTTTGATGGACAGAATTCTTATTCCATTGGAACGGTAAAAATGGACCCCAATAACAGCAATGTGATATGGGTGGGCACGGGGGAGAATAATAATCAGAATAATGTTATTCCCGGAGATGGTGTTTATAAAAGTGAAGACGGGGGAAAAAGCTGGAAGAATATGGGACTAAAAAATTCAGAGCATATCGGTGATATTATTATCGACCCAAATAATTCAAATACTGTATATGTTGCTGCGTATGGTTCTTTGCGTAATGAAGGCGGGGAAAGAGGGGTTTATAAATCCATCAATGCCGGCAATACCTGGCGGAAAGTATTAAACATCAGTGATTATACGGGCTGTTATGAATTGCATATGGATCCGCGAAATTCCACAACCTTTTATGCTGTTGCTCACCAGCGTCAGCGAAATTTATATACAGGAATTAGCGGAGGTTCGGAAAGCGCCATTTATAAATCAGTTGACAGTGGAGCTAATTGGCAAAAAATAATGAAAGGCTTACCCTCAGAGGATGTTGGTAGGATGGGAATGGCAATTTCCCCTGTAAATGCAGACATTCTTTTTGTAATGGTTGAAGCAAAAGAAGGTGATGGATTTTATCGAAGTACCGATCGCGGAGCTAGCTGGACAAAACAAAGCAGTTATAATTCTGCTTTTCCTTTTTATATGCAAAAAATATTTTGCGATCCTAAAAATGTAAACAAGGTATACAGCATGGATGTGTATAATAAGGTTTCAGATGATGCCGGGAAAACATGGCGAAATCTTGGTGAAAAAAACAAACATGTTGATAACCATTTTCTTTGGATAGATCCTGACAATACCGACCACTTATTATCTGGTTGCGATGGCGGTGTTTATGAGTCATGGGACGGTGCCAAGGCATGGGATTTTAAGGCAAATCTGCCGATTGTAGAAGTGTATAAAGTTACCACAGATAATAGTTTCCCTTTTTATAATTTGTATGCAGGCACACAGGATAACTATAGTTTTGGCGGCCCATCAAGAACAAGAAACAGATCCGGCATAGCAAATAGCGATTGGTTTATTACGAAAGGAGGTGACGGGTTTGAATCACAGGTTGACTGGAAAGATGGTAACTACGTTTATGCGCAATCGCAATTTGGAGGCCTGTCAAGGTTTGATAAACGAACAGGCGAAGATTTAATGATCAAACCCGTAGAGCTGATTGATACTGCATACCGGTTCGACTGGAGTTCGCCTTTGCTTATTTCCAAACATGATAACAAAAGACTTTATTTCGGATCCAATAAATTATTCCGCACAAACGATCAGGGTTATTCCTGGCAGGAAATTAGCCCGGATCTCACAAGAGGAGTGCCAGGAAAAATGCAAAAACTGATGAACAGGGTTTGGAGCATAGATGAGCTTGCTTCAAAAAGCTCCCTGGCTCAAATAACTTCAATTGCCGAATCTCCCATAGATGAAAATATTTTATTTGCAGGCTCCGGCGACGGGTTGATATTTTATACAACTGATGCCGGAAAAAACTGGACAAGGTCGGGAATAATTCCCGGCTTACCTGAATATGCAAGAACAAGCAGCATTGTACTATCGGCACATAATAAGAAAGCAGCATATGCAGCATTTGAAAATTTCAAAGGCGGTAATTATAAACCATTCTTATACAAAACTTCTGATGGAGGAAAAACATGGACCTCAATCAATAATAACCTGCCGGAAAAAGGGAGTACCTACTCATTTGCTGAAGACCATGTTGACCCTAATCTGTTATTTGTTGGTACACAGTATGGCGTATATTTTTCTAATGAAGGAGGAAAAGAATGGATTCAGTTAAGATCGGGTATACCTCCCACTCAGATTACCGACATAGAAATTCAACGAAGGGAAAATGATCTGGTTGTCTCTACATTTGGAAGGGGGATCTATATCTTAGATAATTACAGCGCATTGAGAAATATGAGTAAAGAAAACTTAAAAAAGCCTGCTGTAATTTTTCCCATTAAAGATGCCTTGATGTTTATAGAGGCAACACCGTTGGGTGATGGTGATAAAGGCTTTCAGGGAGACAGTTATTTTACGGCACCTAACCCGGAACCGGGAGCAACTTTTGACTACTATATAAAAGAAGATCATAAAAAACTATCTGAAAGAAGAAGAGATGCAGAAAAGGAAAAACAAAAACGGGGGGAAGATTTTGATATGCCGGTAATAGATTCGTTGAGAAAGGAAAATGCAGAACCCGAATCTTTTCTCATTTTTACAATTACCGATGAAGAAAATAACGAAGTGAGAAAGATCAGAAAAAATATCAGTAAAGGTGTTTCCAGGTTTGTATGGGATTTACGTTATCCTTCCGCAGAACCCGTCAGATTAAACAGTAATGAAAACAGTTCAATATGGGATAGTGAAAACTCAGGGTACATGGTTACACCGGGAAAGTACAAAATTGCACTCAGTAAATTTGAAGAAGGGAAATTCACAGATCTGGTTCCACCTCAGCCTTTTAATTGTGTTACAATTAATAATGAATCCTTGTCTGATGCCGATAAATTATCTCTGAAAGAGTTCAATAAGAAATTAAACGAATTGTTCCGTGCTGTTTCAGGAGCCAATTCATACCGGAGTGAACTGAAAGCGAAAATTCCTTTTTACAAAAAAGCTGTTTTGGAAACAGCAAAACTGCCAATAAATTTGTATGATAATATACTTGCTATGGAACAGCAACTTGAAATGATCAACCGTAAGTTAAATGGCGATGACTTGCGTAGTAAATACGAGGTATTTTCACCAACCTCCATCAGGAGCAGGGTCAACAGTATTTCAAATGGCCTGTGGAGCACTACTTTGAACGCTACCGACAGCTATCAGAAATCGTTAGATGTTGTTTCAAATAATTTTGCAGAGATACTGAATGACCTGAAAGTAGTTAGTGAACAGGCCAGACAACTGGAAAATTTACTTGAACAAAACAACAGTCCCTTTACACCCGGGAGGTTGCCTGTTTGGAAGAATTGATCATTGGTTTTTCATTATGCAAGATTGAAGTTATGGTTTGCAAAAAATGCTGCATAATAATATGTAATTGCTGATCCTTTTTCTCGATACTTACGATCAGGGCATTTAGCAATGCCTTGTCAGGTATCGATGGGTCATCATTTACATTATTAATCTGTGCCGCATATTGCGGATAATTGAATTTATCCTGCGGATCAGATAATAACTGTTCAATGGAAACATTCAGAACAAGGGAGATCTCCTCTAACTGTCCGATCGTTAAATTGCTGACATCATTCTCAATATTGCTAACAGCCGCTTCGGATATTTGTAAAGCCATCGCCAGGTCCTTTTGTTTAATATCCCGGATATTTCTCCATTTACGGATGTGCGCACCTATCTTAAATTTACTGGCAGTTCCTGCATGTTTATTTCTTTTCATAATTGTATAGATTAAGTTGTAAACTTAAAAAATACTTGAAATAACAAATAGCCATTCTGACAATTATCTGAGAAGAAAAAAACAGGTTTATTCGGGGATATTCTACAGAAGATCTTGTTTTAGATGAGTATTTATTGTAAATAAAAATACTGCCGGGCTAAATAAAATTCAGGCAAATTCTGCTGTTTTTTTGAAATAAAATTTCACTTTTATCCGGTTAAAAAAACCATTCCACCCAAACCGGAAATATGAACAGGGTACTGTTTTTGTTTTTATTATTTCAAATAACCAGCTTCAGGGGCAAAGCACAGAATGATATACAGACCTGTATTCTGACTGAAGACGGGTTTTTTACTATTTCAAAAAATGCAGCCGGAAATGATATGATCATGATGGATATTTCGTTATGGGATCAAATGGTTTGCGGAACAAAGTATTGTTCAGAAAACTTAAGCAATCTTTCGTCTGTTAATATTTGTATTCAAATTGCTGATAAAAGGAACTTGCAATGTAATAGAGGAATTGGGTTCCGTTGTGGCATATTTGACTGCAAAAGACGGATACCATTAAAGGTGAACAACAGGAACAGGATTTGTTCTGTTGCATTACAAATGGTTGGATGTAAAAAACTGAAACTTATTTTTTTGGATGATGTGGACTGGGAAAGTTTACAAAATGACAAGTAGTTTTTTTAAAATTTGCTGTGCCGGGTAACAAAAAAGCAAAGGCATTCAAAAAACCCTTGCTGATAAAATTTAAACAGTATAAAAATATCAACCCAGATGATTCCAGCCCTGTGCTACAATATCGTGTTTGTTTCCGGCACGCGTTATGAGTTTTTTTCCTTCATTCGCATCAGTCATATAGCCAATGATACTGATCGCGGGATTGGATTTTATTTTTTCGAAATCCGTTTGTGCTACTGTAAATAATAATTCATATTCTTCTCCGCCGCTAAGTGCACAGGCAGTAGGATCGAGTTTTAATTTATATGCAAACTCTTTCATCTCATCATTAAAAGGAATTTTGTCTTCATATAAAACACAACCTGTATTGCTTTGCTTGCAGATATGCAGGATCTCACTGCTGAGGCCATCACTGATATCAATCATACTGGTAGGCAAAATTTCAGCTTCAGAAAAATATTCAATGATATCTTTTCTTGCTTCGGGTTTCAGCAATCGTCCAACAATATAAGATTGCCCCTCAAGATCTGGTTGGGCCCCGGTTTCTTCAAAGATCTTTTTTTCTCTTTCCAATAAAGTAAGACCAAGAAAGGCGGCTCCCAATTCACCACTTACACATAAGAGATCATTTACCTGTGCGCCACTTCTTTTTACATAACTATCCGGTGCCACTTCTCCAATGGCAGTTACACTAATAACGAAACCACGTTGCGAAGTGCTGGTATCGCCACCAACCAGATCAACACTATATTTTTCACAGGCTGCGTACACGCCTTCATAAAATTCATCCAGGGCCTCAACACTAAAACGGTTGCTGAAAGCAAGGCCCAAGACAATTTGTGTCGGGATGGCATTCATGGCATAAATATCACTGATGTTTACCACTATCGATTTATATCCAAGATGTTTCAAAGGAGTATAAGATAGGTCAAAATGTATTCCTTCCATTAGCAGATCGGTGGTAATAACGGTTTGCCTTCCAAAATGATCTATAACCGCAGCATCGTCACCGGTACCCAAAATGGTTGAAGCGTTTTTTATTTCGATGTTTTTGCATAGATGGTCTATCAAACCAAATTCTCCAAGTGTTGAAATTTCTGTTCTTATATTATCAGTCATTATTTTCTTTTTATTTTCCAGATAAATTTATCATTTTCTTTGTAAAACCTCACTTCACCGCCATAGCTGTTCAGGTCAACTTTTTTTGTTGTATTATATTTCTCAATATCTTTTATATGTTGAGAATAATAGAAGATCATATTATTGCTGTCAATAACCTTAAATACTGTATTCTGATAAGGAAAATTTTCAAATACCGCGTAATATTTTATCCCTTTACTTATAAAATCCATTTTCGAAGTGGGCCAACCCATTTGTTCCTTTCTGAAGTCCACGATTCTGTCGTAAATAACGATTGATGGCGCTTCTCTCAATTTATTCTTTTTACTCCTGGGTGAGAAAGTAATATAATTGCATGCCGAAATATTACTGATAAAAAGAATAGAAATAAAAAAACGTAAAATTGCGCCCATCCTGTTATAAAAATATCATTTAAAAAGAACCGCCATTTACAATAGCCATCAACTCATCATGGATTTTTCCATTGGTGGCAAGAATTTGTGGCTGGTATGGAGAAAAAATATTCCCTTTAAAATCAGTCACTTTGCCTCCAGCTTCTTCAATCAATAAATATCCGGCTGCACTGTCCCATGCCTGTAAGTTGTGTTCATAAAAACCGTCAAAGCGACCCGCAGCAACCCAGGAAAGGTCAATGGCTGCACTGCCAAGTCTGCGTACAGGAACCCCCCTCCTCAATAATTTTTCAAAAACCTGAATGGGGCCGTTTGGCATATCCAGGTAAGTGTATGGGAAGCCGGTAACCAGACAACTTTTTGCTACTTCAGATTTTGTGCTCACGGTGATCTTTTTATCGTTCAGAGTAGCACCCTGGCCTTTTTCTGCAATATAAAATTCATTTATGATGGGACAATAAACAGAACCCATTATCATTTCTTCTGCCTTTTCCAATCCAATACTTACACAACATAAAGGAATACCATTGGCAAAATTTACCGTTCCATCTATGGGGTCAATGATCCACTTGTATTCGCTGTTTGATCTTATTTCACCCGTTTCTTCACTTAATATAAAATGGTCAGGATATTCTTTTTGGATAACCTCTATAATGGCTTTTTCTGCGGCATGATCAGCTTCAGTAACCAGGTTATTGATACCTTCTTTATTTGAAATTTCAAATTCTCCATTGAAAAAATGCTGTAATTGTGCAGCGCCGGCCTGAATGGCCTTAATGAGTGTAGTTTTTAACATGCCGCAAAGATAATATTCTGATATGGGAAAAGGGAAGAAGAAAACAGATACATAAGTTACAGGATCCCGGATATAGGATTCAGCATTTTATTTCCGCCAATTGGTTATATTTTGACAGGAACAATAAAAACTCGTATTTCGTTAAAAATAATCAGGTTTGGATTTATCAGTTATCATAGTAAATTATAATGTAAAGTATTTTTTAGAACAGTGTTTGTATGCAGTAGTTAAATCCTGTACCAACCTGGATGCAGAAATATTTGTTGTTGATAACAACTCCTCTGATAACAGTGAGGCATATCTCGAAAAAAAATTTCCGGGGGTAAAGTTTAAATGGAACAAAACGAATCCGGGATTTGCAAAAGCCAATAACAGTGTACTTGCAGAAACAAAAGGAGAACATATCCTTTTCTTAAATCCCGATACTATCATTCCGGAAGATTGTTTGGAAAAATGCCTGTCATTTTTTGAGAAGCAAAAAGACTGTGGGGCATTATCAGTAAGGATGATCGATGGTTCCGGAAAATATTTGAAAGAAAGTAAAAGATCTTTTCCAACTCCTTCGGCCAGTTTTTTTAAAATGTCCGGCTTATCTGCATTGTTTCCGGAATCACGGATTTTTGCAAAATATTATGCAGGCAATTTGGAGGAAATGAAAATAAATGAAGTAGATGTTTTACCCGGTGCATTTATGATGTGCAGCAGCATTGTATTGAAGAAAGTAAAAGGATTTGACGAAGACTTTTTTATGTACGGGGAAGATATTGATCTGAGTTACCGCATGCAAAAAGAAGGATTTAAAAACTTTTATTTTCCAGAAACAAGCATCATTCATTATAAAGGAGAAAGCACCCAAAAGAGATCCCCGGGGTATATAAAACATTTTTATTCTGCGATGCTTTTATTTGTTTCCAAACATTACAAAGAAAAAAAAGCAACAGCTATTCTGATGAATATATCTGTACGCCTGGGTAAACTGGCAGCTTTATTATTTTTGAAAATAAAAGCAATAACAAGCTTGCACAGAAAAAAAATCAAACAAACCCATATTGCCATCATTGCTGATCAGCAAAGGTTCAGTGAAGTAATTCAAATATTAAAACATGCCGAAAGGCCATTTATTATTACAGGCAGAATTGCAGTTGATCCGGAAGATAATGATACAACAATTGGAAAAATGGAAGAACTAGAATTGCTGATTGAAAGCAGCAAAATAGATCAGTTACTTTTTTGTGAAAACGGATTTTTATACAAAGAGATCATAAAATGTTTTGCTGAATACAATGGGAAGGTTTCTTATCTTATTCGTTCAAACGGCAGTGACAGCATTGTCGGCAGTAATAATAAAAACAGCAGGGGTGTATTTATAGCAAAGGGCTGATATTTATTTTCAGATCATTAATCCATGATGAAATGATTTGTTCCTGCATTTCGTTTAAATCTGTTACAGATGCAAAAGGAAATTTTTTTAATTCACGCAGGGTTTGTTCTAAAGAAAACCCTTCCTGTGAACAGGAATAGCATATTTGTTTTTCCATTAAATATCCGGCAAGATATTCCTGCTCAGTTTGACCGGGAGTTGCAACAAGTGCCGCTTTTTGTTGTAGTGTTATTAAATCCATGATAGTAGAATACCCGCTTCTTGCAATGATATAGTCTGACTGTTGAATTAATTCATTTAATTTTTCTGCCGGCAGATGATTGTGAATCTCCAGTTTGTTGTTTTCACAGTGTAATTTTTCAAATACTCCAGGCAAACCTCTTACCAGTACGGCAGTCTGTTTCGATCCTATTAAATGCTGTAATAATATATTTTCGAATATGCTTCTCTGTGGTTCTGGGCCGGAGATCAGGATCAGCAGGGGGATTTTTTTTTTCGTTATTGTTTTTTTGCATCTGGATAATATCCCGATATACTTCACTGGTGTTTTTGGAAATTTCAAAGGCCGGGAAAGAACGCCAGCCAGATTATTCAAATTATCCCGGTCCGGTACCCAGCATTCATCGAATTTATTGATAAAATAATAATGAATCCTGTTTGCGATCTTATTTAAAAAGCTGTTACCCGTTTGAATAGAAAGTTGGTGTGTTATATAAACAGATGGAATATCCTTATGATAAAAACCAAAACGGTTGTCTGAGATCACGGCATCTATTTTATATTTCCGAACCATTTCATTAAGCCAACTCTTTTCCCGGATAATGGATGAAAAGATCCCCGGTGCCTGGAAAAATATTTTAAGAAAAAAGAATTGTTTTTTTTTGCTGTACTTAATCCCATAACCTTTTAAAGGCAGTATCAGCAGGTTCGGGAATTCATTTTGCAGTAGTTTCTCTATGGGGCCTTCAGCAGCAAGAATAACATCAATATTGTTGTCTAAAAGCTTATTAATGATTGGAATACAACGGGTAGCATGGCCAAGTCCCCAGTCTAAAGCTGAAAGAATAACCCTGGGAATAGCATCTTTTTTGTTAATATTATCCACATTCATTTAAGCAAAGCAATATTTATTTGTGAAAATAGTTTAATTTGGTAATCGAAATCTATGCAAAAACTTAAAAAGATAACATTTCTGTTTGTAATTGCCTCTTGTTTATTAGCAACAGGTTGTTCTTCGTCAAAAAAAGGACAATGTGGATGCCCCAATAAACAGGGTATGGTTGGTTATAGATAGTATTAAAATTGTTTTATTCTTATGAACAACTCGAACCGGGATTTACTGGTGTTATTCAAGCAGGAATTAATGACGCCTCAGGCAATAGAGCTTGAGTTGGCGTGGCTGCATGAGTTGTTGTTTTGTGTAGAAAGGATTGATAATTTTATTAAGGCTCACGAACTGATTGATCTGAATAAATATATAATTACCAAAAAGCCATTTGAAATTAAGAATTCAATCCGCAGAAAAAAAGACCAGGCTTTCGTTTTTCTGAATAACATGAATTAAACTTATTGCAGCTTTTGCAACGCCTCTTTTAATTGTTTCAAAACCGAATTTATATCTTCTTTTTTACAACACCCCACACTGATTCTGTACCAGTTATTTTCTGCATCGGTACCAAATGCACTAAAAGGAACCAATGCCAGTTTTGCTTCATTTAATATGTAGGAAGTAACATCTGATTGATTCAGAAGTTCAACGCCTTCAACTGTTTTTTTACCTGTAAGGTTTATCTGTACCGTTAAATAAATTGCTGCTTGCGGAATAATGGCATCAACAGAAAACCCTTCATTTTTAAGTTGTTGAAACCCTTCATATATTTTTCTTAGCCTGAATTCTATTTCTTTTTTAAATTCAAAAAGAAATAGTTGCGTTTCTTCATCCTGATTCAGAAATTTTGCTACTGCATGCTGTTCTGCCATCGGAGCCCAACTACCAATATGGCTGTTCAAAGAACGCATTTTAGTGATAAGAAACTCCGGCCCCATTGCCCATCCAACCCTTACACCAGTAGCAGCAAAGGCTTTACTGATTCCATCTACAAAAATGGTATAGTCTTTCATTTCGGGCCTTAATGCTACCGGGTTATAATGTTTTGTTTCACCATAAGTAAGTGTCCAGTAAATCTGGTCATACATCAGGTAAAGTTTTTTTGTTCCTTCTTTTCTTTGTTTATTTTCTTCAATTACCAGGTCACAGATTGCTTCCAGTTCTTCTTTTTTAAATGTGGTTCCGGTAGGATTTAGCGGAGAGCACAAAGCGAGCAATGCGGCACCTTTTATATGCGGGGCTATCTGAGCTGCCGTAGGCATGAAATTATTTTCTTTGGTAGATTCAATAACCACATGTTCCCCTTTCGTAAAATTGATATAGTGATTGTTATTCCAGCTTGGTACCGGGTAAACAACTTTATCCCCTTTATCTACGATGGTTCTGTAAATAGCATATATAAGCGGCCGGCCACCTGCAGAAATCAATATCTCATTGGGCGAATAATGAACCTGTTGATTTTTTTCAATAAAAGAGGAAACCGCTTTACGTAAAACCAACTCACCTTCTGCAGAGGGATAGGTGGTTTTTCCATCCTTATATGCCTGAATGATCTCCTGTTGCAATAATGCCGGTATTGGAAAAAGTGCAGAATCAAAATCACCTATAGTGTAATTATAGATATGTTCGCCTTCATGTATTTTTTCTTTTATTGTTGCACCAAGTCGTACAATTTCAGAAGCGATAAGTGTTTCAGCAAGATGACTGAGTTTTAATTTTCCCATAAGATGAAAGTTATTAAATCTGGTATATTGAGGCAAAAATAAACGATAGGCTCAGGATTACAATAACTTGTTTTAAGTTAGCATGATTGAACTATACCATTCTTTACATTCAATACCAATAAAGAACAGGCTCTTTCGTGATTTTATACATAAAACTCCCTTTTTTATTAAAAAAAGGATCAAATGAGGTCTATTTGCCAACGGAATATTATATTTACTGAAATAAAACTGCGTATTTGGCTATACTGGCTCGCCCTTTTTATGCTTAATCGTCGAAGTTTTGAAATGCTTAATTACCTTTGCTGCTATTTAATTAAGCAAATAACCCATTTAAAAAATAAGCATAGTAATTAATTATGTTCAATTTAATATTGTTTGGTCCTCCGGGAAGTGGAAAAGGTACGCAAAGCGAAAATTTGATAAAAAGGTATGGATTAAAACATGTTAGTACCGGAGATTTACTCCGTCATGAAATAGCCCGTAAAACTGCCCTTGGTCAGGAAGCAAAGAATTTCATGGATAAAGGACAACTCGTACCAGATGAAGTTGTAATTGGAATGATCAGTTCTGCTTTGGATGAAAACCCTCATGTAAAAGGTTTTTTATTTGATGGGTTTCCCAGAACCGCCACCCAGGCCGAAGCCCTGGATAAATTACTGGATCTTAAAAAGGAATCCATTGCCGTGATGCTTGCTTTGGATGTAAGTGAAAAGGAATTGGTCAAGCGGCTCGAAAAACGCGGAGAAACAAGTGGCCGTAGCGATGACAATAATAATAATGTAATAAAAGCCAGGATAACAGAATACCATAATAAAACCGAAGCCGTATCAGTTTATTATCAAAAATTTGATAAGGTTGTCTTGATAAAAGGAGAAGGCTCTGTTGATGAGATCTTTCAGTCATTGTGTACAGAAATCGATAAACGGCGTGAACAGGAAATAAAAACCGCAGAATAAATCTTTTCCCTTGCAAATTTTAAAAAGTCATCATGCAGGATCAAAAATTATCTTTTATCAAAAATGATTTTTTATCCCTGTTGGAGAAAGTTTCTGCTGATAAAAAAGCGCATTGGGGCAAAATGAGCGCCTGGCAAATGCTGGAGCATGTGTCGGCTTTTTTCTATGTTTCTACCGAAAAAATTACATTTGATTTGGTAACCCCCGAAGAACATTTACCAAAATTCAAGGAGTTCCTCTTAAGTGATAAACAATTCAGAGAAAACACTAAAGCGCCTGCCAATGTTATAGGTGATGAACCTTTACCACTGAGAACGCATTCTTATAAAGAAGCGATGCAAAAACTCCGTGAATCGATAGCGGATTTCGAAACTTTTTTTAAAAACAATCCCGGAAAGAAAACAATGCACCCTGTTTTTGGGCCTCTCAATTATGATGAATGGGTCTTGCTGCATTATAAGCACGTAACGCATCACTTAAGGCAGTTTGGGGCAATTTGATATTATTCTTTACCCCTCATTATGGCATTGATCTAAAAAGCTTCCTGTTGAACCGGCAGTTTATTTGGATATTCATTTGCTTCCAATATAAAATCTGCATTTTCTTTTCATTCCTTACCTTAGCTCTCCACAAAGAAACACTATGCAAAAATTAGGGAATTATATTACCGGGAAATGGATCGAAGGAGACGGAGAGGGACAATTGCTTTACAATGCTGTAACCGGAAATGCCATTTCAAGTGCTACTACAAAAGGGTTGGATTTTGACGCCATTTTGCATTATGCCAGAGAAAAAGGGAACCCCGCTTTGCGCAAAATGACTTTCCAGGAAAGGGGCAGGATGCTTAAAGCATTGGCCATGCATTTGCTGGAGAAAAAAGAAATTTTTTATGCATTGAGTTACCAGTCCGGTGCTACAAGAGTCGACAGCTGGATCGATATTGAAGGCGGTATTGGTAATCTTTTCTCCAATGCATCACTGAGGAGAAAATTACCGGACGAGCCTTTTTGCCTCGATGGTGATGCCATAAACCTGAGCAAACAGAATACATTTATGGGACATCATATCATGGTTCCCAAAGAAGGAGTGGCCGTTCACATCAACGCATATAATTTCCCTGTTTGGGGTATGCTGGAAAAGATCGCTGTAAACTTACTGTCAGGTATGCCCGCAGTTGTAAAACCGGCTACTGTTACCTCTTATCTTACCGAAGCCGTAGTTAGAGAAATAATAGCTTCTAAAATTTTGCCAGAAGGGGCATTACAGCTCGTATGCGGAAGCGCAGGTGATATGCTCGACTTTGTAAACTCCCAGGATGTAGTAACATTTACGGGATCAGCATCTACCGGATTAAAATTGAAATCTCATCCGGTTATCTTACAGGGATCCGTTCCTTTTAATATGGAAGCAGATTCACTCAATTGTATCGTATTGGGGGAAGATGTTGCACCGGGAATGCCGGAATGGGATCTTTTTATAAAAGAAGTAAAAAAAGAAATGACGGTTAAGGCCGGACAAAAGTGTACTGCTATCCGCCGCATTTTTGTTCCCGAAAACAAAATGGAGGATGTATGGAAAGCGATATCGGCCGAATTGGAAAAGACTACCATCGGTAATCCTTTGAATGAAAAAGTAAGGATGGGGTCTATGGCCGGGTTAACGCAAAGAGAAGAAGTAAGAGGTCAGGTGCAAAAATTACTGGCATCTTCGAAGATCATTTATGGTTCTATGGATAGTGTTTCGGTCTTAGATGCCGATGCGGTAACGGGCGCATTCTTAAGTCCGCTGCTGTTGTTAAACGAAAAACCTTTTGCCTCTGAAGAATCACACAGTATTGAAGCATTCGGGCCCGTAAGTACCATCATGCCATATAAAAATATGGATGAAGCAATTCTGTTAAGCAAAAAAGGAAAAGGAAGTTTGTGTTCCTCTATTGTAACTGCCGACCCGGCAA
This sequence comes from Ferruginibacter sp., assembly GCA_037969135.1. Classification (GTDB taxonomy): domain Bacteria; phylum Bacteroidota; class Bacteroidia; order Chitinophagales; family Chitinophagaceae; genus Ferruginibacter. The sequence continues at coordinate 18,425 of JBBKWV010000297.1, forward strand.
AAGCAAAAGAGTATGTTATAGGAGCTGCATCACATCACGGAAGGATTCTGGTATTAAATGCAGCATGTGCCAAAGAAAGTACAGGGCATGGTTCTCCGTTGCCGTTATTGGTTCATGGGGGCCCCGGAAGGGCTGGTGGAGGAGAGGAGATGGGTGGATTAAGGGGTATAAAGCATTATATGCAGCGTACAGCTATACAGGGTTCACCAACGATGATCACAGCTATCAGCAATATTTTCCAGCCACATTCCAAAGGCTTACATGAAGGAATACATCCTTTTAAAAAATATTTTGAAGAACTTCATATCGGTGATCAGATAATAACTGAAAAAAGATTGATAACTTCAGAAGATATTGACAGGTTTGCTGATTTGAGCGGCGATCATTTTTACGCACATTTGAAAGCAACAGATTTTGCAGGAACCATGTTTGAGCAACAGGTTGCACATGGTTATTTTATCATGAGTGCAGCAGCAGGTTTGTTTGTCGACAGTTATGAAAAAAATCCGGTGTTGCTGAATTATGGAATTGATGAATTGCGATTTACAAAACCTGTTTATCCGGGTACATCCATTTATATCAGATTCAGTTGTAAAGAAAAAATTGCACAGGAATTAAAAGAAAACAATCCGGATGTACCCATGATACAGGGAGCAGATATTTCAAAAGGGATTGTAAAATGGTATGTTGAGATATTTGATGATCTGGATGAAGCAGTTGGTGTTGGCACCATTCTCACGATGGTTGAAATGAAAAATAAAATGTAAAAACGTTTTTTATGATAAAGGAAATTCTGGAGGGATTTGTAAAGTCTGAGACACACCAGGGAATAACAACGATTGAATTTTTTCATCCGCAAAGCAATTCTTTACCGGGTAAAATACTGGATGAACTCAGGCAGGAAATCCATTTTGCGGGAACACATACAGAGACAAAAGTAATAGTTCTGAAAAGCTCCGGCGACAAAGCCTTTTGTGCAGGCGCTTCCTTTGATGAATTGTTACAAATAAAAACGGAAGCAGAAGGATTGAAATTTTTCAGCGGGTTTGCCAATGTCATCAATGCAATGCGCAGGTGTCCGAAATTTATCATTGCACGGGTTCAGGGCAAATGTGTAGGTGGGGGCGTGGGACTGGTGTCTGCGGCGGATTATGCCATATCGACTAATAAAGCAGATATTAAATTGAGTGAATTGGCCATCGGGATCGGCCCCTTTGTAGTAGGACCTGCAGTAGAAAGAAAAATAGGCAATGCGGCATTTTCTGCTTTGGCTATTGACGCAACTATGTGGCGCAATACAGAATGGGCAAAGAAAAAAGGATTGTTTGCAGAAGTACATGAAAACATGGAGAATATGGACGAAGCCATTCAAAGGCTTTCTCATAATCTGGCACACTCAAGCCCGGAAGCAATGGCAGAACTTAAAAAAATATGCTGGAAAGGAACGGAACATTGGGATGCATTGTTGAAAGAAAGGGCAGCTATAAGCGGGAAACTGATACTAAGTGAGTTCTCCAGAAATGCTATTCAGAAATTTAAAGCGAAAGCCTGATAAAAAACCTCCGTTATCGGAGGTTTTTAGTTTACAAGGGTTTTACTTTATATTATAAATCAATCAGTCACTAACGGCATAAAACTTGCTTTGTCAAGTCAGTAATGACGGAAAATGCTTGAATTAATGCAATAAACAAGGCTGAAAAAGATTCATACAGCTCC
>JBBKWV010000298.1:0-3575 GCA_037969135.1 Ferruginibacter sp.
AAAACCCTGTATTATCAAAGCCAATGTCACACATTATGGTGGAGATCATTGAGTATGTGCCAAATTCAGTTGTATTTAAAACTATTATTAAAAAATCAACAGGAAATATTAGTGTCATGTCTTTTGATGCAGGTGAAGGTCTTACAGAAAAAATATCTCCATTTGATACGTATGCCCAGATCATTGAAGGCAAGGCAGAACTTGTTATTGATAATATATCCACTGTTTTGCAAACAGGCGAGGGAATAATAATACCAGCACATGCACCCAATCATATAAATACAACTTGAAGTTTAAAATGATTTTGACAAGTATCAAAAGTGAGGATGAGTAAAAGCTGTTTCTGGTAAAATTCCATATTTCTAAAGAACATATTAATGATAAAATAAAAGAACATGTTAGCTAAACAAACTCCGGCAATAAAAGATTTTTATAACACAGGCAGTAAAAGAACTTATTCAGCCTCTCCTATAGCCGAAACAGTAACTAACGGTTTCTTTACAGTAGATCGTAAATGGACAGTAAAATACTGGAATAATGCAGCCGAAAAAATATTAAGGGTACAGGCAAAGGATATTGTGGGAAAGAACCTCTGGAAAAAATTTGCCGAGATCATTCCTATTGAATTATATGCAATAGACCAGGAAGTATTTCAAAAAGATACCCCTGTACACTTCAGGGAATATTGGGGTGAAATGGGTGCCTGGTTTGACGTGATAACTTACCATTGCGACAATACATTATCCGTTTCTTTTAAAAGCAGTAATCATCCAAATACTGAATACAGCAAAGACCCGGTTCAGCGGCTAAAGCAGCTAAATGAACTATACCGGCTTTGTACTGAAATTACAAACGATTGTCTTTGGGAATGGAACCTGCTGACTAAGGAAATTTTCTGGATAGATGGCGGTCATAAAAGGGTTTTTGGCTACCAGGTAGAAGATGCAATTGTACCACAAAGCTTTTGGGAGCAATGCATTCATCCCGACGATAAATTGCGTGTATTTGCAGGATTAAAAAAAATCATTGCACAGGGATCTCCATCGATATGGGAAGAAGAATACAGGTTTAAATCGGCTGATGGCAGTTATCAATATGTGCACGATCGTGGACGTATTATTTATGATGAGAAGAATAAAGCTGTCCGGATGATTGGCGCTACCCAGGACATCACCGAAAAAGTGTTACTAGAAAAAAAATTAACACAGGAAAGATTAACAAAACAACGCGAAATAACCGATGCAGTACTCACAGCCCAGGAAAATGAACGGGAAGCTATTGGAACAGAACTAAGTGAAAATATGAGCCAGCTGCTGGTGGTTATCAAATGGAATGTACAAATGGCAAAAACCGATAAGAACAAAAGAGAAATCTGCCTGGAGAATTCTGCAGAATACTTAGACCAAGTGATTACTGAGGTGAGGGAAATGTATAAAAAGCTGTCCGTTCCGGATATTCGTGTAATAGGTTTGTTTGATAATATAAATAGTTTAATACAGGATCTGAACAATGCACATCCGATCAAATTTGATTTTTTTAACGAAGGTATCGATGAAGAAGAAGACCTGGAACATAATCTGCAGATCGATATTCTCAGAATTGTACAGGAACAATTGAATAACATTATAAAACATGCCAATGCTACCCTTGCAACTATTCGTTTAACACGGAAAGCAAATGAAATAATACTGGCAATATCAGATAATGGAAAAGGTTGTAAAATATCAAAAGAAAAAAAAGGGGTGGGTATTATAAATATTAAAAGCAGAACAGAATTATACGGCGGACGTGTTTTAATTAAATCAAAGCCCGGCAAAGGTTACGAATTGAAAGTTGTGATACCATGCTATCATACCGAATTATGATTTTGCAGAATTTTACTACTTAATTCCTTATTGGCACAAACCGATAAATATAACCAGCTGGTTCAGAAAAGACAAGGCATCAGCTCCGCTTAAACCAGTTTCTGTAAAGAACAAATAGCCGTATTAAAAAACCTGTGAATTTTATAAACATTTCTGGAAAATGTGTAACAGTTCGTAAAAATAATAAGTACAACTTTACAGTACTAATTTTTATGCTTAAGTATTCAGTATCCTGTCAATAAAACCCTTCCTCTAACCATCTGAAATACAGGAGACCTTACCGCTCTAATTTATGAGAATATATAAGCAGTTGTATTTAAAGAATTGAACGCTTCGCCCAAAACTATAAGATATTGTTGTATGCACATGCAATACAAGTCCTATGATTGTCAGGAAAAGGGCAGGATATAATATCCTTCCCTTTTATTTTTTCATCAGCTGCCTGATTCATTTACTTTTGTACATATACCGATTGGAATTTATAGTTAGTACAACCGGTAATATCAAAGGCAAATATTGTAACTTCATAACAACAAGTTTTAGATACTTCTTTACTGTTTTAGTTAATGTGTGAATTGTGTAACTCTTTTAGAAAGTTTTGTAATATCTGCCGCACTAAAGAAAGAGAACTTTGTAAGTAACCTGGTTAAATTAATCTATTTGAAATTACATATTAAGTATATGGTAAGTAACCGCTGTAAAATGGCGGTAAAAGATGAGCTGAAAAAACTCGGTCTTCATTTCATCGTGGTAGAACTGGGTGAAGTGGAGATCATGGAAAAAATTTCTGAAGAACAGCGGGAACTTCTTAAAACAGGGTTACTCAACTCAGGGCTTGAATTGATGGACGATAAACGTTCTGTACTCATTGAAAGAATAAAGAATGTAATAGTAGAAATGGTGCATCATTCAGAAGAAGAGATCAGGGTCAATTTTTCTCATTACCTGTCTGAAAAATTAAACCACGATTACACCTACCTCGCCAATTTGTTTTCTGAAGTACAGGGTACAACCATTGAACAATTCATCATTGCCCATAAAATTGAACGGATAAAGGAACTGATCATTTACGGCGAACATAATATAACCGAAATAGCCTGGAAAATGAACTACAGCAGCGTTGCACATTTATCGAACCAGTTTAAAAAAATGACCGGCCTCACCCCTACCCATTTTAAGAATTTAAAAGATAAGCGACGAAGCCCGATTGAAGAGATCGGGATTACTCCCGGGGATCACAAGGAATTGACTGAAACAAATGATATAAAATAACAGGACTACTTATTTAATCCGCAAATGCTTTTCACTTCTATGATCAACAAATAAACCTGTATTTATGAATATATATCATTATCATCAAACAGTGTAAAAAGACATAGTACGGCATAAAAACATTAACCACAACATAAAAAAAAATAGTGCCCTTTGTGAAAACCCTTTGTGTACTTTGTGGTTAAGAAAAATTTTAACGGTAAATGAAATCATCTTCTTCAAATAAAAAAAAGACTACTGCTGTTAAAAAAAGCAGCACTGCAACAGTATCAAAAACTGCTGTAGAAGAAACTGCTGCAAAATCGGGAGAAAAACTCATCAAATCCAAAAATCTTTTCCCAGTAGTAGGTATTGGTGCTTCTGCGGGTGGGCTCGATGCTTTTAAAAAATTGTTAAAAGCCATTCCGGAAGATTCAGGAATGGCCTATGTATTGGTAC
>JBBKWV010000299.1:0-29499 GCA_037969135.1 Ferruginibacter sp.
TAATCAGATTCGCTGCTGTACAGCAAACCATCAGTCAATTCATTCAATGATTTTTTAAATTTTTGAACCTCCATGTGATATAAATTAAATGAAACGGTAACAATATACAGAACAAACAACATTACAGTAGTGGCAATATTCCGAAACATATTTAAAGATATAAAATTTTACTTTCTGTAGCTCAAACTTTGCCCCATACCATTATAAAGGATAAACAATTAACCAAATGGTTAAATAAAATTTGCTGGCTCCCATTTCTGACATAGATTTGCATAGTTAACCATTTGGTTAAATTTTAAATGAAACGAAAAGACAAAAATACTGAGGAGGTAATATTACAAACAGCCCGTACTGTTTTTATTCAAAAAGGGCTTACAGGAGCCCGCATGCAGGATATTGCTGATCAGGCTGGTTTCAACAAAGCTCTGCTCCATTATTATTTTACATCAAAAAACAAACTGTTTGACCTTGTTTTTGAACAGGAGTTCAGGAATTTTTTTTCCAACCTGGCCAGCATTATATCATCTGAACTCCCCTTATTTGAAAAAATTGAAAACATTGTTACGCTCGATATTGAGCGGATGACCCAATTTCCTGGCTTACCCAATTTTATTTTAAATGAAATGAGCCGGAATCCCGAAGTGATCTTAAATAAACTAAAAAAAATACCGGTTCAAAAACTATTAAATGGTTTACAGAAACAAATCAATACAGAAGTTAAAAAAGGAACGATCAGGAAAATAAGTGCCGACCAGCTATTTATTAACATTCAGTCTTTATGTATTTTTCCTTTTATATCAAGGCCAATGTTAAAGGGATTGATGCGTCTGGACGACAAAGCTTATATGACAATGATCGAGAAAAGAAAAAAAGAAGTTGCACAGTTTATCATAAGTGCGCTTAAAATATAATTGTTGAAAAAATGAAAAAACTATTTTATGATCAATAAACGCTCCGCCTTCATTTGCCTGCTATTTTGTTCTACACAGATCATGGCGCAGAATAAACCTGTATTGACACTGGAGCAGTGCTATAACTTTACAACTGCCAATTCACCCATTGCACAGCAAAAAGCTTTAACCGCAGCTGCAGGTAATCTGGCAGAAAAAAATCTAAATCTGAAATGGCTTCCAAGGGTTGACCTGAATGTACAGGCAACTTACCAGTCGGAAGTAACTTCTTTCCCGGTAAAACTTCCCGGGATTACTGTTGAAGAAATAAGCAAGGACCAATATAAAGGCAGCATTGAAATTGTTCAACCAATATTTGATGGAGGATTAATCAGCAATCAGAAAAAATTGCAGTATATCAATACCAATATCGAAACTCAGAAGGTGGAAGTTGATCTGTATCAATTAAAACAAAAAGTAAACAGTTATTTTTTTACTACCCTATTGATGGAACAAAATATAGCGTTGATGGATCTTGTAACGGAAGAACTGAATAATAAGATCAAAAAAGTGTCTGTCCAGGTTACAAACGGTATTGCAACCAACAACAATGTGGATGTTTTAAAAGCCGAACTATTGAATACATCTCAGAAAATAATTGAGTTCAAAGCCGTTAAAAAAGGAGCAATTCAAATGCTGGAAATATTAACCGGCACACCCATTTCCGAAAACACTTCTTTTGAGATCACTGAAAGTACAGATATTGTAGTGGAAGTGGTTAACATTCGCCCTGAATTAAAATTATTCGATTTTCAGCTACAACAGTTTAAACAACAAAGCAAACTGATCAACGCAAAATCAAATCCTTCATTTTCATTTTTTGCAAATAGCGGATATGGCCGTCCGGGACTGAATCAATTGAAAAATGATTTTCAGTGGTTTTATATTGCCGGTGCAAAATTATCATTTCCGATCATGAGCCAATTCACAAAACAAAAAGAAAAAAAAGTATTTAAAATACAGGAACAAATTGTTGCTAAACAAAAGGAAACCTTTTTAAACAATAATCTCCAGATACTTGCCCAACAAAAAAATGAAATTGAGAAGTATAAACTATTAGTCGAATCAGATAAAGAGATCGTTGAATTGAGAAAGAGGATAAAAGAAAACACTTCGTATAAACTCGATAACGGAATTATTACTTCTTCTGAATACATCACTGAACTGAATGCCGAAAACCAATCAAAGTTTAATCAGCGCCTGCATGAGATACAATGGTTACAGGCACAATACAATTATAAACTCATTCTTGGCAATTAAAATATTATAAAAAGAATATGAAATCTATTTTTAAAAAAATACTGCTGCCATTTGCTTTCGCCGGAATTATTTCCTGCAACAATGGCAATAATAAATTCGATGCCACCGGAACTTTTGAAGCCGATGAAATAATTGTTTCTGCCGAAGCAACCGGTAAAATACTGAGTTTTCATATTGAAGAAGGTGCAAGCCTGGCAAAGGATTCTGTTGTTGGCAAAATTGATCCTGCAACTGTTGAATTACAGAAGGAACAGGCATCTTCCACTGTAGAAGCATTGCAGCAAAAAACAAATAATGCTTCCCCGCAGGTAAATATCCTTCAATCACAGCTTCAACTTCAGGAAAAACAAATTGAAGTGTCTAATGAGCAATTGAAAACATTGCAGAAAGAACAACTGCGGTTTCAAAAACTGGTGGCGGCCGATGCGGTACCCGCCAAACAACTGGATGATATAAACGGACAGGTAAACATTTTAAAAGATCAGATCATTGCAGCAAAAACGCAACTTTTGGTTTTACAAAGCCAGATCAATGCGCAGAGGCAGTCTGTTGCCATTCAAAACCGTGGCATACTGAGTGAAAAAATCCCATTGGAGAAAAAAGTTGCCCAGATCCAGGATCAGCTGAATAAAACCATCATCATAAACCCGGTTACCGGTATTGTGCTGACAAAATATGCAGATGAAAATGAATTTACTGCAACAGGAAAACCTTTGTATAAGATCGCCGATTTGAGTACCATGAAACTGAAGGCTTATATAACCGGCAATCAACTGGCACAGGTAAAATTAAATCAGGAAGTAAAAGTTTTGATTGATAATGGAAAGGGTGGTTATAAAGAAATAAAAGGAACGATCAGCTGGATCTCTGACAAAGCAGAGTTCACACCCAAAACAATCCAGACCAAAGATGAAAGGGCAAACCTGGTTTATGCAATGAAAGTAAATGTACAGAACGATGGGTTTATAAAAATTGGAATGTATGGAGAAGTTGTTTTCCTAAATACGAAATGATGAATGCCATTACGGTAAATAAAATAGAAAAATCTTACGGCAATAAAAAGGAAATTGTAAAAGCACTTGATGATATTTCATTTGAAGTACAGCAGGGAGAGCTGTTTGGAATCATTGGTCCGGATGGTGCGGGAAAGACTACTTTATTCAGGATCTTGACCACTTTGTTGCTGTCAGATTCAGGCAGTGCAACAGTAGACAATTTTGATGTTGTAAAAGATTATAAACAGATCCGCAGAAGGGTTGGGTATATGCCGGGTATATTTTCTTTGTACCAGGATTTAACGGTTGAAGAAAACCTGGAATTTTTTGCAACCATTTTCAACACCAGTATAGAAGCCAATTACGACCTGATAAAAGATATCTATATTCAGATAGAGCCATTCAAAAAACGTCGTGCAGGAAAGTTATCGGGAGGCATGAAGCAGAAACTGGCGCTCTGTTGTGCGCTCATTCACAAACCGGCTGTTTTGTTTTTAGATGAACCCACAACCGGTGTAGATGCAGTTTCCAGAAAAGAATTCTGGGAGATGCTGAAGCGGTTGAAAAAACAGGGTATCTGCATTTTGGTTTCTACCCCTTATATGGATGAAGCAGCGATGTGCGACAGAGTTGCCCTGATGCAATCAGGAAAAATAATGAGTATTGATACACCGGAAAATATCATCTCGGAATTTAAAAAACCGTTACGGGCTATTCGCTCAGCAGAAATGTACCGTTTGCTCAAAGATTTGAAAAGCTATTCCAATACCGAAAGCTGTAACAGCTTTGGAGAATTTCACCACCTTGTTTTAAAAAACAAGGATCCGGATGAAACAAATGTTTTGAATTATTTACAAGAGCACCAGCATAAAGACGTAATAATAAAAAAAATCAAGCCAAACATTGAGGATTGTTTTATGCAGCTGATGCAACAGCATTAATAATTGTATGAAAGAAATAGTGATCAAAGCAGACCGGTTAACGAAAAATTTTGGAGACTTCACCGCCACCAATGCCATCTCATTTGAAGTGGAAAAGGGAGAGATATTTGGATTCCTGGGTGCCAATGGCGCCGGAAAAACAACTGCCATGAGGATGCTGTGCGGTTTGTCTATTCCATCCTCCGGAACAGCATCCGTTGCTGGTTTTGATGTGTACAAACAAACAGAGAGCATCAAACAGAATATTGGTTACATGAGTCAGAAATTTTCATTGTATGAGGATCTGACAGTAAAAGAAAACATCCGTTTTTATGCAGGCATTTATGGCATGAGCAGAAAGTTGATAAAAGAAAAGATGGCTCTGGTGCTGGAACAATTGCAATTAACCGATGAAGAAAACACCTTGGTAAAATCATTGCCGCTTGGCTGGAAACAAAAGCTGGCTTTTTCTGTTGCCATCATTCACGAACCAAAAATTGTTTTTTTAGATGAACCAACGGGAGGTGTTGATCCGGTAACCCGACGCGAGTTCTGGAATTTAATTTATGAAGCATCCGCAAAAGGCATAACTGTTTTTGTTACCACCCATTATATGGATGAGGCGGAATACTGTAACCGTGTTTCCATTATGGTGGATGGAAAAATAGAAGCTTTGGATACCCCCACAAACCTGAAATCAACTTTTAATGCCGTTTCTATGGATGAGGTGTTTTTACAATTGGCAAGGGGAGCAAAAAGATCAGCAGATTAATATGAAACAATTTATCATTTTTGTTAAGAAAGAATTTTACCACATTTTTCGTGATAGGAAATCTTTGCTCATTATTTTCCTGATGCCGATCGTTCAAATTATTTTATTCGGTTTTGCACTTACCAATGAAATCAAGAACAGCAATATTGCAGTGCTGGATAATGCCGGGGATGAATCCAGCAGGGCTATTATCCGACGGCTTGATGCAAGCCGTTATTTTAATGTTGTACAAATCATTCATGCACAACCGGAAATTGAGCCGGCATTCAAAACCGGAAATATCCGGATGGTAGTCGTTTTTCAGCCCGGATTTCGGCATTCTTTATTACATACCAACCATGCACAGATACAATTGATCGCCGATGCCTCTGATCCCAATACAGCAACTGCGATCACAAACTATGCTTCCAGTATCATTGGTGATTATCAACAGGAACTGTATGGATTGACAGCCATACCCTTTATGATACAACCCGAGATCAGGATGCTGTATAACCCGCAATTAAAAGGCACGTATAATTTTGTACCGGGCGTAATGGCCATGATCTTGATCTTAATAGCAGCCATGATGACTTCCGTTGCAATCGTAAGGGAAAAAGAATTAAATACCATGGAAGTATTGCTGGTATCTCCCCTAAAACCCTTGTTGTTTATTATAAGTAAGGCCATCCCGTATATCTTCTTATCGTTGGTTAATGTGGTAACTATTTTAATCGTTAGTTATACGATCCTCGATGTACCCATTAATGGAAATTTGTTTTTGCTGATAGCAGAATCCTTATTGTTTATTATTACTGCTGTAGCTCTGGGTCTGATGATATCAACCTTTACCAAAACACAGCAGGAAGCACAAATGATCTCGCTGATGGTTTTACTATTACCTACTTTATTATTGGGTGGTTTTATGTTTCCTATTGAGAGTATGCCCTTGCCATTACAGATTGTTTCAAATATTGTTCCGTCAAAATGGTATTTCCTGATTGTAAAAGATGTGATGATAAAAGGACTGGGGTTTTCACAGGTTTGGAAAGAGTCATTGGTTTTATTGGGTATGTCTGTATTTCTGTTAGCAATCAGTTTTAAAAAATTTAAAATCCGGTTGTCATGAAAAAACTGTTGGTTTTACTGGAAAAGGAGTTCAGGCAGGTTTTTCGCAACCCTGCCATCCTGAGGATGGTGTTGATCATGCCCGTTATACAATTGATCGTTTTTCCCTTTGCTGCCAATTATGAAGTGAAAAATGTTTTGCTCTCAGTCGTTGATCATGACCATTCTTCTTATTCGCAAAAATTTATAAATAAAATATCAGGTTCAGGATATTTTAAATTAACAGATCTTTCTCCATCATATAATAAAGCCATGGAATCCATTGAATCCGGTGAAGCAGATCTGATCATTGAAATACCAGCCGGTTTTGAAAAGACATTGGTTAAAGAAAATAAAAGCAACATGCTGATTGCTGTTAATGCAGTTAATGGAACCAAAGCCAATCTTGGTGGCGCTTATGCGGCCAATATCATACGTGATTTTAATAAAGAAATTCAGATGGAGTGGATACAGTTTCCAAAATTGAATTCCCAACCAACTATTGAAGTAACCTCATCCAACTGGTACAACCCCACGATGAATTATAAATTATTTATGGTGCCGGCGATATTGGTCACCCTCCTCACCATGATCGGCAGCTTAATGGCAGCATTAAATATTGTACATGAAAAAGAAGTGGGTACCATTGAACAGATCAATGTTTCTCCGATAACCAAATGGCAGTTTATCCTGGGCAAACTGATACCCTTCTGGATCATGGGTCTGGTAACCCTTACGCTGGGTTTGATTGTGAGCTGGGTATTTTACAGTATCATTCCTGTAGGAAGTATTGCGCTGATCTATTTGTTTGGAATGGCATTTCTGTTCACATTGCTGGGTGTTGGTTTATTGGTTTCCACTTATGCCGAAACGCAAACACAGGCAACCTTTGTAAGTTTTTTTGTGATGATGCTGTTTATGTTGTTGGGCGGATTATATACTCCGATCGAAAGCATGCCCGAATGGGCAAAATGGATTACCAAAATAAATCCGGTTGCCTATTTTATTGAAGTTATGCGGATGATCGTTTTAAAAGGAAGTGGATTCAGCGATATCAGAGCTGATTTTTTTTCCGTTCTGGGTTTGGGAATAGTATTCAATAGCTGGGCAGTAATCAATTACAGGAAGAGGTCATAAAAAAACTACGGCAGTCAATTGAGGCTACCGTAGTTTGTTTATTTTAGTTTCCGCAATGAGCATTTCGTCTTCTACAATAAGAAATTTTACGGGTATTTAACCACAACCTTGTTTACTGCCGGCAATGTGCGCAGGTATCTGTATATGGCTTTAATATCGAAATCATCCATTTGGGCATATAACACCCATGGCATAATTGAATTTGCTTTACCGGGATTAGTAGAATATGATGCCGGATCCCTGAAATGTTTAAATTTATCTAGAAACATTTCTTCCGTCCATTTACCAATCCCTGCGGCACTGTCCGGTGTAATATTTGCTGAATTGACTTTAAATATATCCAGGTCAAAAGCAAATCCACCTGCAAATAATTCATCCATCTTAAATGATCCCTTTACCATTTCTGTATGGCAGTCCATACATGCTGCAATATTTGCCATATATCCACCATAAGCAACCATATCAGTTACATCAGGTTTTACATTATTATCCAAGGAGTTGCTTTTCAAAGGCGGATAAACAACAGACATAGGAACAAAAAGCTTGCGATCGGGAACCTGGTTATTATTTGGTTTCAGTGTTCTCAGAAACGCAATGATACTGTATACATCCTCTTTACTCATCTGGTTATAATGAGCGTAAGGCATGATGGGAAACAAGCTGTCTCCATTTTTTTTGATGCCCCTGGTAATGGTTCTGGCAATTTCATCATCAGTCCATTTACCAATACCATATAAAGTATCCGGCGTTAAATTTCTGGCATAAACAAATCCGGGTACCTGAAATTTCTGATCAAACATTTCTCCTCCCATCCCTTCAGTACCTTCAATCACCGGGCCTGAAAATTTGGTAAAATCTCTTTTACTATGGCAATCCATACATCCCGATACATTCATTGCAAGATATTTACCCCGCTCTATTTTCAGAGCTGCTGAATCTACTATTGCGATTCCTCCCGAGCCGGAGTTCTCATTATTATTGCAGGAAAAATTAATTACAATGATTAAAATGGTTAACAAAGTCCCTGTCAGAAAAACATTGATTTTTGTTTTCATAAAAAAAATTAAATGAATGATGAAATTTAAGAGTGAAAAAGTATACACTATTAAGGAATAATGCAAATAAAATATATTTTATGTATCTTATATCACAATTACAAATCGATTAAATTATTATCATGAAAAGAATATTGATTGCATTGGATTATAATTCCTCGGCAGAAAAAGTGGCGGAAACTGGATATGAGATTGCCTCGGCACTAAAAGCTGAAATTTATATCATACATGTTATTACAGAACCCGCATATTATGCTGTAGAATATACTCCGTTTATTGGCTCACGTGGCAGTAGTTTCAGAAAAAGTACAAATGCTATTGTTGAAAATATAAAAAATGAAGCGGAGTTTTTTTTGGCCTCCTCCGTTGATCATCTTGCAGATAAAAACATAAAAACCATGGTACTTGAAGGAGATACAACAGATGCCATTTTGAAATTCAGCAAAGATTGTGAAGCTGATTTAATCGTTATGGGCTCACACAATCATAAAGGACTGGAAGGACTTTTTGTAACTGATATTGCATCATCAATATTAAAGCATACCCATATTCCCCTGCTGGCTATTCCAACTAATACATAGGCATCCATTCGTTGGGAGGTATATTGGTTTGTACTAAAATATTTCTGCTAAACCACTACTTTGTTATTCTTTATGGAAGCGTTTAATTCTTCTCCCTCAGAACTGGCAATGAGTGCTGTTCCGCAGGTATCGCTCCATACATTTACCGAAGTACGGAACATATCAAGGATTCTGTCTACAGCAATTATCAGCCCCACTCCTTCGAGTGGTAAACCCACTGCCGATAAAACCACACTGATCATTACCAGTCCAGCCATGGGTATCCCGGCGGCGCCAATGGAAGCCAGTAAGGCTGTGAATACAATAAGTACCTGTTGAGCAATGCTTAATTCTATCCCATATGCCTGGGCAATAAAAATAGCTGCTACACATTCGTAAAGTGCCGTTCCGTCCATATTAATGGTGGCACCCAGTGGCAATACAAAACTGCTCACTTTGTTACTCACGCCGCCCCTTTCCTGAATTGATCTCAGGGTAAGCGGTAACGTTGCTGAAGAAGAAGATGTGGAAAAAGCTGTTATCAATGCGGTACTCACAGACTTAAAATGTTGGAATGGATTAATTTTTCCCAAAAACCTGATCACCAATGGCAAAGTAATAAACGCATGTATAGACAAGGCAGCTATAACAGTTATCATATATAAACCCAACCGCTGAAAAACAGAAAACAATTCCCCGCTTTGACTCATATTATTGGCAACGACTTCAGCGATTAGAGCCATTACACCAAATGGTGTAAACAAAATGATGAATCGGGTTATCTTCATCATCAGCTCAAATCCGGCATTCACAGCAGAACTGATCACTTTACTGTACTGCTGATCCAGGGAGGTGGTAAATATCCCTGCAACTACGGAAAAAAGTATAACAGACAGCATTTGATTTTCACTCATTGCAGTGAAAATATTTTCGGGAATCATATTGGTCAGCGTATTGCCGAAATTCGTTCCCGCTTCAGCCAATCCCGCTACAGGTTCTACAAATCCCAGGTCGGCACCTACTCCGGGTTTTATTATGTTTACCATAAACAAACCGGTAACAATGGCAAACAAACTGGAAAACAAATAGAACGCCATCGTTTTTAAACCTATTTTACCCAGGCCCCGCGGATCACCAATATTTATGATCCCCGACATGATGGAAGTAATTAAAATGGGGATGATCACCATTTTTAATGCCCGCAGGAAAATTGTTCCCATCCAGGAAATGTATATAAGATGGTCTTTAAAAAAATAACCCAGCAAAATACCCAACAATAAACCCAGAGCAATCTGCCAGTGAAACGCAATTCGTTTTAACATGCTGTAATTTAACCATTTTCTGAGAACCAGTTTTACATGCAAGGAGGGGTTACAATTAAAAGTGAATCGCTACAATCTAATTGACAACATGTAATAGTATACTAACTTCAAATTTATTTTAACGAACTTTAATCAAACTAAGCATATGGGTTATACAAAAAGATTATTTTCTGCGCTGCTTTTTTTACTCTTGTTGCAATCCTGTGGAAATACAGAAAATAATAAAATGATAATTGGAAGTTGGGCGGGTAGTGAATGGATGGTAGACGGAAAGCCTTCCGGTCACAATGCCGCTGAAACCTATTTTACTTTCAACGAAAAGGATGAATATAGTTTTGAATATGCCGGGAACAAAGAAAAGGGGTCTTATAAAATTGAAAATAACATGCTTTTTACAACGCCATCGGGAGAAAGGGAAATGATGGTAAAAATTACTAAACTTACAAAAGACAGCCTGGTCTTCGATATGAACCGGAGTGGCCAGGCTGAAACACTTATATTACTCAGAAAGCAGTAGCCCTGATAATTGAGTAATTAACGGAACTATTTTTCACTAAACCCTTACTCCAAATGCTAAATTGAATCTTTTAAAAACCCTTATTTTCTCCATAAAGGCTTTTTAGGTGACGGCATTTTATTTCTTTTAGGCTTTGAAGTGAACTGCAAATTGCTGTGTGGGTCCCCTTTAGCTGTTGCTTTACTATATTCATGCTTGTCGAATAATGTAAGCGGGTCTGATGCTTTTACCGGTTCTGTTAATTCGGTAATAACTGGATTCATTTTTTTTACTGGTTTTTTAATATTAGCCGCTTTTTTAACCAGTTCCGAAGTTTTCACAAACCCAGTCAGTAAAGGTTTCTTAGCAGGAGAAGCTGTTTTCTTATTCCCGGTTGCTTTCTTTTTTATACCCTTTGCTATCGGCTTAACTACTTGTTTTTTTGTGGCAGTTTTTTGGGGAGCCGCTTTTTTTGCTGCTGCTTTCTTTACAGTTTTCTTTTTAGTTGCCGATACGGTAGGTTTACTGATAGTCTTTTTTGGGGTGGTTTTTTTTGATGGGGGTTTTTTTGTGCTGGCCTTTTTGGGTGCAGCTTTTTTTAATGCTTTCTTTTTAACCGTTGGGGCTGTTTTTTTAACAGCTTGGGCTTTTGTTGCAGTTTTCTTTTTTACAGGCATGTTATTTTTTTTAGTATAAAGTAAATTTACCAAAACAATTTGTACAAAAAAAGGAAATGTGGAATTATAATCCGGCCGTTGTTATAACTGTGTACCATAAACGCAAAATATTAACCTTTCTCTTTTCCTAATAAGGAAGAACAGCCGGTAAATATTTTCAATACCAAAGAACAGGGTGGGCTGTGCCGGGCTCGAACCGGCGACCCTCACGTTGTCGACGTGATACTCTAAACCAACTGAGCTAACAGCCCTGGATATTTAAATAAAAAACAAACTTATTAATTCCCCTAGTGCTTACCAATTTTAATAAATTATTATTTTCCCTCGTTATTAACAATTTGCTGCTTAACAAGTTGAATTACTGCTTTCTAAAAAAATATTTATTTGTAATACAATAATAATATCTAATATTACGTTTGCTTTCAGGGTCAGATACTATCTGCCCTTTAAATCCATCATATTATGAACCAAACTATCAGTATCACAGCAACGCTGGAAGAGCCCGCAGTAATTAAAACAGTGGTAGAAACACTGGCTTCGCGTCATATAGACAGAGGATTCTCTTTATCGCTGGTACCCCCGGATTGGAAAGCCATCGAAACTTCCGGTCTTGAAGCAAATGTTTCCGGTAGCCTCGAAATGTTCCTGAATAACAACCATCCCGGCAAACAAATAGACATTCCTTTTTCCAGTTGTTTCCTGTTTACCTGCATAAAAGGTAATAACGGAATGTTCAATCTTGAATGGAGTTCATCTCTTTCGTAACCAAATAAATGCTGCTTACTCTGAAACCATTTGGTTTCACTTATACTATACCCACATATTATATAAAGAATCCTGAGAAAAACTCAGGTTTTTTTATGCCCGGATTTTACCGACCTTTCCTTTATGAAAAAAACTATTCTCTTTCCACTGATATTTTTAATGTTTGGAAGCTTTGCTCAAAACAAGCCGGCATATAAATTATACAATGCCAATGGGAAAAAGGTTTCTTATAAAAAAATGATCCGGAATTTACTGGAGAAGGACATTGTGCTTATCGGAGAGTTTCACAATAACCCTATCAGTCATTGGATGGAACTGGAGATAACCAGGGATTGCCGGGAGAAACGTAACCTTGTTCTTGGTGCCGAAATGTTTGAACAGGACAATCAACACGCCTTGGATCTTTACCTGCAAGGCAAACTTTCTGCCAAAGGACTTGATTCCATGGCCCGGCTCTGGAAAAATTATCCTACTGACTATGCCCCACTTGTAAACTTTGCCAAAGAGAACAACATCGCATTTGCCGCTACAAATATTCCCCGGCGTTATGCAACAATGGTTTCAAAAGGTGGGTTTGAAACATTGGACAGTGTTACAACAGAAGCAAAAAAATGGATGGCTCCTCTGCCCATATCATATGATCCCAGTCTGCCCGGATATACAAAAATGATGACCATGATGAAGGGTCATGGAACCGTAAATATGCCAAAGGCGCAGGCTATGAAAGATGCAACAATGGCATTCTTTATTTTACAATATTTTGTACCCGGCAATCTTTTTATACACTACAACGGTGCATTTCATTCCGAATATCACGATGGTATTGTTTGGTACCTGCAGCAATCCGATCCTTCTTTAAAAATTGTTACCGTTACTACTGTTTCACAAAAAAACATTAAAAAACTGCTGAAAGAAAATAAAAATAAAGCAGATTTTATTATTTGTGTAGACGAGGATATGACAACCACTTATTAGATGTTTCACTTACCGTCAGGTCTGGTATTTATAAAAAAGATCAGGGACAGTATTATGCAGCCCTGATCTTTACTAAATATTTATTCGTTTGCAGGACGCGGAAATTGTTCCCATACATCATCACCGGTTCTGTCAATGGGTAATTGTGAAAGCCGATCGTATCGCCTCATATCAATCCATCGATGGCCTTCCCCGAACAACTCATATCTTCTCTGTTTTAATATTTCATTTATTAAACTATTCAGGTCAGTTGCACCGTTATAATCACCCAGTGATGCCGCATTGCGAATAATGTCAATTGCATTGGTTGCATTAACAGGATTTGCAGTTTGTGCCTGTACTTCCGCATACAATAACAGCAATTCTGCATTTCTGATAATTGGAATGGATGCTGCATTTGTTTTATACACATAGAAATCATACGCACTTTTCAATCCATCCTGAAATGCAGTATCAGTGCGCAATGAAGTTTTTACTGCAACACGAATATCTCCTGCTTCTCCTTCAGGTACAAAATTGGGTTGTACAACCCTTGTCTCTCCATTTACATTTAATGGAAAAAATTGCGGATTAAGCTGATCTCCCCCTGCTGTGGAATACAGGTAATATACACCGTTAGTTAAACTCCCGCCCAAATTCATGAAAGATTCTGACAAAGCAGTACCGGCCTGTGTCCAGTCTTTACGATATACAGCAACCCTTGCAGCAATTGCTCTGTTAAATTTTGAAAAATCATCTGCAACCTTGCTGTATAAACTGGTATTAAATGGGAAGGAAGCCATATTATTCTTAAGATCCGTATTGGCAGTATTTAATAACATCTGAATTGCATTAAGTGATTCATCTTTAGATAAAAAAGGCCCCAGATTGTTTGGATCGGCAACATTGACCCTGATTCCGTTTCCATACTGCAAATTAAATACTAAAAGCAACTCGTAAGCCTGAATGGTTTTAGCATAAGCTATCCCGGCTCGCCGCTGGTCGTCTGTAATAACTGCCCTTGTATTTTGTAAAGCAGGTATCAGAATATTTGTATTCTTTATTACCCGGTATCTTGCTGCATAAGGATTAGTGATATAAAATGTGTTGTTATCTAAAACCGCATTGCCTTTACCTAAAAGGTCTGAAGTAAATCTTGGGTCTGATGTAGAGTAACGATAAAATTCTCTTCCTATTACGCCAATATCATCAAAATAAAAACTCATATTATCTCTCATACCGGATTCAGTACCGTCTACCAGATTTTGTATCTCACCGAGTGAAGCATTTTGTGTAATACCCGAAAGGCTTGGGTTATTTGGATCAGCTATCGGATCCACTTTACAGGAACTTATAAATACTGAAATAAATAAACCCAGATAGTAAATGTATTTGAATGAATTAATTGTGTACTTCATAATTTTTTAATTTATAGTTAGAAACTAACGTATACGTTA
This sequence comes from Ferruginibacter sp., assembly GCA_037969135.1. Taxonomy (GTDB): domain Bacteria; phylum Bacteroidota; class Bacteroidia; order Chitinophagales; family Chitinophagaceae; genus Ferruginibacter. Next base: position 14,407 of record JBBKWV010000299.1, read on the forward strand.
AAGTGAAAACTTTTTGATGAAGGAAATGGTGTTACTTCCACATTACTGGAAATGGCATTGGCACCAAAATTGGAAACTTCCGGATCGTAACTGTTGTATTTGAAACTATTAAAAATATTTCTTCCGGAGAACCCAACTTTAATCTGTGATACCCCTTTTATCATGTTAACCGGAAAGCGGTATCCCAATCCAATTTCCCTTACCCTGAAATAGGATGCATCTTCCACCCATGGCCCGGCAGTTGACCCCAATGCATCAAGGCGATAAGCTCCATTGGTCATTTGTCCCGAAGGGTCTACATTTTTATCATCATAATCAGGTGATGTTCCAAAAATATCACTCAATAAAGTAGAAAGATTTATATTTTTCCCTCCTTTTTTCCAATGGCATAAAACGGATAAATCGAAATTTTTCCAGCTAACCGTATTGGTAAATGACAATTGAAAATCCGGTTCAGCATCTCCGAAAACAGTTAATCCCGATTCCGGATCTTTTGGTTCGCCCGGACGCCCAATGCCAACAATCTGTGTTGGACTTTTCCCTTTTTGGATGCGATAGGTTCCAAGAGTTGCCCCAAACGCTCCAGTATTAAATGCGGGTACGTCCAACCGGGTAACTTCTGCTTTGTTTTTCCATAAACGGGTTTGAATACTCCATTTTAAATCTTTCGTTGTTACAGGAATTGCATTTAATGCCAGTTCAAATCCCCGGTTACGGATAGCTGCAACATTTTTCCAGGCACTTGAAAATCCAGAAGAAGTGGGAACCTGTACCAACAAAATCAGGTTATCTGCTTTTTTTATATAATAAGTTCCTTCAAAAGAAATCCTGTTTTTTAGAACTCCAACATCTAAACCGAATTCGAGCTCTTTTTGTCTCTCTGGTTCCAGTTTTTCATTACCCTGACTTAAGCCTATAAGAGAACCGGTATTGCCATTAAATATGGCTGGAACCAATGGAGTGTAAATAGCTCCAAAGGGAGCAAAATTTCCAGCCTCTCCATAAGCAACTCTTAGTTTCAGTGGATTTACTTTGTTAAATGTCCAGAAAGGCATTTGGCTAATATTCACTGCCAGAGAGGCCTTTGGAAAATAATATAATTTATTTGCGTCTCCATTACGGCTCGACTTGTCGCCTCTGATGCCTGCAGTTGCAATGAAAATATCATTGTAATTCACTTCTTCCTGTACAAAAAATCCCCTGTCTTTTTGAATGGTCTTTGCATTGTCGGCCTGTATTGCTCCTGCCTGATTTACATTGGTTTGTGTTCCTATTAATTGCGTAGCTGTTGTGAGTACATTATTGAGATCTATATTCTCTGCAGTAAGACCAGCTTGGGTACGAAAATTTAGTTTGTTGGTAAGCGTTAAATTATATACGGCAATAGCATTCATGTTAGAATTTCTGGTTATTGTTGTACCATATGCAGAAAGTCCATTGGTACCATTGCCGTTTTTTTCGAATTGCAATTCTTTGGGGAAAATGGCAATAGTATTGAGGGTATAATGATCAATTCCACCTCTGGTCATTATTTTCAAGTCGTGCATTTCGTTTTTAAATATTTTTATTACAGCAGAGCCTCCAACCAGGGTCCTGTTTATTTTTTCTCTGTTTGTAACCAGGTCTCTTGTTTGTAAAAAATTAGACGGGGCAAGTGGGTTATTGGGATAATTGCCATTTGCATCCGGGTAGAGATTTGCCCACCAGGGAGTAGATACAAATGAGATCCCTAAAGTTGTACTGGTATTGTCATTATTAAAGTATCCTCTGTCGGCCTGTGATTCAACATAATTATAGTTAACTGAGATATCTAAAAAACTAAAGACTTTCTGATCAAGGTTAACCCGGAATGACATTTTTTCAAAGCCGGTATTATTTACAATCCCTTCATCATTTTTATAAGTGAATCCGGCAAAATAAGTTGTTTTTTCTGAGCCACCGCTCACGTTGATCCTGGTATTATTCATTAACCCTTTTCGCCCATATAATTCATCTTCATAGTCATATATTTTCCCTCCACCGGCATTATATAATGCGGTACCGGTAGATCCAAATGCAGACTGAACTTTTGCAGCATCCCAGGTGCGGCCACCCAATTTGCGTAATTGCATTTGAAAACCAATAGAATGAGATAGTTCAACCTTCGGTTTTCCAATTTTCCCTTTTTTAGTTGTGATAAGTATTACGCCACCTGCTGCCCTCGATCCATAAATTGCAGCAGCAGAAGCACCTTTCAATATTTCTATTTTATCTATGTCTTCCGGGTCGAGGTCGGCAATTCTATTGGATGGATTATCCTGGGCAGATGCACTTCCCTGTCCGGCTGCTTTTGAAACAGTATTCAATCCGGCATTAATAGAAGAATTGTCATAATAAACTCCATCCACAATAAACAATGGTTGTGAATTTGCAGAAATGGATGTTATACCCCTCAGTTTTACAGAAATTCCACCTCCGGGAGCTCCGGAATTGGAACTGATATTTGCTCCGGTAAATTTTCCATATAAAGCTCCATCAACGGTAGCCTGCGTTGTGGTACCAACCAATTCTCTTGCAGAAACTGAAGAAACTGCATTGGCCGAATTTGACCTTTTAACGGAAGTTCCCAATCCGGTTATTACTACTTCATCTAAATTCCCTATATCTTCATTTAGGTTTATCGAAATATTTTTACTTTCAGACCCTGCCGTAAATGTTTGTGATTTGTAACCGACATATGAGATTTCTAAAACTGCTTTTTGCCCCGGAATTTCAAGCAAAAATTTTCCGTTAACATCTGTACTTACCCCTATGTTCGAATTGTTCTTAATTTTCACTGAAGCACCAACAAGAGGGCGATTGTTAGTGCCGGTTACTGTTCCTGTTACTGTTTGTTGTGCATTTAGCATAAACGGAGTCAACAAAATGAACAGGAACACTGCAAATTGTGTGTAAGATTTTTTCATACTATAATTTTTAAGTCAAAAAATAAAATAGCAGTAAACTAAATTACTTTGCTAATAAAAACAGGATGTTTTCAATTTTCTGTAGCAAGAAAAATTCGTAAGAATTACGTAAATTATAATCGATGTAAATCAAAAATCAGCAAAGGTTTTGCGTAGAATGCAGGATAGTTTAATAGTATAATTCCAGATCGTTTAATAAATGTATAAATATTATATGATGATTTATAACATTCTTTTCTCTATTTTATTTTTACTAATCACAAAAAAGCACGGTTTATCTGAGATCCTCAAATTTAATAAATTCGTATCCGGCTTCATACCCATGTTTCTTTTCATCCTGGTTTAGTTAAGTATTTTCCTTAGATAAATGTTTAAAAAGTAATCCTACTTCCCTTTTCCTTAATATTTATGTTTATATTTTACAGGATCATCAATTTACATAAAAGTCTTTAATTCGTTATCTTAGTCAATATTATCATTTAAAACAAAATCATACGCAACACAAGCTGCAGACAAAAAACTTGAACCCTGGACAATAGAGCGCCGAAACCTTAAACCACATGACGTACAGATTGAGATATTATTTTGTGGGGTCTGTCACAGCGACCTGCACTTTGCCAGAAATGAATGAGGCATGTCTGTTTATCCAATGGTACCCGGTCATGAAATTGTTGGGCGTGTAACTGCTGTTGGTGATCACGTGAAAAGTTTTGTTGTAGGCGAACTTGCGGGCATTGATTGTATGGTTGACAGTTGCAGGGAATGTGATAATTGTAAGCAGGGGCATGTACAATATTGCAACGAAGGATCTGTTTTTACTTATAATGGAAATGAATATGATGGAAGCGGCAACACGTATGGCAGTTACAGTAAATCAATACTGTCGCATGAAGATTTTGTATTACACATTTCAGATAAACTTCCATTGGCAGCTGTTGCCCCGCTGCTTTGTGCGGGCATAACTACTTACTCTCCCTTAAAACACTGGAAAATTGGCAAAGACTCACGGGTAGGCATACTTGGACTGGGCGGCCTGGGTCATATGGCTGTAAAACTTGCAGTAAGCATGGGTGCAGAAGTAACAGTTTTGAGTCATTCAGATTGGAAAAAAGCGGATGCTGAGCGTCTTGGTGCACATAAATTTGTACTCACTTCTGATGAATCTCAAACGGGTGCTGTTGCAGGTTATTTTGATTTTATTCTGGATACTGTTTCAGCAGAACAGGATTATAATTTTTATCTTGCCATGCTTCGTACAAATGGAGTAATGACCTGTGTTGGTGTACCTCCTGCTCCGGCACAGATCCCGGCAATGAATCTGATATTTGGCAGAAAAAGTTTTGCAGGGTCCCTGATTGGCGGAATCCCCGAAACACAGGAAATGCTGGATTATTGTGCCAAAAACAATATTGTTAGTGATATTGAAATAATCGCAATGAAAGATATCAATGAAGCGTATGAAAGATTGTTTAAGGGTGATGTAAAATACAGGTTTGTAATAGATATGGCTACTTTGTAAAAACTTATTCCACTGCAAATATGATTCTCAAAACAAAATTTGCAGTGGTTATATACATTTAAATAAATCTTTGAAGCCCAGGATATTTTGCATGTTCTTTTTTAGGATTCACTGAAATATGGAAAAGTTTTTTTAAAACAGTTTCATTCCGAAATAACCGATTAAAGTAAAGACAATGCAACGGGCCAGCACGCCAATACAACAGTATATTGCCAGTTTGTGCATATGCACATTAAATCCAACACCTACGGCAATACTAACGGGAGCGCCTACAGTAAATGTACCCACAATTCCCAATCCAACGATGCCATACTTTTCCCAAAGTTTGTGTGCCAAATTTGGTTTTTTTTCCTTGATATTTAACCGGGGTTTGCGGAATCCTGCTAATAGTTTTTCAATAGCTTCCCCTAAAAAAGCTGCAACAAACACGCCCACTAAGCCCCCAATTAAGCTTGCAAAAAAAATGGCCAATACAGGCAACCTAAATGCAAATCCGGCAGGTATGGCTGCATAAATTTCAAAGGTGGCCAACCCTGCAACGGTAAAAAACTTATAGATCACAAAAAATATTTCGGCAATACTACGATTTTTAAGATAGTATTATTAGCAGAATCTCTTCTTAGTAAGAGATATGCATACCCCGAACTGCTATTTAACAGTTAATAAGCAACTGGACTTTACAACTGGCTATAGAATGAAGGTCATTTATAGAAAAAAGCTTAAATCCACAAGTGCTTCCAGGGAAGTTGCAATAATAATCAGTTGTTTATAAATTTTAGTTGTATTTGGTAATATTTATTATTAACTTACTATTCCTATTCAAATCCGTATAGAACGCCAAACTCTCTGTTCAATCACACCTTCCTTATATCTATCCGTATACTCAAAATTTTACTTTATGAAAAAGTTTTTATTAATCCTGTCTGTCTGTTTATTTAACTTTTTTTTTCTTCATGCGCAGGGCATTTACCAGCTTTGGGGTATGACCAAAGATGGCGGTGAAGATGGTATTGGCACAATCTTCCATACGAATGCCTCCGGTAATCTTTTCAGAAACAACCATCATTTTAAAATTACGAATCAAGGTGCAAATCCTACCTACACTTCTTTAATAGAATACAATGGAAAATTCTATGGAATGACATCCCGGGGGGGTAATAATGGAGTGGGTAGTGGGGTTATTTTTGAATGGGATCCACTGAGGAATTTATATACAAAAAAGATTGATCTTATCAACCCTAGCGGTATTGCATCCAATGGCAACATTATATTAAAGGATGGAAAATTTTACGGTTTAACTTCTTATGGAGGAGACTATCATAAAGGTGTCATTTTCGAATGGGACCCCGCAACAAATATTTATACAAAAAAAATAGACTTCTTCGATGCAATAGGATCTAATCCCAATGGCGGTTTAACACAATGGGGTAATAAATTTTATGGCATGTCAAGTAATGGGGGAAGCAATGGCAAGGGAGTCATTTTTGAATGGGACCCCAGCACAAATATTTATACGAAAAAAATAGACCTGGATGAGACACAAGGATGTAATCCAAACGGAAACCTAACATTAAAGGGAACGAAGTTTTATGGCATGACTAACAACGGTGGTTTAAATGGCAAAGGTGTCATTTTTGAATGGGACCCCGCAACAAATATTTATATAAAAAAAGTAGACCTCATCGGTTTAAACGGAAGCACTCCATTTGGCAGTTTAACGTTATATGGAGATATTTTTTATGGAATGACAACTTATGGTGGCAATAATGATGCAGGCGTCATTTTTGAATGGGAACCCACGACAAATATTTATACAAAAAAAATAGACCTGAGTAATGCGAATGGTTCGCTTCCTTATGCGGATTTGGTCAGAGTTGGTGGAAATTTTTATGGCATGACAAGTAGTGGGGGCGATTATGATTATGGGGTCATTTTTGAATGGAACCCTCAAACCAATATATATTCAAAAAAGAAAATTTTTAACAGCCCGATTAGTATCAACAGTAACAACAGTGATGGGTATAGCCCTTATGGAAACTTAACATTAAAAGAGGGTAAGTTATATGGGATGACCTTTTGGGGCGGCAGCAAAAATGATGGAGTGGTATTTGAATTTGACCCATCCGGCAGTCGTTATTCAAAAAAAATTGACCTGAACAGTAGTATAAACGGTCAAAATCCGGCCGGTAACTTGATCTTGTGCAACGGAAAAACCCTAGGCATGACCACTGGCGGTGGAAGCAATGGTACAGGAGTGATCTTTGAATGGGACCCCTCCGGTAAAACTTTTACAAAAAAGAAAGAATTTGATTCCATGGATGGCAGTTTTCCAAATGGAAGTTTTACAAAGTATAATGGCAAATTATTGGGTATTACAGAATTAGGGGGCAGTAATGGGTTGGGTGTGATCTTTGAATGGGATCCCGTTTCTGCCATCTATACAAAAAAGTTTGATTTTACTGCTGCGAATGGAAGCATTCCGGTTGGGAACCTTACATTCTTTAATGACAAATTTTATGGAATGACAACCGGGGGAGGTGCCAATAATCTTGGGGTCATTTTTGAATGGGATCCTGCAATAAATATATACACAAAGAAAATAGATTTTGATGGAACCAATGGCAGCTTTCCGAATGGAAGCCTGACCCTTAAAGATGGCTTACTTTATGGCATGACGAAATTTGGAGGCAGCATTTTACAACCAGGAGAACCGGCGGGAGGAGGAGTGATATTTGTATGGGATCCTTTAAACAATGTATTCACTAAAAAATTTGATTTCAATAACAGCAGCGGAAACAATCCATTCGGAAGCTTAACACTTCATGAAGGAGTATTTTACGGTACAACAAATGGCCTTTCAGGAATCAATGGAAATACCAGTAAAGGTTCAATATTTGAATGGGTTCCGGCAACAAATAAATTTACTAAAAAGTATGATTTTAATGAACCAGATGGTTATGCCCCACAGGGGAATCTGGTATTCAGTAATGGTAAATTCTACGGGTTAACAAACCGTGGCGGAGTAAATTATCAGGGAGTGATTTTTGAGTGGGACCCCGTAATCAACATTTATAAAAAAACACATGATTTTGATTACCAAAATGGTGCAAATCCCCAAAATGATCTTACTTTAATTCCCGCACCGGTAGCCCGGGGAGAAGCAGGAAATTGTATTGGTTTTCCCTCTGTAACAATTGACAACAGCAATAATAATAAATGGGTACCCATTTCCGATATGCAGGGAGATGCTGTTGCAGAAATAAAAGCCAATGGGAATAACCTGGGACTCATAAGTACTTCCGCATTTATCAACAACGCAATGGTTAGAGAAGATATAGCCAAAAGATTATATCTCGACAGGAATCTCACATTTACTTCACAAGTACAGCCGGTGTCTCCTGTTGATATCCGGTTATACATCAGGAATACAGAATACCTCGCATTAAAAAATGCGGTGAATTCCATTGGTCAGCCTTCGGGAATAAACAGTATCAATGATGTTGGGATCTTCAAAAACAATGATCTGTGTTCACCAGCTATTTCCGGTCAATTTACTCCGGTAATATCAACTGTTGATGGTTGGCTCATCGATTATGTTTTCACTGCAAGTACCCAATCTCTTTCTTCTTTTTACTTTTTCAATATTGCCAGTGGCGGACCGGTTCCCCTCAGTTTGCTTGAATTCAATGGCAGATTGATCAAGGGCAATGGAGAAATTTACTGGACAACAAGCAATGAACTCAACAGCCGTTCTTTCGATTTGGAAAGAAGCACCGATGGAAGAATCTTTACTCCTGTTGCAAATGTTTCTGCTTTAAATATTCCGGGTGATCATAAATATAATTATACAGATAAAAATATTTCCTCTTTAGCAACAGCGGTGATTTATTACAGGCTTAAGCTGATTGATACAGACAACAGGTTTACTTATTCAAAGACAATAACACTTTACCCCGGTAAAAATATTTATGTGAAACTTTATCCAAACCCTGTTGTTGATAAAGCCAATATTCACATAACAATTAACCAACCCGATCAGATTTTCGCAAGGATACTTGATAATACAGGGAAAATAATAATGATACAGTCATGGAAATTGCCCGCTGGCGAAAATTTGTTATCGCTTGATATGAACCATTTGGCAAGAGGAATGTATTACATGGAATTAAAGGGAAATGAGATCATGGAAATAAGGAAATTTATAAAATAATACCATCAGGGAAAATGATATTTTATCCGGATGCTCAATCAGGGTATCACAAATAAATTATGCATGATTATCTGTAAAACAATTTTTACATCTCAGGTTGAGTCAGCAAATATGCTGATTCTTTAACCTGTAAATTTTAAATCTGCAGTTAATAATGCTGCAAATTAACTTTCATTTCAAACATAAAACTAATACAACAGGTTTACCTGCTTTATCACAGCAATCAAATTAAATAACCAAAAAGCCAATTGCAGAAAGACAATTCCTGCATTGAGTCTTTTATTACAACGTCTGGTTAATCCGGGAACGCAGAAGTTATACAGAACGAGGAGAATTAAATCCTGTTTTGAAAACTTAAAAATTCAAAAACAATTTAAATATGGTATTTTAAGAAGGCATAATCTTCCTACATTTATTATATTCGCTACAACTTCTTTTCATACAAATATCTATCATGAAATCAGATTATGAAATAGCGCAGGAAAACAAGATGCAACCCATAACAGCCATCGCCGCGGAATTGGGGTTACCTGCAGAATTGCTGATACCATACGGACATTATAAAGCCAAAATAAATATCACCCATTTTGATGAAGAAAAAATTGCTGCTTCAAAATTGATACTGGTTACCGCAATAACTCCCACCAAAGCCGGGATTGGTAAAACTACTACTTCTGTAGGGCTCTCTGACGGTTTAAAAAAACTGAATAAAAAAGTAGTGCTGGCACTGCGTGAACCATCACTTGGTCCGTGTTTTGGAATGAAAGGAGGAGCTGCCGGTGGCGGATATTCGCAGGTAGTTCCAATGGAAGAGATCAATCTGCATTTTACCGGAGATTTTCATGCAATAACAGCAGCCAATAATACCCTGGCAGCTTTATTGGAAAATTTCCGGTTCTATAACCGCGGCAAACCAGAAGGTATTAAATCTGTATTGTGGAAGCGTTGCCTGGATGTAAATGACCGGGTATTGCGAAAAATAGTAACCGCACTTGACACTCCCAATAATGGTATTCCTTCTGAAACAGGATTCGTAATTACTGCGGCCAGTGAGATCATGGCTGTACTTTGCCTTTCTGAAGGATTGGATGAATTGCGTAATAAATTAGATGATATGTTACTTGGATTTACTTTTGCCGGAAACCCATTCACTACAAAAGATCTTGGAGTAACGGGAGCCATCACCTCTTTATTAAAAGATGCCATTCTGCCCAATCTGGTACAAACACTCGAAGGTACACCCGCTATGATCCATGGTGGCCCCTTTGCCAATATTGCCCATGGTTGTAATTCCCTGATGGCAACTAAAACCGCCATGCAGTTTGGCGACTATGTAGTGACCGAAGCTGGTTTTGCAACTGATCTGGGCGCCGAAAAGTTTTTCAATATCAAATGCAGGAAAGCTGGATTACAACCAGCAATGAGTGTATTGGTTGCAACATCCCAGGCCATTAAACTCAGTGGCGGTGCAGATGCAAAAACAATGATGCTTCCCGATTTAGCTATTCTCAGTAAAGGGGTACTAAATCTAGAAAAGCATATTGCCATATTAAAATCATTTAAACAAAAGGTACTGGTAGTGCTTAACCGGTATCATTTTGATACAGAAGAAGAAATTGCATGGTTGCGTAAATATTGTGCCGAAAAGGAAGTGGCCTTTGCTGTAAACGATGGTTTTCACTTAGGTGGAGAAGGGGCGCTGGAAATGGCAAAAGCCGTGGTCAGCATTTGTGAAAATCCTTCACCAGCAATCAATCATACCTACGAACTCCGTGATGATATTGAAACCAAGATCAGAAAAATTGTAACAACCATTTATGGAGCAAAAGATGTGGTGCTGTACAAAAAAGCACAGGATATGATCAAAAAAATAAAACTACTTGGACTGGAGCACCTCCCCGTTTGTATGGCCAAAACACAATACTCTTTCACACACGATGCTTCTGTAAGTGGACTGGATGGCGATTTTAAAATTGACGTAGATGATCTTGTAATCAACCAGGGTGCCGGTTTTATTGTGGCTGTTTGCGGTGACATGGTACGAATGCCGGGACTTCCAAAAATACCACACGCAAATAATATTGACGTGGTAGATGGTAAAATTGTTGGTGTTAGTTGAAATTTAATTAATTACATTTTCCTGTTAATCCTGCCAGTTTGTAATGACTCTTATTAAAAATATAAAATAATAAACCTTCTTTTTTATCCAGGAAGCAATGAATATACTGCAGCGTGTTTTTAAACTCTTGCATTTCATACAAATACTGTGTACTTTAACAGGCTAAATTATACGAAATGAAAAAATATTTTATTTTATTCTTACTTACAATTTTGAATTATTGCTGTGATGCCCAGATGAAGGATTACAGAGTAGTGTTTGATATGTCCATCAGGGATTCGGTTAGCCAGCAGGCTGTTATCAGGGAAGTTGAGCTCATCAAAAATTCCAGTCCAGAAGCAAAGATCGAAGTGGTTATCTATGGCAAGGCCCTCAACATGGTTTTAAAAGACAAGTCGGTTTACGAATCAGCCATTCAAAAATTACTGGCTATGAAAGATGTGTCAATTAAAGTTTGTTCCATAACATTGAGCAGGAATAATGTGGATAAAAGCCAGTTATTAAACGGTATTGAAGTTGTGCCAGATGGGATATATGAGATCGTTTCAAAGCAAAAAGAAGGATGGGGCTATATAAAAGTTGCCCATTGAAAATTAAGAAAGCCTTTTAACCGGGAAGGCTATTTTCTTTTGCTGACATAAGTATGCATTAATAAAACAGCTTTCCCGATTATAAAATCACAATGGTTTTATAACAGATTATTTAGCGCATAATTCTAAAAAGAAGTTTAGTTACTTCCTGTTAATTGTTTTAACATCACTTCGCCCAGCATATAAATTCTCGCTTCCTTTATCAACCCGTTTTCCAGATCGTAACTAACACAAATGGGCACATGTACTTTTTTGTTTGTAGCTGCTATACCTGCAAATTCAGCAATATGTTTGCCCGTGAAAAATCCTTCAAGTACTGCTTTGTCTTCTGTAATGATCGAGTTTTTCCATTCTCCGGCAGCCTCAAAAGCCACATGGTAAATATAATGCAGCATTTCTGCGACCGCTTTACGGCCCTCAGTACGTTCACCCGTTGCCATATTAATAAAAACAGCATCTTCTGATACATATTGGGTATCATGGCTTTTAAAATAGGCTTCCATGTTGTGCTGAACCTTGTACAATGGAATTTTTTCAACAATTGTCTCTGTCATGATTTTTAGTTTTAAGTGAATCAATCAGGTTACAAATGTGGAGCAGGGCTGCAGGCGGAAATAAACAGGAATGGAAATTATCGTTATGTTACTAAGTTAATAAAAATTATTTGGATAATAATTGATTTTATAAGAAAAACATTCCTACCGTTCTCATTATCAGATACCGATCTGTAACTGATTTTTTATTCAAAATGCTTCTACTATATCATCCAACCAAAGAAAAACAGGGGGATAGTACTTACTCAATAATAAAACGTAATTGGCTAAATCTTATTTACCCGGCATGGATGGCCTTACTTCAATCTTACTGGGCAGGGTTCTTGGATTCATATACAATAAGTCAGCAACCAGCAGGCCAATGTCTTCCGGTTGAATTTTCCAGGCATCCGCATCATTGGGTACATGGTTGTTAAAATAAGTTGCTACCGATCCCGGCATGATCGTAGAAACTTTGATACCATATTTTCTCAGGTCCAGCATGATCGCCTGTGTAAAACCAACCAGGCCAAACTTACTGGCATTATAGGCTGCTGCAGTTTCAAAAAAATTAGTGCCTGCCAAACTGGCAATGGTAATAATATATCCCCTGGAAAGTTTTAAAGGATCAATACTTGCTTTAACACTATTAAAAACTCCGGTAAGATTCGTATCAATGGTTGATCTCCAGTCTGCTTCTGTTAAGATGTCGATCGGGGCAAAATGGCCAACACCGGCATTGGCAATCAGTACATCTAATTGCCCGAAATGATCCATGACTGCTTTTACTGCATTGGTTTCTGCAGCCAATGTAGATACATCAGACTCAATAGCCAGGATCAATTCAGGGTCTTGGGATAATGTTAATGCCGCTTTTTTTGCATCTTCTATTTTCCTGCTGCTTATAGCTACTTTCATACCATTCTCCAACAGGGTTTTTGCAATTCCATATCCAATCCCTTTACTTCCTCCTGTTATATAAGCTACTTTATTTTTAATGTTATTTTTCATGTCAAAAAAATTTTAAATAAATGATTAATTATCCTTTTAAAAAAAGAATGCTTGCATCAACTACTGTTTCCATTTCCTGTGGTAATTTATGCTCAATCCATGGATGTATTCTCCCAAAAACATGATCACCGTCTGTGATAAATAATTGGGCAGATGGTTGCCAGTCGTTTAATAAATATGCTTTTTCAACAGGTACCGCATTGTCCGCTTTACCGTGACAAATTAGTATGGGGATATTCAGTTTCCCGATAGCATTTTTAATATCCAGTTTTTCCTGATTTTCTACATAATCCTCATACAACTGGTAATACAGTGGCATTTGTTGTTTGGTCCGGTTGTTATGGTAATACGCTACACCAGTATCTTTCCATCCTTTCATTTTTTCAGAATCCCAGCTTCCCCAGGGTGTTTTGCATTCACTGATGGATGCCCAGGTAACCAGTTTTTTAATACGCTTGTCTGCAGCAGCATATAATATCGCTGTACCTCCGCCCATACTGTGTCCGATTAAATAGATCTGATCGCAGTCCATCATCGATGGCATAAATAAATTTGCATTCTCATTCAGATACCCGGTCCCGTAATCACAAACCCAATCAACCACCTTTTTAATGTCCTCCAATTGCCTGCTATAATTATTATTTCCAAAAGCTTCCAGGTTTGTAAATATTTCCGGTTCTTCTGCAGTTGTTCCATTATGAGAAAAATTAAATTTCACAAATACAAATCCTGCTGCAGAAAATTTTTCGGAAATCAGATCAAAATTACCCCAGTCTTTAAACCCATTGAATCCATGCGCATATATCACTATGGGTTTTTGCTCCCTGTCATGCTGAAAAAAAATATCTAGTGTTATTGGAAGATTACCGGAACCGGGAATAATAATATTTTTGATTGAAGGCATGTTCTTAAAATTACAGCTTTTATACCAGTTATAAATCACACATTATTCCTTCATCCGTAAAGGTTTTATTGCACGGCATTTAACCCAACGCAAATAAATGTTAACATAAAACTGTTAAGGGTAATGATCTAAATGATGCTTAATTTCATACAACAATGCAAATAATTATCCTGCTGATCTTTTTAATTGTCCTTTTTTACCTGGTCTGGTTTTTACAAAAACAAAAGCCTGCGATCCATACTCCTGCAACAAAATTGATCAAAAATATTTTTGCCGAACAGGTGCCCTTTTACCAGCAACTTTCGATCACAGGTAAAGCGGCTTTTGAAGAAAGGGCAAAACATTTTTTATCACAGGTGAAAATAACAGGAGTAAAAACGACCGTGAATGATGTTGACAAGATACTGGTAGCTGCCAGCGCCATCATACCCATTTTTAATTTTCCCGGTTGGGAATACCGGAACCTGCATGAAGTATTGTTATACCCCGATTCTTTTGATCATAAATTTGAGCAACAGGGTACCGGCAGGAATATTCTGGGAATGGTAGGAAGCGGCGGAATGAATCACATGATGATCCTTTCTCAATTTGAATTGCGTCAGGCTTTTACCAATAAAACAGGCAAAGACAATACAGCCATTCATGAATTCGTACACCTTGTTGATAAAACGGATGGAGATATTGACGGCATTCCAGAAGCATTGATGGATAAAAAATATATCCTGCCCTGGTTACATCTTATGCAGCAGGAAATCGAACTTATACGTGATAATCGTTCCGACATAAATCCATATGGTGCGAGCAATGAGTCGGAATTTTTTGCCGTGGTGTCAGAATATTTTTTTGAACGTCCGGAGTTGCTGAAAGATAAACACCCGGAATTATATGAGCTGTTGTTAAAAATTTTTAATCCACGGGGTAGTTTATAAATTACTGTAGTCTTAATACTTAACAACTTTGAAGTCTCCAAAATCTGTTCCTGAAACATTTTTAAAGTTTATGATATACATACCACTACCCATATTTGCAAAGGGTATGCCGGGTTCGTTTATCCCCTCTTTCAAACTGATTTTTTGTGTCAGCAATTGTTTTCCGGATATATCAAATACGGAAATTTGAAGCAGCTGATCTTTATCAGACTGAATCTGCACTTTTAAATAATCCGTTACAGGATTTGGATACAATTGTGTAATACTTATTTCTTTCTTCTCTCTTTGTATTCTCACGATTTGCGATAATCCAATACTGCCATCAATATCAAC
>JBBKWV010000300.1:0-3339 GCA_037969135.1 Ferruginibacter sp.
CCATTATTTTTAGGATTATTAGTGACAACTTTTTCAAGTTGTAAAATACTTGACGTACCAAAGGATACCCCTTTATGTATTAAACTAAAAATCAGAGAAATACAAATTGACAAAGTCAGAAATCCGGCTGCAAGTGTTTGGCAGTATGAATATAATGGACAGACTGTTTATTACATCCCACCTTATTGCTGCGATATTCCAAGCCAACTGTTTGACGTGAACTGTATCCAAATTTGTAGTCCTGATGGTGGAATTGCCGGAACCGGAGATGGTAAATGCACTGATTTTTTCAGCAATAGAAAAAACGAGAAACTAATTTGGCAGGACGACAGAAAATAATCCATCATGAAAAGACTTTCTTAATTTTTTGGTTTGCACTCAGCAGTTTTTATTTGTACTGCTCACGGCAGGATACCTGGTGATTAAATTTTTACCCGGTTAACAATGAAAGTATCAGTTCAGGAAAATCTTTGTTTTCTACACATTGCAGATCCTGCCACGGCAGTAAAGGAGATGGCAATGGTACTAAAGCAGCTTCACTTGATACAAAAGTTGGATCCTTTCTCACTTCAGCATTCCAGGCACAAAAACCCGGAGAAATTTATTACAAATCAATTTTCGGAAGGGACGACATGCCAAATTATGACAAAAAAATTCCGGATGTGGAAGATCGCTGGGCCATCGTCAATTATATTATGAGTTTAAAATAAAAAATCTCTCCGTTTTTCTTCCCGGACGAGAGTCTCCTTCAAGTGACTTATCTTAATAAATAACTTCGCTCACCCTCCACTCTCTATTAATACATCATCATTGACGTAGGTCCCATTGGCATTGCCTGTGGACTGGAGACAAAAATTTTTAAAACTTATTTCTGCAACCAGAATAAGTAACCCATTCCATCTGCGAAATATTATATAATACTTCCGGTTATCTATCAACATTTTTTTACATCAATCCTTTATAGAAACCTGTAACGTTAAAACAAAAAAGTTTTAATACACTAGCCTTCAGGCTTATAATGCTTTATTATTTTCTCTTTTAACAGCAGCCAGCTTTCCGGCACTGTTTGTGAAAATAATAAGAGTGATTATTTATTCACTTTTAAAATTACAGTTATGAAAAAAATTTTATTCTCAATTACCGTTGTTGCTTCGCTTGCTATCATAATTACCGCTTGCAACAGCAACCCAATGTCAACATTACCGGCTTCAAATATTGATACCGCTGGTCTTACACAGTTCAATGAATGGAAGGCTATGGAAGCACAGGCAGCAGTTGCTAAACAATATCAGGCAGCTTATGCTGCAGGACGGAAAGATGCAACTGCAAAAACTTATAGCAAGACCTCTGAAACTACTAATGAAGCCAAAGTAGCAAAGAAAAAAGGATGGAGTAAGTCGGCCAAGTATGCGGCGATCGGCGTTGCAGGTGGTGGCATATTAGGTGCCGTTATTAACAAGAAAGATCCGGTAAGGGGTGGCATAGTAGGTGCTGTCGTATTGGGTGGTGGTGGATATATCTTAGGCCGTTCACAGGATAAAAAAGACGGACGTTTCTAAGCAATTCAAATTCTTATAAAGACCCTGCACTGTAGGGTCTTTTTTTTGTTATGAAAAAAAATTACAATAAAACCTGGGATCTTTTGCAATGTGGTAAAGCTAACCTTAACAACCATTAAGTTGAATGAATTCTTTAGTAACGTTAATAATAGTTAATAAAATAAAAGACAATAAGCTTACTTGCTTACCTTAACGACCTCAGCAGAAAAAATTTTAAGATTGATCATTTTTTAAAAATATTACAATGAATAAATTATTCAGCTATGGCAAACGAATTCAACTGGTATTATTTACGCTTGCCATTTGTGGATCAATGAATGTAGCAACCGCACAGCAGGAGCCTCCTCCATTTGTAAAGGAAACGGTAAGAGCTGTTGAGAATATGTTGATTGGTGAAAGTGATGCCATGATTGAACCATTTGTTACCAAATACATGACAGCTGTAAAAACAACTGATAAAACATCCTTATTGAACCGGCTGCTTAACATACGTAATGAAGTAAAAGGACTGCAGGATGAAATTTCTGTAGAACCAGCTGTTAATGGTTTCCGGCTAACATTAGCAGCCTATAGTGTGGAAAGAACGATCTATGTACAACTGGATGAACAAAATAAACAGGTAACGGATATACAACTGGAGAAACAAGCCGAGCCCCTCATCCTCAGCAATGAAAACATAAAGGCAACTTTTGATAAGCTGGAAGCAGAAGGATTTGCCGGATTACTTTATATAAAGAAGAACGGAAAGCTGCTTTTGCAACATCCATTTGGAATGGCCAATGAGCAACTGAAAACAAAAAATACAGTGAATACCATTTTTGGTATCGGTTCAAGACCAATTGATTTTACCATCGCAGCTATACACCTGCTCGATCAGCAGGGTAAGCTGAAACTATCAGATCCTATCAGTAAATATTTTGAACAGGTACCGGCTGATAAACAAATCATAACGATACAATATTTACTGACCGGGCAATCAGGTCTGCCCGATTTTTTTCATACAGCAGAAGACTGGGACCCCGACCTGCAATGGATCGACAGGGAAACCGCTGTCAATCGTATGATGAAACAAACCTTACTATTTGCACCGGGCACCAGCAGGGAACATTCACACGGAGCATTTGGTTTGTTGGCCGCACTGATAGATAAAATTTCAGGAATGAGTTATTATGAATTTCTCCGCACCAATTTTCTGGATCCCGCCGGAATGAAAAGAACGGGTGAGTATGGAGAAACAAGAGGACTTGCAATAACTGAATTTGCTGCCGGGGGTGGGCCAAATTTTGTCGGGTTGCCGAATATTCCTCCTAACTGGTTTAAAAAATCTTGGTTGGTAAAAGGGAGCGGAGGCATGTTTTCAACGTTGACCGACTTACAGCAATTTTATACATATGTACGTTCCGGTAAAGTTTTGGATGCAGAACATAGTGTTGTATTCCGTAAGAACGTAATGAACCTCGATGGCAGTGACCGTGGGTTTGAGTTATTCAGTGCAGCCAATACCAAGGGAGATGATATGTATCTTTTCTTAAATAAGATCAGTAACCGCAGCAGGTTCAGGCAGGTGTTGCGGGCATTGGAAAAATTTGCACAACAATAACGCCAGCCTTCGCTCCTGATAGTTTTTTGCAGGCAATCTAATAAAAAAAATCCTGAAAAGAAAAATGGAGACTGCTAAAAACAGACTCTATTGGAATTTTTTTATTTTGGATATTTATTCTTTTCGCCATGGTTAGTGCCTGCCTGCCTGTAGGCAGGTTTTCTTTCACCAACCACATAC
>JBBKWV010000301.1:0-8703 GCA_037969135.1 Ferruginibacter sp.
AGAATTAAAGCAAAGGGCAGAGCATATTTTAAAAACACCTGTAAATAAAGCAGTGATCACGGTGCCGGCATATTTCAATGATACCCAGCGGCAGGCAACAAGAGATGCCGGAAAGCTGGCAGGTATTGATGTGCTGAGGATCATCAATGAACCAACGGCAGCAAGTCTTGCATACGGTATTGGGTTGGATAAAAATGAATCCAGCATCATAGCTGTGTATGACCTGGGCGGTGGAACTTTTGATATTTCTATTCTGCGAATTGTAGGAGGGGTATTTGAAGTATTATCAACAAACGGAGATACGTATCTGGGTGGGGATGATTTTGATAATGCGATCGTAAAACACTGGGCTGTTGCTGCCGGTATTTCTGAAGCAGATCTCACACAAAACAAATCACTGGCACAGGCTTTGCGTTTAAAAGCAGAGTCGGCAAAAAAGCACTTATCCTTTCACGATAGTTATGAAGGTGAATTGAACGGAGATAAACTTACATTGAGTAAAAAACAGCTGGAAGAATTGATTCAGCCATTTGTGGACAAGACGATTGCCTGTTGTAAGAAAGCAATGAAAGACGCGGGATTAAAATTGAAAGAAATAGGATCGGTGGTTATGGTTGGCGGAAGCACCAGAATTCCACTTGTAAAAGAAACGGTCAGTGCATTTTTTGGCAGGGAAGTAAATGATTCGGTGGATCCTGACGAAGTAGTGGCTTTGGGTGCAGCGATCCAGGCAGATATTCTTGCAGGAAATAATAAAGATATTTTATTGCTCGACATCACGCCATTGAGTCTGGGTATTGAAACTTCCGGAGGACTCATGGATGTATTGATACCCCGAAATGCCAAGATACCTGCAAAAATTGCCAGGCAATACAGCACACAGGTAGACGGGCAATCGGGTATGCGTATCAGTGTGTTCCAGGGAGAACGTGACATGGTGAAGGACAACAGGAAGCTTGCAGAATTTAACCTTACAGGGATCCCGGGTATGCCGGCAGGGTTACCAAAAGTAGAAGTGGGATTTTTGATAAATGCTGATGGGATACTGACGGTTACTGCGAAAGAGATCAGAAGCGGGGTAGAGCAAAGTATTGAAGTAAAGCCACAGTACGGGTTAACCGATGTGGAAGTGGAGAATATGCTGATGGATTCTATCACACATGCCAAAGATGATATTGCAGCAAGGGCAATAACCGAAGTGAGAACAGAAGGAGAGCAATTGTTAAAGACCACTGAAAAATTTTTGCAGAAAAATGCTTCGCTGCTAACAAAGGAAGAATTATTGGAAACTGCTGCAGCAATGCAGGCACTTCAGCTGGCAATTACCATGGAGGAAAAAGACCTGGTCCATAAAAAAATTGAAACACTAAATGATATCTCCCGTCCTTATGCCGAAAGGATAATGGACATGGCCATATCTACTGCTATGAAAGGAAAAGCAGTTTAATAATTCCTGTCTTTGTTTTTTCAATCAGCATAAATTGTATCTTCAATTATATGAGCAGGGAGAAGCATATTACCATTTTAGTTCCACTTTTCAATGAAGAGATAGTACTGCCTGAATTAATAAACAGGTTGGATAAAATGATGGATCAACCGGGCCTGCGATTAAATGTTTTGTTGGTTGATGATGGCAGTTCTGATGGCACTGCTGATCTGATCGGATCATTGATAAAAGAGAAAGAGCATTATTCTGCGGTATTTTTATCCAGAAATTTCGGCCATGCGATGGCACTTACTGCAGGACTTCAGCATGCAGATGAAATGGCTGATGCCGTTTTTATTATTGACGGCGATTTGCAGGACCCTCCGGAATTGCTTAGCCTGTTTTTAGAAAAAATGAACCAGGGTTTTGATGTGGTTTATGGAGTAAGGAAGAACAGAAAGGAAGGATTCGTTAAAAGAATGTGTTACAAATTATTCTACCGGTTGCAAAAACGGTTTTCAAATATTCAAATGCCGCTGGATGCAGGCGACTTCTCACTCATCAGCAAAAGAGTAATTACACACTTAAATAAACTACCCGAAGAAAGCCGTTATGTAAGAGGATTGCGGAGCTGGGTGGGGTTCAAACAGGCCGGACTTGAATATGAACGCGATGAGCGCATCGCCGGGGAAACAAAATATTCTATTCGATCGCTTTTTAAACTGGCTTTTAACGGAATTTTTAATTTCAGCGAATTTCCGATCCGGTTTATCGGTGCTGTTGGGTTTATTACGATTTGTATTTCTTTGGTCTATCTCGCCATTACAATTTATAAAAAACTGGTTTTCGGAACAGTTCCCGAAGGATTTACCACACTCATTTTTGCCATCGTATTATTCAGCGGAGTGCAATTACTTTCTCTGGGTATTCTCGGTGAATATATACTGCGTATTTTTTTCCAGGTAAAGCAACGGCCATTGTATATTGTAAGATCAAAGATTATCAACGGAAAAAAGATCGATGAATAAAGAATATGTACAACAGTATATAAAACTGGAAAATGAACATTGGTGGTTTGTTGTCAGGCAAAAGATCATTCTGCAGATCTTACATGGCCACCTGAAAGAAAATTCCCTCAAAATATTAAATATCGGAGCCGCCGGCGGGGCATCTTCTAAATGGCTTTCTGCTTTTGGAAAAGTAATATCGGTGGAAACAGAATCATTGTTCATTGATCATTTAAGAAAGGAAGGACTGGAAGTGATCAATGCATCTGTTACCGCATTGCCATTGGAAAGCGATCAGTTTGACCTGGTTTGTGCTTTTGATGTGCTGGAACATGTGAAAGATGACCAGTTGGCATTAAAAGAAATACTGCGGATGGCAAAATCGGGTGCAACAATTTGTATTACGGTTCCGGCATTCAAATGCCTGTGGAGCGAACATGATATTGTGAACGGCCATGAAAGGCGCTACACAAAGAAGTCGATGCACAAATTGACTGGATTTTCAAAAGAAAATAAAGAGATTGAATTAAGATATTTTAACAGCCTTTTGTTTTTACCCATTTGGATCGCCCGAAAAATAGCGGGGATTTTTTCGACGGATAAAACAAAAAATGAATCTGACTTTGCCCGTTTTAAAACTTCCGGATTATCCAATAAAATATTGGAAAAAATATTTTCTGTAGAATTGGCACTCTTGAAATTTATGCAATTTCCTGTTGGCGTTTCCCTGATTGCCGTTTGGAAAAAACAAGGATCAGATAGCAAAGCATAAGCAATAAGGAAACAAGGGAAACTATCCATGATGCGATAACGGTTAGTGGCCTGTAACGGAAAACAATGTCATGTTCTCCGGAGGTTACCGAAATCGACATGAAACTGATATTGGCCGTTTGTATGTTTGTTTTCTCCCCATCAATAAATGCCTCCCATCCGGGATAATTATTCTGTAAATAGACCATTGTTCCCGGTTCATTAAAATGTGCACTTGCCTGCATTTTGTTTGCGGAAAAACTTTTTATTTCTATGCGGCCCGCATTGGGAACCTCTGCATAAACTACTGTGTTCTTAAAAACAATATTTTTAATGCCTGATGTATAAAATGTATCCTGTTTTGACAAGTTTCCGGGGCTGATAAAATAATCATTTCTCCCTATTCTTTTTGTAAAAGGCAACGTACTGCCCGTTATGGTATTTTCATCGTAACTGTTCAGGGAGTTTTCTTCTATTGTTTGTTGTCCGGGTATGGGGAATTTTACCGGGTTTCTGTTGATGAGTTTTTCAATTACCTTGAAATTTTTTGCACCATAAACGGTAACAGGCATATTTAACTGCGATGCTATAAACATGTCGGCAATAATGATAAGACAGATCAAATGAATACTTTTCTTTTTTACGATCGCATAAAAACTGAGTATCAGTAAACTGATAAGAAAAGGCATTTGCATTAAAAATCTTTCACTGAAATTCAGTTTATTAAATAGTAGCTTAAAGTCTGTTCCGTTCAGATTCATTGATTGGAAAAAACCGACTGAACAGATTAAACAGAAAACTCCCGTGATAAAAACAACTACGATTAGGGTTTGAATGATCTTTTTAAGAACTGCCGTGTTTTTTTCTTCACTCCTTTTCCAGTTGCTTAATGTATTGCCGGCGATGAGCAGTAAAAAGAAAATGCTGAACAGCCTGGATAAAGCAGGATGCCGGAAACTATCCATCAGGGGCAGGGTATAATAAGCCAGTTGTCTTAAAAAGAAGAATTCCCCAAAGGCCATTCCAAGCATGAATAAAGCGCAACATAGAAAAAAAAGAATCTCTTTGTTTTTTTTAAACGACTTATTAAAAAAAGAATAGATCAAAAATATCAATGGAATTATTCCCAGATAAATATTACGCATTAGTATGGACGAATGAAGCCATTGGTCATTGGCCGTTGTACTGAAAGGAGCCAGAAATGACAGTGAACTGGCGGGGTTCATGGAGTTTTCCAAAACTACCGATAGCAACTGGCTCTTACCTCTTTCTATGAAAGGCAATTGCTGATAAAATGAAATGATCGCAGGTGAACCCAGCAAAAGGAAAAACAGGATCGCCATTATCATAGACGGCATTACTGTTTTCAGAAACACAATTTTTGACGGTGCACTGAAAAAAGAAAACAGGAAATAAGCAAACAAAAAATAACTGCTGATAATAAATAAAGAGGGATAACCGCCGGTAAAAAATAAAAAGAAAAAAACAGCAAATAGAACTGCATCATTTAGTTGGTACTGCCTCATCATCTTCCTGAAAAACAAAAAGACAAATGGAAAATAACAGGCACTACTGATACAATTAAAAAACTGAACACTGTCAATCATAAAACCACTGAACTGGTAGGCGATAGCCATTGCAATGGAAATGGTTCTGCAATACCCAATGTCCTTACATAAATAATAAAAACCAATTCCTGCAAATGCTATATAAAACATCAGTTCATAATGAAAAGCTGCCAGGCTGTAATTGCTGATAAAAGCGAAGAGCCATACCAGCGGGTTCCATGCAGCACTTTGCATATCGGCATGCAAGGGATACCCCATATTGATAAAAGGAGACCATAATGGTAATTCCCCGTTATTCAAAGCATCGCTGATCAGTGTCCGAATTGGGTAATAATAAGTAAGTGCATCATTTTTTAAAGAGAACAACTGAAAGGTAAAAGGCCAGAATACAATACAGGTAATGAAAGGAAAAAGGAAAAAAGGATTTGTAACTGTTTTTCTGAACATTCAGCCTTGATTGGTTAAAATGATTTTTTTACAAGATAAGGTTTTAATGAAAATGTGATCACTGCACATTAACCCATATGCTTCAGGGAAAAAATGCGGTTTACATATTTTCCAATCATGTCAAATTCAATATTTACGCTATCATTTAATTTCAAATTCTGCATATTGGTATGCAAAAAAGTATAAGGTATCACTGCTACAGTAAAGGAATTTTCAGTTACATGAAAAATGGTAAGACTGATACCATTTAATGTAACTGATCCCTTTTCAATGATTAAAGATGCAAAAGAAGGGTCAATTTCTATTGTAAATTCCCAGCTTCCGTTTTTTTCAGTAATGGCTTTACAAATTCCGGTTGTATCTACATGGCCCTGAACAATGTGGCCATCGAGCCGCCCGTTCAATTGCATACAGCGCTCCAGATTGATAAGGTCATCTGCTTTATTTTTTAAAAAATTGGTTTTACTGAGTGTTTCTTCTATGGCAGTTACGCGGTACAATAACCCGTTTATTTCTTCAATTGTCAGGCAAACACCATTGTGACTGACGCTCTGATCTACTTTTAACTCATGGGAGAAAGAGGATTCTATCCAGATTTCCAGATTATTACCCGATTTGGTCAACTTATGGATCCTGCCTGTTTGTTCAATTATTCCTGTAAACATTTATCAAATTTCGGATTTTTGTTCAGATATTTTTTTATTTAAATAAAACTTCTATCTTTGCCGCCCTGTCTGATGAAAGGACAGTATTTAATTCACCTAAAGGAGGTATATACAATGCTTATTATAGATTCAAAAGATTGCGAAAACATCGACAAGGCACTCAAAAAGTACAAAAAGAAATTTGAGAAAAGCCGTGTGCTGTTGCAACTAAGGGAAAGACAGGCTTTTATCAAGCCGTCGATCAGACGCCGTATGGAAGTACTGAAAGCTGTTTACAAGCAGCAAATGGCAACTGGTAAGTTCGAAAAATAACTAATTAAACCGGCAATATTTTAAAAACTGATAACAGGGTTAATCTTAACTTTGGTTATCAGTTTTTTTATGCAACAAAATCCGGAACAAAATATCCAGTCTTTTTTAGATTACCTTAAATTTCAAAAAAGGTATTCCCAGCATACTATCACTTCGTACCAGAACGACCTCAGCACTTTTCTCCTTTTCCTGCAAATACAATTCGATGAAAAGCGGTTGCAGCACATAAAACCTGCTTTTATCAGAACCTGGCTGGCGCAACTTAAATCCGAAGGCATCAGTTCTAAAACATTAAACAGGAAAATTTCTTCCTTAAGGTCATTTTTTAAATACTTATTAAAACAGGAGCTGATTGAATTGAGTCCTATGGCAACGATCATTATGCCCAAGGTAGGAAAACGGTTACCGCAATTTGTAGAGAAAAAAGATATGGATACATTATTTGATCATGTTGAATTTCCGGATACCTGGAATGGAAGAACTGACCGGCTGATTTTACAAATACTTTATAATACGGGCATACGTAAAGCTGAGTTGATCGGGTTGAAGGAAAACCAGATCGATCATATGAACTGTGTGATAAAAGTGTTGGGTAAAGGGAGCAAGGAAAGGATCATCCCGGTAAGTAAATTATTGATTCAGGATATCAGGGAATACATCGCCGAAAAGAATAAGCTGATTGAGGGATCCGGCAGTCTGTTTTTATTGGTTAGTGACAAGGGCAATAAATTGGATCCGAAATATGTTTATAATACTGTAAAAAAATATCTGGCGCTGGTAACAACAATTGATAAAAAAAGCCCGCATATATTAAGGCATACTTTTGCTACGCACTTGATGAATAACGGAGCCGATCTGAATGCAGTTAAAGAATTACTGGGACACAGCAGTCTTGCTGCCACACAGATATATACGCACAACTCGATTGAAAAGTTAAAGGATGTATTTAAAAAAGCACATCCAAAAGCCTGAACTATTTATTATAAAAAATGATTATTCCGTACATAAAATTTATTTTGAAAAATGTCTATCATTTATTAACTTGAACATAGAAAAAAATTAAGCCATATTAACCCACAACCAGTCGGCCTATGTAATGATTGCTACCTATTAATTTATTTTTTCACATAAAACAGATGTTATGAACGTAAACATTCAAACAGTGCATTTTGACGCGGATTCAAAACTGATAACTTATATCGAAAAAAAAATTCCGAAGCTTACTCAATTTCACGACAGGATTACAAATGTTGATATTTACCTGAAACTTGATAATATTGTGCACAATATAAAAGATAAAGTTGTTGAGATAAAAGTGATGATTCCCCGCCATGAATTCTTTGTAAAGCATTCTTCCAAATCTTTTGAAGAAAGTTTTGAAGAGGCTATGGACGCGGTTATTACTCAAATAAAGCGGAAAAAAGAAAAGCTGGCAGCCTGATAATTCTCATAAAAGATCATGAAATAAATCCTCCGTTTTTGCGGGGGATTTGTTTTTTATTGGAAATACTGTAAAAAAATCTTTTACAAAGTTTTTGTATTAATCATTTTCTCTTACCTTTGCCTTCCCAAAAAATAGGGTGCGTGTTTGAGAGCTTATTTGGCGGCAGATCTTTTTTAAAACGTTTAAAACGTTTATCGGTAGTAAAGGAATTAAAGGTTTATATACATTATATCACTTTTAGCAATTTTAGCACCATAAACATTAAACAGATAATTGCCGAAGTAGCTCAGTTGGTAGAGCAGCTGATTTGTAATCAGCAGGTCGCTGGTTCGACTCCAGTCTTCGGCTCTTGTATTGGTTAATGTATTATTAATCAGTTTGAGCAGGGCAGATGGCCGAGTGGTTAAAGGCGACAGACTGTAAATCTGTTCACGTAAGTGTACGTAGGTTCGAACCCTACTCTGCCCACTTTTTCAGTAAGCAATTTGCAATAGGCATTTTGTAGTTTGAATGTTAGTTCTTTATATTGGCAATTGCTTATTGCAAATTGCCTGTTGATTAAAAGCGGAAGTAGCTCATTTGGTAGAGCGATAGCCTTCCAAGCTATAGGTGGCCAGTTCGAGCCTGGTCTTCCGCTCATTTTTCTGCCTGTTACGGCAAGCGTTAACAAGCCGTCGCATCCCGAACAGTCGGGAATAAATGCATCAGGGGTAAAGCGTCCCGATGGCAATCGGGAAGGTCAGTATTTCGATTCTCACTGATGGCAAAACAAGCCGTCGTAGCTCAGGGGTAGAGCGCTTCCTTGGTAGGGAAGAGGTCGTGAGTTCGATTCTCACTGATGGCTCATTAAGTTCTTTAAATGTTGCGTATTTTAATTGTACAAAAGTTTCGATTTTTCTACAATTGATGCAAAAAAATAAGTCGATGGTTTACAGACTTTAAATGAAAACTGATTTTCAAAACAAACACTAAAATTTAAACAATGGCAAAAGAATCATTCAAGAGGGATAAACCCCACTTAAACGTTGGTACCATCGGTCACGTAGATCATGGAAAAACAACATTGACAGCCGCTATAACCGAT
>JBBKWV010000302.1:0-10438 GCA_037969135.1 Ferruginibacter sp.
CCTTTGGTTATAATGTGACCGATGTTACCGGCGACGGAGCAACGGATGCATCTGATCTGGCAATAGTGGATAACAACTCACAGCTGTTCCTGTTCTATGCACGGCCGTTTTAAATAAAACATTGGATGGTTGTGATGATGATACATCACAACCATCCTTTCTAATAAAAGTAAAAGGTTATTTATTTCCTGTATTTCAAAATTTAAACTCAATTCGGATGAAACAAATTCTTACTAAAATCAAAGTGTTGATGCTCTTTTTCGTGGTCTTCGGATTTGCGATGAGTGCAAAGGCACAGACTTACCAGATGTATTTTACGAATGTAACGGCTACAGCCAATACCATCGAATGGGATGCATACCTCCTGCGTACGGGCGGCACCAATCTTGAACTGGCGACGGTTCAGTTTGGCTTTGGTTTCGACATAACCATTATGAATGGCGGAACACTTACCGCCAGCATTCTTGCCGGAACTTCAGAACTACCTACGGCCATGCAGCCGACATCAATTACTGTCGGGACTGTAAACTATGCGGTAGCGCCGGTACCTGCGGGTCAAACGCACCGTTATGTGAACGTAGCAGCCAAGTCGCCCCCGGGGAATGGTAATGGGCCTTCAATTTCAGCCGTTACAGGTGGTTGTACATCACCGGGAACAAGGATCGCAAGATTCCGTCTGACCAATACGGCTAATTGGACTGCGAACTCAAAAATGAACCAGTTCTTCAGCCAGGCTGTGGGCAGTGGAAGAACGAAGACGCAGGTAAATGCTTACGTGGGAGGCCTCAATACCAATATTACCGTAAACGAGAATAACCTGAGTTATAATGTGGCAGGTACCTGTGATCAGAATATCACCCTGAACCCGGTTGCAACCTGTGCAGTTACAGGTTCAGCAACCACTACAGCGGTTAGCTGCTTTGGTTCAACCGATGGTTCAGCTACCGTTACCTTATCAGGAACAGGAGCAGGAGCTCCCGGAACCTATACAGTTGACGGCGGATCAGCGATTGCCTATTCAACCAATCCATTCACAGTAAGTGGCCTTGCAGCGGGTAACCACACCGTTGTGGCTACAGTAACAGCCGGCGGTTGCGTATCAACAGATATCAATTTCAATATCGGATCACCAGCAGCCTTGAACGGAACAGCGGTACCAACAGCAGTAAGCTGCTTTGGATCTACTGACGGAACGGCTACCGTTACTTTATCAGGTGGAGCAGGCAGTGCACCGGGTACTTATACAGTAGACGGTGGTTCAGCAGTTGCATTCTCAGCAAATCCATTTACGATCACCGGAATGGCGGCGGGTAACCACACAGTGGTGGCAACGCTTACAGCGGGCGGTTGTGTATCAACAGATATCAATGTAAACATCAGTTCACCTGCGGCGCTTACAGGATCAGGTTCAGCAACTCCGGTTAGCTGCTTTGGATCAACTGACGGAACAGCAACAATTACTTTATCATCAAGTACATCAGGTACTTATACCGTAGACGGTGGAGCACCTGCAAGCTACAACAGCAATCCATTTACGATCACCGGCCTTGCAGCGGGTAACCATACCATTGTTGCTACATCAACAGCGGGTTGTGCTTCTGATCTTATCGGAGTAAATATCGGCTCTCCTGCAGCGTTGAACGGAACAGCGGTAGGAACAGCAGTTACCTGTTTTGCGAGTTCAGACGGAACGGCTACAGTTACCTTATCAGGCGGAGCAGGCAGTGCACCGGGAACATACACCGTAGATGGTGGATCATCGGTAGCATTCTCAAGCAATCCGTTTACGATCACCGGAATGGCAGCGGGTAACCACATCATTGTGGCAACACTTACAGCGGGCGGTTGTGTATCATCAGATATCGGTGTGAACATCGGAGCACCGGCGACCTTTACTGCAACTTTTGCCAAGACAAATATCACGGCATGTAATGCTGGAAACGACGGAACGATCACGATCACGCCGGCAGGAGGAAATGCTCCTTACACATATGCATGGTCAGGTGGATATCCGGGATTTGCACCGGGTAACGTATCCTCTGTGAGCGGATTACCGATTGGTTATTATAATGTAATGATAACAGATGCCGGAGGTTGCGGCGTTGTAACGCTGACCAATATCCACATTTCGTTTGCCTTCACGGTATATGTAACATCGAGCGGTAGTGCGAGCAGCAGTTGCGGTAACACCGGATCGGTGATATTGTATGGTAATGCGGGAGTATTGCCTTATCAATACAGCATTGATGGAACAAACTATGTTTCAACAAATACCTTCACGGGTCTTGCTGCAGGAACCTATACAGGTTATGTAAAAGATGCGGGTGGATGTGTAAGCACTAAGCCGGATATCGTTGTAGGAGCAGCAGCTGCAATAACAGTGAGTCCGTTTGCAAGAGGAACAAGTGCATGTGCCAATGACGGATCGATTGAGATCTATCGTTCAGGTGGTATTTCTCCATACACATACAGTATTGACGGAACCACTTACCAGATAAGCAATATCTTCAGCGGACTGGCTTCAGGAGCTTACACAGCGTATGTGAAGGATTCCAAAGGTTGTATCGGAACGGCATCAGTAACAGTTGCTCAGGGAGCTGCACTGAATGTTACAGCGAGCAAAGTAAACACCAGCACTTGTACCAATGATGGTTCAATCCAGGTAGCAGTGGCAGGTGGCGTTGCACCGTATACTTACAGTAAGGACGGAACAACCTTCCAGACAAGCAATTCATTTGCAAACCTTGGAGCGGCTACATACACGATCACCGTAAAAGACTTCAAAGGCTGTTTGGGAACATTGAATGTTACCATCGCATTGAATCCGATATTGGTTACAGCGTATGCAACAGCAGCGAGCAGTTGTGCCAGCAGCAATGGAAAGATCCAGTTGTTCAGAACAGGCGGATACGGACCGTACACATACAGTCTGGATGGTAATACCTACCAGACCAGTACGATCTTTACCAACCTGGCTCCGGGCACGTATACCGGTTTTGTGAAAGATTCCAAGACTTGCGTAGGTATGCTTGCAGGAATTGAAGTAGGACCATCAGGATGTCCTCCAACCTTCACCAAAGGCAATATTAACAGCCAGGTTGAGGTAGCTGCAAAAACAAGCATCAAAGTACAGGCTTATCCAAATCCAAGTGCATCAGCATTCACGCTGGTACTGGATGGCTTTAACAGCATGGAGAAAGTATCGGTAACGATAACTGATCTGATGGGTAAGAAAGTGTACCAGACAGAAGGAATCGGTAAACTACAGTATCAGTTTGGAAAGAACTTCATTTCAGGAATGTACAATGTACAGGTTGTACAGGGTACAGAGAAGAAGAGTCTTACACTGATCAAAAATTAAATATCAACTATACAACATAATAAATGTTGAAATATAGTTAATCCTAAAAAACCGACTTTGAATATACTCACCCCGCTCATTTGCGGGGTGAGTTTTTTTATGGGTAATCCCAACTTTTTTCCTGTTGCTGTTAGCAGGTGGGGAATGGTTTATTATCTGAATAGCAGGGGGCTATAAATGAAGACAAGCAATTTATAAAACAAGTAGTATAATATCTGCGTACAGTTAAACCTGTTATTTTACTTCATACAATTCCTCCCAGCGGGTAGTAAAGCGTTTGCTTCTTAATTCCTGGCGCATTTTCCAGTCACGCTTTGTACCGGAGGATGCAAATTTCAAGACGTCGTTGCGCATGCTGAAATTTACATTGTCGATCATCTGCATCAGTATTTTTTCATTCTGATGGGATGCCTGCTCAAACAAATTGAACTGTACTGCATTGTCGGGTACAATACCGCTCAGGATCACGCCGGCCTTCAGGTATTTGCTTCCCTTTTGGTACAATCTGTCAACTAACGGTATTGCGTGGCTGATGAGAAAATTGGTAAGTGAACTGGCAAAAGGGAGGGTTGTGTAAAGCGAATGGGTAGCAGGTTTGTATTCATAGGAACTGCTGTAATCATTTGTTACCATAAATACGCTGATGGTAGCGGCCGCAGCATTTTGCCTGCGGAGTTTTTCTGCCGCCCTTGCAATGTAGGTGGCAACAGCCTCTTTTATTTCGTTCAGTTCATAAACAGGTTTGCCAAACATCCTTGCTGTGGCAATCATCTTTTTTTTCTCCAGGGGATTTTTCATCTCTATGCAGGGCTCTCCCCGCAGTTCTTTGATCAGCCTTACGCCAACAACCCCTCCCAGGTTTTTTCCTGCCCACTCTTCACTCATGTTACGCAGATCCCAGGCGGTATTGATATTGTATAAATGTAATTTTTTGGAGCCGGCAGCACCTACTCCCCAGACATCTTCCACGGCAGTTCTTTGTAAGGCCTGCATCTGCTGTTCGGGGGTTTGCAGGATCATGACACCCCTGGTTCCGGTTTTATCTTTTTTGGCAAGCCGGTTGGCAACCTTGGATAATACCTTGCTGGGGGCAATGCCGATGGATACGGGAATGCCCGTCCATAATTCGGTAGTGTGTTTTAAAAAAAGCGCATAGTCGTAGAGTTTATTTTCATCGATGCCGGTAAGATCGAGAAATGATTCATCTACAGAATACACTTCTACATGCGGTGAAAGGATGCGCAGGGTTTCCATTACCCGCCAGCTCATATCGCCATACAAATGATAGTTGCTGGAAAAAACAGCCACATTGTTTTTTTCAATTTCATTTCTGTTCTGGTAATAGGGCCCCGCCATTTGTATGCCCAAAGCCTTAGCCTCATCGCTCCGCGAAACAATGCAGCCATCGTTGTTGCTTAATACAACAACAGGTTTGCCATGCAGCGACGGTTTGAAAACCCTTTCACAGGCAGCATAAAAAC
The DNA here is from genome assembly GCA_037969135.1 of Ferruginibacter sp. Classification (GTDB taxonomy): domain Bacteria; phylum Bacteroidota; class Bacteroidia; order Chitinophagales; family Chitinophagaceae; genus Ferruginibacter. The sequence continues at coordinate 4,843 of JBBKWV010000302.1, forward strand.
TGTTACAGTCTACGATGGCTTTAAAACCCTTCGGGCTGTTGTTAGATTCGTTCATTATATTCATTTTTAACCCCCGTCAGGGTTCAAAACCCTGACGGGGGTACGATCACAGGTTTTTGATCACATACGTCACCACCCCCCAAATCGTCATGTTGCTGTATTCGCTTATTTCAATGGTTGAAAGCCGGGCTGTTTCCGGCACCAGCCGTATTTTGTTCATCGTTTTTTCCAGGCGCCGGATCAGCATATCGCCATCGAGGATGGCAATCACAATTTTGCCGTTTATTGGTTTTATAGAGCGGTCTACAATTACAATATCTCCATCATGGATGCACGCATTGATCATACTGTTGCCGGTAACACGCATAAAAAAAGTAGCAGGCTTGTTTCGCACGAGTTGTTCATTGAGATCAATACCCCGTTCCATATAATCATCTGTGGCGGCGCCAAAACCCGTGGCATTGGCAGTGGGAACATCGAGTTGTTTAAACTCCTTGCTGCCGCGGTATCCGGCAGCGAAAAATTTTTCTACTTCCATAACTGTAACTTTTTATTTCATCCCGAAAGGGAATATTTGTTTTGCAAATAACTAAATTATTTAGTAAATTTATGCTAAAATAATTGGGAAATATATTTTTCATTTCAAAATTTGTTTTTATGGACACAACATTCCGGTTACCAGGCCATCAGCTGTACGAATACCTGCTGCTGATCGATCCGCATGAAGAACTGCGTCATAAGATTGAGAAAAGCAGGCAGGCACTCACAGAAAAATACCACATCATTCAACCGCATGCCGGGAGGCCCAATGTTTCCCTGGTTCGGTTTACCGCTATGAAAATGATGGAAGAAAAGATCATTCACCGGTTGCAATTGATTACAATGGAAGAGAAACCATTTGTGATCGATCTGCAGGATTATGACAGCTATCCCATGCATGCTATTTTTATCCGGATAGCCAACCAGCCGAGGGTATTAAAATTGATTAAGAACCTGAAGCAGGCCCGGAGGTTAATGAAAGCGGCGGGCGATGATCCCCATTTTTTACAGGATCCGAACATTGCCCTGGCCGGAAGAATACCCAAAGAAAAATACCTAGAAGCCATGAAGGAATACGGGCACAAAAAATTCAGCGGACGTTTTATGGCAGACTCTTTACTTATGCTAAAAAGGGGTAAAAATGAAAAGCGATACCAGGTTGTAAAACGGTTCGGGTTTGAGTGCCTGCCGGTATCCACAGCACAGGGGAGTTTATTTTAATACGGCAAGTTCGGGATATGGGAATGGTTCTAACGTTTCGGGAACATCACTGTTCTCAGACCGGGAACTGATGCGTTTACTGATCGGATGATTTTGCATTTCTGCTTCGGGATATGGAGGGAAAAAGGAACGGATATCCTCTTTCGTAAGATTGGGCGACAACCATTTTTTATATAAATCGGGCGGAACAATAACCGGCATTCTTTTTTTCAGGTTATGGATCTTTTCCATCATGGGGTTGGCATCGGTTGTGAGGATAGAAAAACTGTTGATCAGTTCACCGGTTTCTTTGTCAGCCCAGGAAGAATAGATGCCGGCGAAACAAAATATTTTCTTGTCCTGCATATAGATCAGGTGGGGGTATTTTTTTTGCTGAAAATCCATCCATTCAAAAAAACCATTAGCAACCACGAGGCACCTGCTGTTGGAAATAGATGAGCGGAAAGAGGGTTTTTCAAAAACAGTCTCAGAGCGGGCATTCAGTGTTTGTGCCTTTAGTTTGTCCGCATCGGCTTTTGTTTTTACCCAATGTGGTATCAGGCCCCAATGAAACATTTGAATGCGGGTTGGTTGTTTTTGGGTGATCACGGGCATCGATAAAAAAGTAAAACCGCTGGCATGAAAAACAGGCTGCCATGCTTCATCCCAGGTAACACCCAGTTGAATTTCAATTTCCTCTTTTTCTTTTGTCAATGCATAATGAAAACACATAAAATAAAAATATGCCAAATAATTTAAAACAGGATCATGTTAAAGTAACCGCTTCTGAAAAAGAAGAGTCTCAACAATACCTGCATGGCCGGGGGGCACAGATAAATACCAAAAATAAATTCCTGAAAACAGAGACAGCAAGAACGCATGTGGAAGGAATTGATGACTGGGAGGAAAGAAATGCGGCAACCCAATATATTACCAGCTATGCAAAAACTATTGTAAATAAAGTGGATAGCCCCGATGTGGGCATGGGGTACAGCATGAATCCCTATGCCGGATGTGAACATGGTTGTATCTACTGTTATGCACGCAATGTGCATGAATACTGGGGTTACAGTGCCGGAATTGATTTCGAACAAAAAATACTGGTAAAGAAAAATGCAGCTCCCCTGTTGCGAAAATTTTTAATGCATCCAAAATGGGAAGGAACGCCCATTATGCTCAGTGGCAATACAGATTGTTATCAACCTGCAGAACAACAATTTCGTTTAACGAGGCAGCTGCTGGAAACATGTAACGAATTCAATCAGCCGGTTGGGATACTTACCAAGAATTCATGGATACTGAAGGACAAAGACATTTTACAGGAGATGGCAAAGAAGAATATTGTTTCTGCCATGGTTTCTATTACATCATTTAATGAAGACCTGCGCCGAATCATGGAACCAAGAACAACCACAGCCAGACAAAAATTAAAAGTGATAGAAGAACTCAGTAATGCGGGAGTACGTATGGGTATCATGATGGGGCCAATGATTCCCGGACTGAATGAACATGAAATGCAACGAATCATGAAAGCTGCAGCTGATGCCGGTGCAACATTTACGGCATATACTTTTATCCGTTTAAATGGAGCGATTAAATTTTTATTTCACGATTGGTTATTTAAAAACTTACCCGACCGTGCCGAAAAAGTATGGAGCCTGATTGAACAAAGTCATGATGGCAAAGTGAATGATTCCCGCTGGGGAGTACGCATGCGTGGAGAAGGATCTATGGCTGAAATGGTAGAACAACAATATAAAAAATATGGTAAACTGTATCACATGAATGCAGAGGAATGGAGCCTGGATACAAAAAATTTCAGAAGGCCCGGCCAGCAGGGGAAGTTGTTTTGAAAACACATCGGACAAAATATTCTATTTTTACCAGCAATAGAATAACATGCAACAGGTAACAGAAGAAATCAGGAAATTATTTCAACAATTCAGTAAGGAGCCCATCACGGTGATAGACAAACTGCCGCAGGCCGGAAGTGAACGTCATTATTATCGTATTCATACAAACGACAGATCTTATATCGCTACACATGGTGCCAACATAAAAGAAAATGAAACATTTTTTTATTTTACGGAACACTTTAATAAAAAGGAATTATCCATACCCCGGATATTGATGATCAATGAAGCAAAGGATATTTATATCCAGGAAGATCTGGGCGATGTTTCTTTGCTGAACAAACTGGAAGAACATAGTTACTCTTCAGCAGTTTATGAACTGTATAAAAAAAGCCTGGCACAATTGGCTTTTTTACAGGTAATGGGAGACGCCGGTCTGGATTATAAAAAATGCCTTACCAATACCGTATTCGGTAAACAGGCCATCATGGCTGATCTGCTGTATTTCAAATATTATTTCCTGGATTCTTTGCGTAAGCCATATGATAAACAAAAACTGATTGATGACTTTGAAGCATTGAGTAATTATTTATCCCATACCGAATATACATTTTTCATGTTTCGCGATTTTCAAAGCAGGAACATTATGGTAAAAGAGGATGCCGATGTTTTTTTTATCGATTACCAGGGAGGTATGCAGGGAGCTCCGCAATATGATGTGGCTTCTTTACTCTGGCAGGCAAAAGCAAATCTTCCGGATGAATGGAAACAATCATTACTGGAAGAATATATAAATGCATTTGAAAAAATTATTGAGCAGCCTGTCGACAGGGATATTTTCCGCAGTCAATATAATGGTTATGTGCTCATTCGCCTTTTGCAGGTGCTGGGAGCTTATGGTTTCCGGGGTTTGTTTGAAAGAAAAGCCCATTTTCTAACGAGTATACCACTTGCATTGGAAAATTTGAAATGGTTTATACACAATCAAAGCATCGGATTATCAGTTCCCGAATTTAAAAGAGTTTTAGAAATTTGTATAAGTGAGGAAGTTATTGCAGCATTCACGCCGGTTAAAGCAACAGCAGAAACAGCATTGATTGTAAAGATCAGCAGTTTTTCTTTTTTAAAGACTGGTTATCCCAAAGACGGAACTGCTAACGGAGGCGGTTACGTGTTTGATTGCAGGGGGATATTAAATCCGGGGAGAATTGATCAGTATAAGATGCAATCCGGACAGGATAAACCGGTAAAAGATTACCTGGAGCAGGAAACGAAGATGCCTGATTTTTTAAATAATGTGTATAATATTGTTGATATATCTGTGGAAGAATATATTAAAAGAGGGTTTGAAAATCTGGCTGTCAATTTCGGCTGTACCGGTGGACAACACAGAAGTGTATATGCAGCTGATGCATTGGCCAGGCATTTAAAAAACAAATTCGGCGTTAAAATAGAATTAACTCATATGAATAAAGAAAATTGGGTAAAATGAAAGCAATGATCTTCGCTGCAGGATTAGGGACAAGATTTAAACCCTGGACAGACAATCACCCCAAAGCACTGGCACTGGTGAATAACAAGTCGTTGCTGCAACGCAATATTGAATACCTGCAGCAGTTTAATATTACCAATGTTGTTGTTAATGTGCATCATTTCTCCGGACATATCATAGCAGCAGTACTGGAAAATAAAGGATGGGGAAGCAACATCATCATCAGTGATGAAAGTAATGAAGTATTGGAAACCGGTGGCGGATTACTGAAAGCAAAAGATTTGTTAGAAGGGGAAGATCCATTTATCACGCTCAATGCTGATTTTTTAACTGACCTGAATATCAATGATCTTTTATCTTTTCATACAAGTAAAAATGCCCTGATTTCTTTCGGAATTACCAACAGAAAAACTTCCCGTAATTTTTTATTTGATGAAGATAACAGGTTGTGTGGCTGGCGAAATAATAATACAGGGGAGGAAAGAATATCCATCGAAAAAAAGAATCTTACAGAAATGGCCTACAGTTGTGTAGCAATTTTTCAACCGGAAATTTTTGGGTTGATACCGCAAAAAGGAAAGTTTTCTTTGGTGGATACTTATCTGAGCCTTGCTGCAGCTTATCCGATCTATGGTTATGATCACAGTGGAGATAATCTTGTGGATGTGGGGAAACCGGAAAGCATAGCAGTGGCGGAAAAACTTTTTTTATAGCATTGCAAAAAAATACTTAATTATTTTCAACTGGTGCTGAAAATAGTGGTTTCTTTTCTTCACGCGGCTTTATTCCAAAATTATAACGCAGTGTTATTCCGATCTTGTGGGTATCATTTATGCGTTCACCCGTTGCATTCAGATCTCCCTGATTCAGATTGAACGCTACCCGGTTTGTTTTCAAAACATCATTCACCGAAAGAATGATATTGGCTTTTTTCTTTAATAAAGATTTATTTGCAGAAACATATAATCCGCCAAAAGTATTTAATTCATATAGGTTTTGTAATCCCTTAGTG
>JBBKWV010000303.1:0-9460 GCA_037969135.1 Ferruginibacter sp.
CCATTGATATAGAATTCAATTTTTCCGACAAATAATTTCCTGTTTTAAACTCGTTTTTAACTTCGGCTGCATATTTTTTAATAATTACCGGAAATAAAATATCTATTTCATTTAAAAAAGCAGTTTTAAACTGACTGATTGTCTTTTCTCCCATAAACTGGGCCAGTAAAGGGAAGATGACCTTTATCTTCTCATTTAAAAAAAGATCAACATGTCCCTCAATTTCCGGTTTTAATTTTTCCAGTATTGCCGGATCATTCAAGCCTGTTCCAGCTTTTGTATTTTGCTTAAATGCAGTATCAATAAGCTTTCCCACAGATTCTGCCCAAACAGATTTTTTAGAAGGAAGTATACCCTGTATTTTCAAACCGGCTATATTCACCGGATCTGCCGGAAAGAATAATATCCGGATCATTGCCCAGGCGATAAACCATCCGCAGCAGCCAAATATTACGATAATAAAAAATAACTGGATCGTATGCATGAATAATTTTGAGCGCAAAAGTAGGCTAATATCAGAGGCATCTCAAAATGTAATTTTGGTTGAGCGTAGTTTTTATATACTTTTGCAGCACAACAAAAAACGGTAGTCGTAGCTCAGTTGGTTAGAGCATCAGATTGTGATTCTGAGGGTCGGGGGTTCGAGCCCCCTCGATTACCCAAAAAAAACTCCTTGAATTATTTTCAGGGAGTTTTTTTTACCCCTTATTTACCATTTATTCCAATCAATTACCTTAAAAGCTGTTTAACAAAACATTATTGCGATAAATGCGTTATCCCTAAACGGTTACAAGGATTTTTCCGTTATTTTTACAGCATGCAAAAAATTGCAGATTTTATGATGAGCAAAAAATTTATTCCGGTAGCACTGCTGCTGATAGCGGCCAGTTTCTTTTTAGCATTTCAATCCCAGGGTAAAACTGAAAATGAGGACAACCCGAAAACCAGGTATGCAAAGATCCTGCGTAATGTTGGCATTTTGCTGGAAGAAGGTCATTTCAACCCGAAGAAAATTGATGATGCTTTCAGTAAAACGGTGTTGAAAAAATTCACAGAAGACCTGGATGCAGAAAAAAATGTTTTCCTTTTGAGTGATATACAGAGCTTTAAGAAATATGATAATAAAATTGATGATGAGATTCATGGTGCAGAACTGGAATCTTTTTATGCCATCAATGAAGTATACCTGAAAAGACTGAATGAAGTTATTGGTTATTACAATGAATTACTTGCAAAACCTTTTGACTTTAATTTGAATGAGTCGATCATGATGGATCCTGAAAAAATTGATTTCTCAAAATCAGAATCTGAGCGTAAAGATAACTGGAGAAAAAGATTAAAATTCATCGTGCTGGGAAAATATGTCGATATGCAGGATGAAAGAGAGAAAAATAAGGGTACCAAAGATTTTAAGATCAAAGCCGATTCAACTCTTGAAAGAGAAGCCAGGGAACAAACCCTGAAGCAGATTGAAAGATATTTTTCAACTAAAAAAAGCCGTGAATCAAATGATGAGAATTTCAGCACATTTGTAAATGCCATTACCGGCACTATGGATCCGCATACTACTTATTTCCCCCCCATCGACCTTAGATCTTTTAAAGAATCTATGAGTGGCAGGTTTTTCGGTATTGGTGCTCAGCTTAAAGAAGATGACGGAAAAATAAAAATTTCAAGTCTGATTAGTGGTGGGCCAGCCTGGAAAGGCGGAGAATTGAAAGAAAATGACGAGATCATTAAAGTTGGCCAGGGTAAGGAAGAACCGGTGGATGTAACCGGATATGCCGTTACAGATGCAGTTAAATTGATCAGGGGTGCTGAAAAAGGTACGGAAGTGCGACTAACGGTAAAGCGTATTGATGGAACAATAAAAGTGATCAGCATCATCAGGGATGATATAAAACTGGAAGATACTTTTGCAAAATCTGCCATCATCAATGGAGAAAACAAAATCGGATATAGTTATTTGCCAGAATTTTATGCCGATTTCGATCGACCGAATGGCCCACGTTGTGCAGCAGATGTTGCCCGCGAAATTGACAAATTAAAGGCAGAAAAAGTAGATGGGATCGTTTTAGATCTTCGTGGAAATGGCGGAGGATCATTATATGATGTTGTACAAATGGCCGGGTTGTTTATTGAAGATGGACCTATTTGCCAGGTTAAAGGCAGGGATGAAAAAGCCAATGTTTTGAGAGACAGGGATAAGACGGTGCAATACGATGGCCCTTTGGCTGTATTGGTTGATGAAACCAGTGCTTCTGCATCAGAGATATTTGCCGCTGCCATACAGGATTATAAAAGAGGTGTTATCATCGGCAGTACTTCTACTTACGGAAAAGGCACAGTGCAGCGCAATATTCCTTTAAATCCGGAAAGTGAAAATAACTTGTTCACCAATAAACAATCAGAAGATCTGGGATCTGTAAAATTAACCTTGCAGAAGTTTTACCGGATAAACGGTGATGCTACCCAGTTAAAAGGAGTAATACCCGATATCGTTCTACCCGACAGGCTTGAACATTTGAAATTCAGGGAAAAAGACAATCCCAATTCTTTGAGCTGGGATGAAATACCAAAGGCTGATTACAAAACATGGATCAGCACTTACAGCACTTCTGCCCTGTTAAGCAGTGCCAACTCAGATGTGAATCAAAACAGCACTTTTGGGAAAATTAAAACAAATGTTGAATGGCTCGAAAAATATAACGACAGACAATACTCGCTGAACATCATTAAATACAAAGATGAACAAAAGCAATTGAAAGAGGTATATAAGCAAATAGACACTTTATACAAACTGGAAAAACCAATGGTTATCAAAAATTTAATTTCTGATACTATGGCAATAAACACGGATAAAGACAAAATTGAAAAGAACAATCAATGGCTTAAAGTCAGAAGCAATGATATTTACATTGATGAATCAGTAAAAGTGATGAATAAAATAATTACCCAGAATAACGTGGCTAAAACCAACTAAAACCGTTTACAAATGATCAAAAGCAGCACAAATTATTGTGCTGCTTTTTTTATTTTTAAAAATTATAAACCTTAATTTGCCAACCATTAAGACTATAAGTATGAAGCAGATCAATTTTAAAAAACTTTTACCTCATTTTATTGCAATTGCAATTTTCCTGATTGTCACTATTATTTTTTGTAAACCTGCACTGGAAACAGATGTAGTGATGAAACAAAACGATGTTGCAGGCTGGCAGGGAATGAGCCATCAATCTTATGTATATAAAGAATTGCATGGACATGTACCTTTATGGCTTACCAGTATGTTTAGTGGTATGCCTGCTTACCAGGTTGCGCTGGAAGGATCCTGGTCGCCATTAGGCATAATTGATCATGCCATGCAGCTTTGGTTGCCACAACCCATGAATTTCTTTTTTCTTGCCTGCATCTGTTTTTATTTTTTATGTATTTGTCTGCGCATAAGGCCATATGCTGCCATATTTGGGGCTTTGGGTTTTGCCTATTGCAGCTTCTCTCCCATTATCATAACGGCTGGGCATAATACCCAGATGCTGGCCCTAGGTTATGCACCTGCAGTTATAGGTGCAGTGATCTTACTCTTTGATAAAAAATACTTTGCCGGATTTTCCTTAACCGCATTGTTTACAGCACTACAAATAGCCCAGGGGCATCAGCAGATCAGTTATTATCTCTTCCTGATCCTCGGATTTATGACAATTGCATACCTCATTCGTTTTATCAAAGAAAAACAAATCGCCCATTTAACTAAAAGCCTTGGTCTGTTGCTGATCGCCGGGATCATCGGGGTTGCAGTAAATGCAATCATTTTAATGACCACTTATGATTATGCAAAAGAATCAAAACGTGGTGGACAACTGGTATTGGATAAATCAGAAAATAAAGAGGATAAAATTTCAGGTGGAAAGACTGCTGGCCTCAGCAAAGACTATGCATTTATGTGGAGTTACGGTAAAGCGGAAACCATGAGCCTGATGTTTCCGGGTGTAAATGGATATGGACTTCATGTTGCTGAAAGAGACGGTGAACAATATATCTTCCCCCAACTGGATGATCAATCCTATGTTGCAAAATTTCTTACTGATAAATTAAATGTACCCGAAGACCAGGCTGCAAATATAGCAATGCAGCAAAGTGGAGCACTTTATTGGGGAAACCAACCAGGAACAAATGGCCCCATCTATCTGGGAGCCGTCATCTGTTTCATGTTCATAATGGGTATGTTTTATCTGGATGCAAAACACAAGTGGTGGATACTGGCTGCCTGTATTTTTGGTATTCTGCTGGCATGGGGAAAAAACCTTCCAGGATTCAATTATTTCATGTTCGACAATTTTCCTTTGTATAATAAATTCAGGGTGCCAACCATGACACTGGTAATTCCACAGATATTATTTCCAATTGTTGCCGCACTTACATTGAATAAATTATTGGATGATAATGATGGGGAAAGCTGGAAAAAGTTTAAACTTTCCCTGATTGCCGCTGCAATTGTTTTTGCAGGAGTTACGATGTTTTATTTCAGCAGTGATTTCAGTAATGAGAATAAACAAAGAACGGTACAGTTCAATCAACTGAATAATGCACAGGATCCTTCTCCTGAATCTAAATTAACCAACCTGGAACCGGGCAAAGACAATCAGTTGTATGAAGGAATGATCGCCAATTTAAAAGGAAAACCGGAAGCACAAAAAGATGCCCGTGACTTTGTAAGTGCCATCCGTAAAGACAGGGCAAGCCTGCTTCTTGATGACATAACCCGTTCATTCATATTTGTGTTAATATCCGCATTGCTGATTGCACTTTATTTGAAGAAAAAAATAAATCAAACAATATTAATTGTTGGAATAACCTTAACATCAGCCATTGATCTTTTGGGATTCGGAATGAAATATCTGAATGATAAAAGTTTCGATAGCAAGGATAAATATGAAGCTTCAGAATTTCCTCTATCCAATGCTGATAAACAAATTTTAGAAGACAAAGATCCCAATTACAGGGTATGGAATACTGCAAGCCTGGAGGAATCCAAGACATCTTATTACCACAAATCAATTGGCGGCTACCACCCTGCAAAACTGGGGATCTATGATGATCTGATGGCCTACCAGTTACACGGCAGACCCAACATGTCGGTGGTAAATATGTTGAACGCAAAATATGTAATTCAGCAACAAGGCAATGAAACCGTGGCAATGACAAATCCTGGTGCCTTGGGAAATGTTTGGTTTGTATCTGCTGTTAAATTTGTAAATGGCCCGGTGGAAGAAATGAAAGCGCTCGATAATTTCAATCCGAAAGACACTGCGGTTGTGGATGAAAAATACAAACCAATGATCGCATCCTATACTGCTCCTGACAGTACATCCTTTATCAGGATGAAAACATTTGACAATGATGCGATCACTTATGAAAGTTCGTCGGCAGGAACCCATGTAGCCGTTTTTAGTGAGGTCTATTATAAGGATTGGAAAGCTACCATTGATGGCAAACCGGCAGATTATTTTAAGACGAATTATGTTTTAAGAGGTATGGTCATTCCGGCAGGAAAGCACAGCATAGAATTTAAATTTGCACCTGCTGTTTATTTCATGGGGAAAAATATCAGCAATATTTCCGTTTGGTTGCTGATGCTGATACTTGCTGCTTTTATCGTTTATTCATTGAAAGTCAAAAAATATGAAACAGTGAAAACTGAAAAGTAAACTTTGGATAAACCGCAGAAAATAACAGCACTTGTATCTTACAAAATTTTCCCGGCAAAAATGGGAGGCCAGAAAGGCATTGCTTATTTCTATGAGTACCTTTCCCGTTTGATCCCGGTTACGGTTATTTCAACAAAAAATAATGAATACCCCATCGGCCAGCAGTTTGTATTTATACCGCTATTGGGTAATTCAAAACTGCGTTATATAAACCCGCTTTTATTTTTCAAACTAAAAAACAGCATCAGCAAAAACAAAAGCACACACTTGTTTCTGGAACATCCATATTATGGCTGGCTGGGCATTTTGCTTAAAATATTCTGCAATATTAAACTGGTAGTACATTCTCACAATATTGAAACACAGCGATTTAAAAGTATGGGCAGGATTTGGTGGCCGATATTATGGCAATATGAAAAATACACCCATCGCAAAGCCGATATTAATTTTTTTATTACAGATGAAGACAGGCAATTTGCTGTACAACATTTCAAACTGGATGCCGCAAAATGCCATACCATCACTTATGGTTTTGAGATAAGTAAGCTACCATTACCGGATGAAAAATTACAGGCGAGAAAACAATTACAGCAACAATTCAGGATAATGGAAAATGAAAAGATCCTTTTATTCAATGGAACACTTGATTATAAACCGAATCTGGATGCTGTAGATATGATACTGAATCAAATCAATCCACTTTTGTTGAAGAACGGGTATTTTAAATACAAAATAATTATTTGTGGCAAGGGTTTGCCTGCCCGTTATGAAGCACTGAAAAATCATGTTTCTGAAAACATCATTTACGCCGGTTTTGTTGATGATATAAATTTATTTTTTAAAGGATCCGATATATTTATCAATCCGGTTACAGATGGCGGGGGAATAAAAACAAAACTGGTTGAAGCATTGGGAAATAACCTGTCTTCTGTAAGTACTACCAGCGGCGCATTTGGTGTCCCTGTAAATATTACGGGTGAAAAAATGCTTTTAACGGATGACAATAACTGGAACGAATTTGCGGATGCAGTTTTTAATATAAATGTACAGTTAAATACGCCTGAAACTTTTTTTAAACATTTTTTCTGGGGCAATATTGCAGAAAAGGTCAATCAGATTATTGCCTAATTTTATCAATATGAAACTTCTTATCACCGGCATCAATGGTTTTGTAGCTCAGCATTTTTTATCCTTTTTGAATGAACAAAAAGAAAGTACATACACTATACTTGGACTGGGCAGAACCGTAGCCTGTTTTGATATAAACAAATTCAACTCTTTAAACATTTCATATATTCAGGTAGATCTGTTGAATAAAGAAAAGGTTGGGGACATCATCAAATCTTTTAAACCGGAATACCTGCTACACCTGGCCTCGTTTAGCAGTGTAGGTCATAGCTGGAAGTATCCTCATGAGAGTTTTGTAAATAATACAAACATTTTTTTGAACCTGGTAGACCAGATCAGGTTATTTGATATCAATTGCAGAATTTTATCTATTGGTTCGAGTGAAGAGTATGGTAATGTAGATCCGGAAACTTTGCCATTAACGGAAACGAGTAACCTGAAACCAATAAGCCCTTATGCAGTTGCCAGGGTGTCGCAGGAAATGATCTCTCAAATATATGCTGATGGATATGGAATGGATATTGTTATGACACGTTCTTTTAATCATATTGGCCCCGGTCAAAAGAATGTGTTTGTAATTTCATCATTTGCCAAACAACTGGTACATATAGCCGCTAACCCCGGTGCAGACAATAAAGTGACTACCGGCGATCTGACTATAATCAGGGATTTCGTTGATGTAAGGGATGTAGTGAAAGCATATTATATGTTACTCATGCATGGAAAAAAAGGAGAGATCTATAATATCTGCTCGGGAAAAGGCATATCACTTCAGGCGATCATAGGTAAGATGTGTGCAACCCTGAACATAGAAATAAAACTGGAAACAGACCCGGGCCTGATCAGACCAAATGACAACAAGATCATTATCGGAAGTTCAGAGAAGATCAGAACAACACTTGGCTGGGAACCGGTAATAAATATAGATAAAAGCCTGAACGACATCATAGCATACTGGCAAAAGCAGGATTGATCAGCGCATCGCCTTCTCCATACTATTCCATAACAGGACTGCCGTTTTATCCCAGGAAAAATGTTGTTTCTGTATCAATCCTTTTGCTATCAGTTTTTCGCAAAGTTCATCTTTGTTTTCATACAAGCTGAGCATACCGTTTGCAATGCTGGAAACATCAAATGGGTCGGCATAAACTGCCGCATCCCCGGCTACTTCGGGCAATGAAGTGGCATTGGCTGCTAAAACAGGCACACCAGCTTCAAATGCTTCTACAATGGGCAAACCGAATCCTTCAAAAACAGGAACAAACGTTAACGCATAGGCTGCTCCCAGAGCCTTCTTCAGTTCATCATCTGATAAACGCCCTAAAAACAGGATGTCCGTCTTATAATTACAGGACGCGTAATATTCCTGCATCTCTGATCTGCTGAAATGCATAACACCGGCAATAACGAGTTTAAAATTGCTGTTGCTTATTCTTTTAAACTCATTGAATGCCTGTAATAAACGCAGCATATTTTTACGCGGGTGCATGGAACCTACAAAGAAAAAATAAGGCACTCCCCCACTATACTTCATACTTGCATCCGATTTTTCAACATCCGTTAGTTGATAAAAATTACTGTTGATACCACAGGATACATTGTCTATTTTTTCTGCTGGAATTTTATACTGTTCAATTATATCAGATTTGCTGTATGCAGAAATCGTTGCTATCCGGGTTGCTTTCCGGGCAAATCTTTTAAAAAAGAAACGGAAATATAAACGGTTCTTTAAAGGTATATTTTCGGGGTAATGTTCAAAATTAAGATCATAAAAAAGCGGCAGTTGTTTACAACTGCTCAGGAGTGATAAAAACCCTTCAGCTGATACAAACAAGCTGGGTTTGTGTTTACGCAACACAAAGGGTAACACAAATTCCAAATAAAAAATATACAGTAAGGGATGCCGGTATGGAGGAAATACTTTTTGGATCCGTACATTTTCAAAATCAAAATACGTTTCTGTATAATTTTTATCACATAGCATGATAAAAGAAACCGAAGGATTATTTTTTATGATCCTTTGCAGAGTATTTATGGTAAAATAGCCGATACCGTCCAGTTGTTTATTTCGAAGTACCCAACAATTGATTACAATTTTCATACAGCATTCATTTAACCATTTAAGCCTGACTGTTATTTTCCGGAAATTATATGATTTAAATAAGAAACATACATCAACGGTTTTGAAACAATCCCAAATCGTAACAAACCCAGGGGGAAATATTTTTGCAATTGGAGCATTGATTTTATCGGTTTTGGAATAATATTCTCTCCGCAGTGATCTGTCATATCTTTCAGTTTCCTTATACCCACATTCCTCAAAAGCCTCCAGTAATAATCATAAACGAACACATTTTTCAATACGATAGTTCCAAGTTTATCTAACAGATAGATATTTTCAGGTATCTCCACTTCAATTTTCCTGAACACAGACTTTGTGATCTGTTCCTTGCTGATACCGATATTGATCAGGGGTTTACGAATGGCATAGAAATTTCCGGCCTGCAGGCAACGGATATAAAATTCAAAGTCAACCACCCATTTCAGTTTTTCGTCATACCAATCAGCCAGATTGTTTTTTATCAATGTGGTACTGGGATGGCCGATATGGTTTTTTTGGAAAA
>JBBKWV010000304.1:0-20402 GCA_037969135.1 Ferruginibacter sp.
ATCACAAAATTGGATGGAACCGCAAAAGGAGGCGTTGTAATTGCTATAGCTGATCAATTTAAAATTCCCGTAAAATTTATTGGTGTTGGTGAAAAAGCAACAGATCTGCTGGTATTTGATAAACAACAATTCGTTGATGGATTATTTCAAATGAATGAGGGATGATTATTTGAAAAAGAAAGAAATCGGATTCACATGAGAAGAGCCCCTAAGAATAAGGGCTCCGTTTACCAAAACTAACTGCTTATGAGAAAATTATAAATCGCAATTGTTTTACAAAGTACGCATAGTAAGATGGTTTTAGCTGTTAAGAAAAGGCCAAAACTTTAAAAAAATGTTGTTAAATCTGACTTCCCGGTAATTTTTTTTAGCCAAATGTCTTTATAAGCAGAACAACCATTCCATATAATACGGTAGAAACGAAAATCCCTTTAGCTGTCTTGTCTTTCATTGTGTTGATATACAGTGTAAACAGAAAAGCATTTAATAAAAGGGAAAGGGTGAGTGCAACAGAAATTGTTTTATGACCCGGTTCAAGGTACATAAACTGAAAGGTTTCTTTGTAAGTGAATATCCCGAATTTATACATTTTAAATAAAAGCAATCCCAAAATCGGGGCGATCATTCCAAGTACAAGCCCCAAACCCATTTTATCTTTCTTAAATATCATTTGAACAGTTTATTTTTTTCCAGTTGCTTTTTTAATGTATAATTGGTTAGGTCAAACTGAACAGGAACAATACTCGCATAATTATTTTTTAAAGCCCATACATCGGTATCTTTTCCTTTATCAAAATTTACAAATTCCCCGGTAAGCCAGTAATATTTTTTCCCATGGGGATCTAAACGTTCATCAAAATCTTCTTCATATTTCGCATAGGCTTGCCGGCAAACTTTCATGCCTTTTAATTCAGACAGCGGCACTT
Organism: Ferruginibacter sp.; assembly: GCA_037969135.1. Taxonomy (GTDB): domain Bacteria; phylum Bacteroidota; class Bacteroidia; order Chitinophagales; family Chitinophagaceae; genus Ferruginibacter. The sequence goes on from JBBKWV010000304.1 coordinate 927, forward strand.
TAGGGATATTAACGTTAAGCAACAGGTGCTTATCCATTTTTTTAGCCATTAAGTTTTTTACCAGGGTATGTACGATATGCCGGGATGCAGTAAAATCAGCATCGTAACTATAATCTAACAGGGAAAATCCAATGCTGGGAATTCCTTCAATAGAAGCTTCCATTGCAGCAGACATAGTACCACTGTAAATAACATTGATAGAATGATTGGCTCCATGATTGATACCGCTCAAACACAGATCCGGTTTGCGGTGAAGAATTTTATCAACAGCCAGTTTTACACAATCAACCGGTGTACCTGAAGTTTGCCACGCTTCTATATCTCCAAAGAGATTCATTTTATTCATGCGAAGCGGAGAACCAATAGTTATTGCGTGTCCCATTCCGCTTTGGGGTTTATCGGGAGCCACAACAACAACTTTTCCAAGGTCTTTCACAGCTTCTACTAAATTTCTGATACCGGAAGATGTAATGTCATCATCATTCGTGATAAGGATTACCGGTTTTTCTTTCTTCTTCACCATATTTATTTCCTTCCTTTTTTTTATTAATTAAACCATCTCAGCAATGGCCTTGCAATTTCTGTTCTGAATGGCCAGGGGATAGCAGCGAGTATCAAGAGAAAAGCAATTCCGAAAAATACAAGCATTTTACGATGTTTTGCAGCATCCGTTAATGCTCTTTTTACAGATGTTCTTCCAGCATGGACTAAGACCCAGGCAATGATCATCAGTAAAGTATGTTCTACAGTGAAGAAACGAGTAATCGGATCTTTCATTGCAGGGCCCATGCCGTTTTTCAATTTATCAAACCAGCTATTAGAGAAAAATAATACAAGACCAAGCAATAATTGTATATCACAACTGATCATAAAAAACAGGTTGCTCCTGTTGTCATTTTTTGTAAAGGATCTTTTCCCAATTGTTCCGCTTAAGGCATTGATAACAGTCCATAATCCAAAAAGTAAAATGGCCCAGCGCATGAGATTATGAAAAATGATTACAGTTGGCATATGTATATTTTGCAGCAAAAATAAGCACTACATTCTTAAAAGTTGAATTTGAATGAAATCGGGTAAAAAATAAATTTTGATTAACTAAACTATTTAGTATATTTGTGCTAATCAAATTAGTTAAGCCATGTCTACAGCCGGATTAAATTTAAAATACCTGCGCAAACTCCGTGGTTGGACGCAGGAAGAATTTGCCCATAAACTAAAAATCAAAAGATCCTTGATCGGTGCATATGAAGAAGAGCGTGCAGATCCGCGACTCGATGTGCTGGAGATCGTTTCTGAAATGTTTAAACTTAGCCTGGATGAATTATTATTGCAGGATGTAAGCAATATCCATAATGGTTCGGGCAACAATTATCTCTTAAAAAGACGCCAGCAAAAAATGATGTCTGCTGATCGTAATTTGATTCATTTCGTACCCGTAAAAGCAGCAGCAGGTTATCTTGCAAGCTATGCCGATAGTGAATTCATCGATGAGTTAAATACGTTTACCTTGCCAATGTTGAGTGGGGGTAATTACCGGGCATTTGAGATCATTGGTGATAGTATGTTACCTACCCCCAGCGGAAGCATAATCGTTGGTGAAAAAATTGAATCACTGGAAGACGTGAAAAATAACCTGGCTTATATTGTGGTAAGCCGCAATGAAGGGATCGTTTATAAAAGGATCGTTAAGAATAACAGAAGTAAAAGTAAAGTATCATTGGTTAGTGATAATCCAACATACCAGCCTTACCAGGTAAATGCCGAAGATATCGTTGAATTGTGGCAGGCACAGGTTGTGATAGGCAAAGTAGTCACACAACAAAGATGGGATGTAAATTCATTGGCAAACCTTGTAAATAACCTGCAGGATCAGGTGAGTACCCTGAAAAAGAAAATGAATTAAATGCCATTTTTATTTTCATAACTTTAGCAAAACAGATACATCGATTAATAATTAAAAAACATGTTATGATTAAGTTACAAATTATCGGTAACCTCGGTGCCGATTGTATTCAAAAAGAGATCAACGGTAAAACCGTTATCAATTTCAATGTTGCACATTCCGAAAAATTCAAAGATGCACAGGGGAATGTAAAAGAAAAAACAACCTGGGTTAATTGTGCTTACTGGACAGACAGAACCGCCGTTGCTCAATACCTGACAAAAGGCAGAACCGTTTATGCAGAAGGCTCTCCGGAAGCAGATGCTTATACAAACAAGGAAGGGCAGGCTTCTGCAACCCTGAGAATGAGGGTACAGACTGTTCAGTTATTGGGGGGTAATACAGATACACCCGGAACAAATTATAACCAGGGCAATGTGAGCAATGCGGGTTCAGGAACATCTCCTGTGGTAAAAAATGAGCCTGTGATGCAACATACTTCCACAGACGATGACCTGCCGTTTTAAACAAAACATTTATTAATTTAACTTAGCTTCTCATTTTGAGAAGCTTTTTTTATAAATTATCCCCATGAGTTTAAAGAAGATATTCATTGCAATCATTGTTTCTCATTTTTATTTATGCGGATTTGCTCAGGAGAATCTGGTTCAATATGTAAATCCGTTTATCGGCACAGGTGGTCATGGACATACGTATCCCGGGGCAACATTGCCACATGGGATGGTTCAACTAAGTCCCGACAGCAGGCTGGATGGATGGGACGGTTGTTCAGGGTATCATTATTCAGATAGTTTTATTTATGGATTTTCCCATACACATCTGAGCGGTACCGGCGTAAGCGATTACGGTGATATTTTGTTAATGCCAATGAATGGACAACCTTCACCGGACAATACCAGATATGGTTCCCGTTTCAGTCATGCAAATGAAAAAGCATCGGCAGGTTATTATGCAGTTTTATTGGAAGATGATAAAATTCAAACAGAATTTACGGTTACCGAAAGAGTGGGTTTTCATCATTATACTTTTTCAAACAGCACACAAAATAATATAATTATAGATCTGAAACACCGGGACGAAGTGATTGAATCTTCCTTAAGGGTGGAAGACAGTGTAACCATCTCCGGATTGCGCAGGAGCAGGGCCTGGGCAGATAACCAATATGTTTATTTTGTGATGAAATTTTCAAAACCTTTTAATGAATACGGAATATGGGAAAATGAAATGTTGATAGAAAATATAAAATCATCTGATGCCAAAAATATCAAATCATTTGTGCAATTTGATTTAGCGGGATCCAATGATGTGTTTGTAAAAGTGGCTATTTCAAGTGTTAGTATTGAAGGGGCAAAGAAAAACCTGGAAGCAGAAATTCCCGACTGGAACTTTGAAACGATCAAGGCAGCTGCAGAACAAAAATGGGAAACAGAATTATCAAAGATAGAAGTGAAAAGTACCGATGTGGATAAATTGAATATATTTTATACGGCCCTTTATCATACAGCAATCGTACCCAATATTAATATGGATGCAGATGGATATTACCGTGGCAGGGATAACAAAATACACAAGGCAGAAGGCTTTGTATATTACTCTGTATTTTCCCTGTGGGATACTTACCGTGCCGCACACCCGCTTTATACAATTATCGACAGGGAGCGGACCCTGGACTATATTAAAACATTCCTGCTCCAATATCAGCAGGGCGGCAGATTGCCCGTTTGGGAACTTGCGGGTTGTGAAACGGATTGTATGATTGGTTATCATAGTATTCCGGTAATCACAGACGCATTTGTAAAAGGAATTAATGAATTTGATACCATCCTGGCATTGGAAGCGATGAAAAAAAGTGCAAACTGGGATCATTTTGGATTACCGTATTATATCAGGAATGGCATGATTGAAGTGGATGATGAATCGGAAAGTGTAAGTAAGACTTTGGAGTATGCTTATGATGATTATTGTATCGCCCAGTTTGCAAAAAAGTTGAGTAAAGAATCTGATTATGATCAATATATAAAACGGGCACAGTATTATAAAAATGTGCTGGATACTAAATCCGGTTTTATGCGGCCGCGTAAAAACGGCGCTTGGCAGAATCCGTTTGACCCAAGAGAAGTAAATAATAATTTCACCGAAGCAAACAGCTGGCAGTATTCTTTTTATATGCCACAGGATATGGAGGGTTATATAAAACTTACTGGTTCAGAAAAAAATCTGGAAAAAAAATTAGACAATTTGTTCAATGCATCTTCAGAAACAACAGGCAGGGACCAAAGTGATATTACTGGTTTGATTGGCCAGTACGCTCATGGAAATGAACCCAGCCATCACATCATTTATTTATACAACTATACCGGTAAAGCATTTAAAACACAGAAATTGGTTCATCAGGTAATGACTCAGATGTATAAAAATGCTCCCGATGGACTTATTGGAAATGAAGACTGCGGCCAGATGAGTGCCTGGTATGTATTAAGTGCTTTGGGTTTTTATCCGGTAACTCCGGGTTCTTCCATTTATATGATTGGCACTCCAGCATTTAGTTTGGCACAGATAAATCTCGAAAACGGTAAGGCTTTCGTTGTGAATGCACCGGGCAACAATGATAAAAATTTTTATATTCAAAGCGCATTGTTAAGCACTACTGCTTCGCTAATGCCCAAAAAATGGGAGTACTCTTTTTTACATCACGATGATATTGCTAACGGAGGGTTGATAACTTTTATGATGGGGGATAAACCTGCAACATCGTTTACCGGGAAAATATCATATCCGATGATCCCATTGAATAAAAAAGAGTTGGAAATTGTGATAAATCCGGTTATCAGGGGTGGAAATATTTCATTTAAGAACTATAAAAGAATTTCTATTATATCCACCCAAAAAGATTGTAAAATTTATTATAGTCTGGATGGTACCGAACCATCCGACAAAAGTATTAAATATGCCGGTCCTGTAAATATTAATAAGTCTGTTGTTGTAAAAGCAATCGCGATTAACAGCAAAGCTGTTTCAAGCTTTGTTACTTCTGCCAATTATCACAAAATATCCCACAACTGGATCGTAAAACAAATTACCCCATACGAACAACAATACGATGGAGGAGGAAAGGATGGATTGATTGATGAAATCAGGGGTACAACAAACTGGCGTAAAGGGAACTGGCAGGGGTATCAGAAAAAAGATATGGATATCATTATTGATTTGGGAAAAATAATTCCGATCAATAAAATTAAGATGGGATTTTTACAGGATACCCGTTCATGGATCATCATGCCCAAAAAAATAAATATTGAGATATCAACAGATGGTATCCATTTCAAACCACTGATAAGTGCCGGCGATTTTTTACCCATTGATGACCTTACTGTGCAAATAAAAAATATCGATCTTGTATTTCCGGTTTCAACGGCAAGGTATATTCGAATAACTGCTGTTCAATATGGTAAGATGCCTGCCTGGCACGAGGGTGCAGGGGGAGATTCTCATATTTTCAGTGATGAGATTATTATTGAATAAAAAAAGCACCCTGTTATTATCAGGGCGCTTTTTTATGTATTAAATTTTATTTATTCAGCACTTTCTTTCCTGCCTAATTTACTTCCATAAATAAATAAATGTATTGCGGCAAAAGCCACAGAAACATAATAAAGGGTTCTGTCAGTTTCAAATCCTACTGTATATTGATGCAGCACACCAGCGATTGCCAACATAACACAAAGAACAAGTCCAACAATACGTGCGGTCTTCATGCCTTTTCTGTTGGCAGTCCCATTACCCAAATGACTGTGTTTAGCGCCATATACAAGGTAAATATCCATCCCTATCAACATCCATACGATTAACCTGATCCAGGTATCCATTGGCAAGAACACCATCATGAATAAACAGGTGGCAATACCTAAAATAGGTACCAATGGAACGAATGGTGTTTTGAATGAACGTTTTAGTTCAGGCATTTTAACCCGCATTACCCAAATGCCGGCACATACCAGTATAAATGCAAACAATGTACCGATACTCGTCATTTCTCCCACAACCCTGGCCGGCACAAACGCTGCAAACACACTTACCAGAACCATGAACAGTAAATTACTTTTTGAGGGCGTTTGTGATTTTGGATTAATTGCTGAAAATATCTTTGGAATTAAACCATCCTTACTCATACTGAAGAAAACCCTTGATTGTCCCATCAACATAACCAATATCACTGAAGAGTATCCGAATAATATGGCAACGATGATTGCACGATTCAACCATGGATAGTCAGGTTGGATAACTCCGGCAGCATTGGCCGTTCCCATTTGATCAATGGCAACTGCAACCGGGGCAATTCCATCCTTGCCTGCAAAGGATGTATAACTGGTAACGCCGGTCATTACGTGTGCAAAGAGTATATAAAGGATGGTACAGATCACCAAAGACCCAAGAATTCCGATAGGCATATCTCTTTTTGGATTTTTCGCTTCCTGTGCAGCAGTACTTACTGCATCAAACCCGATATAAGCAAAGAAAACAATTGCTGCTGCCCTGATGATTCCACTAAAACCAAAGTCGCCAAAATTGCCGGTATTTTCAGGGATATAAGGGTTGTAATTTGCTTCGTTAATATATTTCCAGCCAAGAATGATAAAGATCAAAACAACGGTTACTTTAATGGCAACGATTACGGCATTAACATTGGCACTTTCTTTTGTGCCCTTTATCAATAACATACTCATTAATACAATAATGGCAACTGCCGGTACATTTATGATACCGCCGTCCCATGGTCCAACCGTGAGTGAATGGGGAAGATATACACCAAAGCCTTCCAGGAATATCACCAGGTATCTGCTCCAACTGATACCAACTGTGGCAGCTCCTACAGCATATTCCAAAACCAAATCCCAACCTATGATCCATGCAATAAATTCACCCATGGTTGCATATGAATACGTATAGGCGCTTCCTGCTACAGGAATCATGGAAGCAAATTCAGCATAACACAATCCGGCAAATGCACAACCCAAAGCCGCAACGATAAATGAAATGGTAATTGCCGGCCCTGCATTATTAGCAGCAGCCAAACCTGTAATGGAAAATAAACCTGCACCAATAATTGCACCAATACCCAACGCGACCAAACCTCCTGCCCCCAATGTTTTTTTCAGGGTATGTGTGCCGGTATCTTCGGCTTCATTCATTAAAGCCGCCATTGGTTTTCTTACAAATAAACTCATACAGTTGGTTGATTTTATGAAAAATAGAATGGAAAAGTAAGAATAAACTTTTAAATTAAACAACCGGCTATCTATTTTTTAAATTTATTCAGAACATGTAAACTGATTATTAATATTATATTGCAACCATAATATGTGTTAATTGGTATTTGTAAATATTGATTTTTCAGAACACAAACTTTCTGTTAGTTTTGATGCTGTAGATTAAAAAAATAAAATGAATCAAAGGAATGCCGGATTACTTTCTCTGCTATTGTTCACAATTTTAGCAATTTTATATTTTTTACATTTAAGGGAAATAGTATCGATAGCTGAACCTTTGTTGTTTGGCATCAGGTGGGCTTTTCTGGTAAGTATTATCATATATGCATTATTCAAGCGTTCGTTAACAACCTGGATTCTGATAAGTATGTTGATCGGGATTGAGATAGGACTTGATTTTCCGGTATTTTCGCAAAATCTGAAAGTCTTAAGTCAGATATTCCTCCGGTTGGTAAAAACCATCATCGGACCCATTCTTTTTTCAACCCTTGTTGTTGGAATTGCCGGTCATTCTAGTCTGAAGCAAGTTGGCCGTATGGGATGGAAATCCATATTGTACTTTGAAGTTGTTACAACTATTGCTTTGTTTATCGGTTTAGTAGCTATAAATATTTCTGGTGCAGGCAATGGTATTGTTTTACCAGCCGGATTTGTGGAACATTTACCAGAAGTAAAACCACAGGGTTGGCAGGATGTTGTGTTACATATTTTCCCAGAAAATATTGTGAAGTCAATTTATAATGGCGACGTGCTTCCGATTGTTGTATTCAGTATCATTTTCGCAGTTGCTCTTGCTATGTTAAGTGAAAAAAAGCGCAAACCAATGCTTGACTTTACGGAAAGTTTGGCAGAAACAATGTTTAAATTCACCAACATCATCATGTACTTTGCTCCTTTTGGAGTAGGGGCTGCCATCGCCGTAACCGTTGGTCATTTGGGGTTGGATGTATTATTTAACCTGTTGAAATTGCTGTTCACCTTATATGTTGCACTCCTTGCATTCATACTGCTGGTATTCGTGCCTGTGGCATTGATAATTAAATTACCAATAAAACAATTTATCAGAGCCGTATCAGAACCGGTTTCCATTGCTTTCGCAACTACCAGCTCTGAATCAGCATTACCTATAGCCATGGAAAACATGGAAAAATTTGGGGTTCCAAGAAAAATTGTTTCATTTGTACTTCCAACCGGATATACATTCAATCTGGATGGGACAACACTTTACTTATCATTGGCATCCGTTTTTGTTGCACAGGCTGCCGGGATAAACATGAGTATCGGAGAACAGGTTTTTATGGGTTTAACGCTGATGCTTACCAGCAAAGGAGTGGCAGGTGTACCAAGAGCATCATTGGTAATTCTGTTGGGTACTGCATCCTCATTTGGATTGCCTTTATGGCCGATCATGGCAATATTGGGTATTGATGAATTGATGGATATGGCCCGTACATCTGTGAATGTTATTGGTAATACCCTTGCCAGCTGCGTTATTGCAAGGTGGGAAGGAGAATTTGATGATAAAAAAGCTTTAGAATTTATACCTGATTAATTTATAATAGAATTTATAATTATTTTTTATGGAGGAGAAAGGTGGATTAATACATCAGTTTATTGAATGGATAATCAACAATGGCGGGCTTTATTTTATGTTGTTTATCATTTTTGCTGAAACAGGATTATTTGTTGGATTCTTTTTGCCCGGGGATTCTTTGCTTTTTGCAGCCGGAATTTATATGGATGAACTGGCGAAAGAATTTTTTGGATTACACTATGTCTTTGTCTTAATACTTGTGATCATCGCTTCCATAATTGGCAATATGGTGGGTTACTGGTTTGGCAATAAAGCCGGGCCGTTGTTGTTTGAACGAAAGGAAACATGGTTGTTCAAACGCAAACATTTATTAAAAGCAAAAGACTTCTACGATCATTATGGGAAGGCTACTATCTTCCTGGCTAAATTTCTGCCCATAATCAGAACCTTTGCACCCATCGTTGCAGGGATAGTGAAAATGCCACGCAAAACTTTTATTTTTTATAATACCATCGGCAGTATCGCCTGGGTAACTTCTATGATGCTGGGAGGTTATTTTTTACAGACCTGGGTATTGAAACAATTTGGTTTAAGTCTGAAAGATCACATTGAAGCCATTACAATCATCATCATAGTTGTTACAACTTTACCGGTTTTATATAAACTTTTTATCTCAAAAAAAGCTAATCCCGCTTCAGAAAAAAATTCCAAATAATCAGTTTATGGAGCATAAGCAATCAACCTCCATTTTAAGCATTGCCGTCCTGGTTGCTGCTCTGGGATATTTTGTAGATATATACGATTTACTCTTATTTAGTATTATTCGTATCCCAAGCCTTGAATCATTAGGCTTAACAAAATCCCAAATAACTACAGACGGAGAAGGAATATTGATATGGCAAATGGCCGGGTTGTTACTGGGAGGGATATTTTGGGGTGTAATGGGTGATAAAAAAGGAAGGTTAAGTGTATTGTTTGGTTCAATCATACTATACTCACTGGCAAATATTGCCAATGGTTTTGTTCAAACTGTTGAACAATATAAATTGATCCGTTTCATAGCCGGCCTGGGACTGGCTGGAGAATTGGGTGCGGGGATTACACTTGTTTCAGAATTAACAACAAAAGAAAAAAGAGGAATGGCAACATCAATGGTTGCCGGTATTGGCTTAACAGGTGCAGTGGTTGCTTTTTTTATGAAAGAGAATTTCCATTGGCGAACCTGTTATTTTATTGGAGGAGGACTGGGGATGTTATTATTAATACTTCGGATATCCGTTTTCGAATCCGGGATGTTTGAACAGGTAAAAAGACTGGATATAAAAAGAGGGAATTTTTTTATGCTTTTTACAAACGCAAAACGATTAAAAAAGTATCTGCTGAATATCTTTATTGGGTTGCCAACCTGGTTTGTAATAGGAGTACTGGTTTCTTTTTCCGGAGAATTTGGCGAGGCGATGGGTATCAGGGAAAAAGTGGATCCGGGAAAAGCGATCATGTATGCGTATGTTGCAATTTCAATCGGTGATATTTTGATTGGGTTTATCAGCCAGTGGTTCAAAAGCAGAAAAAAAGCGCTCTTTCTTTTTTATGGGATAACAGCTGTTTTCATGATACTGTTTTTTACCACTCAATGGAACGGAACTGCAGCTCAAATGTATTGGATTTGTGCCGGATTGGGTTTTGGAACAGGGTTCTGGGCTATTTTTGTGACCATGGCAGCAGAACAATTTGGCACCAATCTGCGTGCAACTGCAGCAACTACGATACCCAATATGGTAAGGGGGATGCTGGCAGTTTTCATCCTGCCATTATTCAAGACAGTCCGAAACATGACAGATTATTATACCGGCGGATGGATCACAGCAATTATCATCATGCTCATAACAATAACTGCCGCATTTTTTATTGAAGAAACATTTGGTAAAGATTTGAATTATGTTGAAACTTAAATACATGAATATAATTGCCTAAAATATTGATCATACGATTTTCTTCGATAGGTGATATCGTTTTAACTACACCCGTATTCCGTTGTTTAAAAAAACAATTGCCAAACGCTGTAATACATTTTGTTACCAAGTCCAATTACAAAATTGTTACTGAGTCAAATCCTTATATTGACAAATTCTTTTATTTAAATGATGATCTTCCTGCTGTCATTGAAGATCTGAAAAAGGAAAATTATGATTATGTAATAGATCTGCATAATAACCTGAGAAGTTTAAGGATTAAGAAAGCGTTGAAGAAAAAATCTTATTCTATCAACAAACTGAATGTTGAAAAATTCCTCCTGACGAATCTCAACATCAACATCATGCCCGCTGAACATATAACGGAAAGAAGTTTGGAAACGGTGGCTTCATTGGGAGTAATTGATGATGGAATGGGGCTGGATTATTTCATTCCGGTGAAAGATACTGTAAGAGAATCAGAGATCCCGACTTCACATTCAGCAGGATTTATAGCTCTTGTTATTGCAGCAACTTATACTACAAAAAAATTACCCATTCATAAATTACAGGAGTTGTGTTTAAAGATCGATCATCCGGTTATCCTATTGGGAGGAAAAGAAGATTTTGAGGAAGGGGAAAAGATTGCTTCTGTTGATAATATTAAAATTTATAATTCCTGCGGTAAATTTAATCTGAATGAATCTGCTGATCTGGTCCGGCAATCAAAACTGGTAATATCACATGATACCGGTCTGATGCATATTGCAGCTGCTTTACAAAAAAATATAATCTCCATTTGGGGTAATACGTCCATCGTTTTTGGCATGTACCCGTTTTATGGAAGCAAGTCTGTAAAACAATTTGATGTAGTTGAAGTAAAGGGTTTAAAATGCAGACCCTGCAGTAAAATTGGCTACCATAAATGTCCTCTCGAACATTTTAAATGTATGGAAAACCAGGATATAGATCAACTGCTAAAGTTAATCTACCAGCGACTGGTAAAATGATCAAACTGTACAATCTGCAATTTGTTAAGTTTTTTATAATAATCTCTTATTTGTATTATTATTTACAATAATGATGTTTGTTTTGGCTTATAGATTTAAAGTTGATCAAATGAAAAAAATCGCGATTTACATTTTACTTGTTTTACCAGTAAATTTATCGGCACAAATTTCCACAAGACTGGAATGGACAAGACATACTTCTATGCCCTCATCGGAAGTGCTGTATTATTCAACGGAAAATAAACTTCGCTGGGATAATTTTAAAGGGAGGCCTCCTGCTGATAACAGCAAAACAGCAGCTATCACAATGTCTGGCTTTGGCTATAATGCAAGTATGAAGTCTTCAAAAGGAAAGGGAGAATTGGAAATTTCCGTTTATTGTTATTTCAATAAGGAGAAATCATGGGTTAAACCAGGAAGAAACACAGCATATATTTTAAATCATGAACAGCATCATTTTGATATCAGTTATATAGCAGCATCCATTTTTGTTGAAAAGATCCGGGAGATAAAATTCTCTGTAAGTGATTATAATATTCTTTTACCGCGTATATATGATGAATGCCTCGAGATCATGAATAAAATGCAGGATGAGTATGATGGTCAGACGAAAAACGGACAGGAAACAGTTTTTCAGGAAAAATGGAATAAGATTATTGAAAACAAATTGTCCATTATTACAAATTAACCACCAATACCGGTATTTTCAATTCATGTCGTACTGCATTTACGGTTTCACCATAAATAAAATCTTTCAACCCTGTATGGCCATGGGCGCCCACAATAAGAATATCAGCCGATTCTACTTTTACAATTCTAACGATTTCTTTTGCGCTGTGCCGGAAACCCAATACAGCCTTTGTTAGAAATCCTTTTTCAGTTAATTCTTTTGCATAAAGTTCCAGCCTTTCCTTATCCTTCTTTGTTTCATAGTCATCGGTTTCATTGCCCAGTAATATGGCGGAAGCGCTTTCAACGATATGTATCAAAACGAAAGTGGTTTCCGGTTTTGCAAGCCCGATTGCAGCAGCGATAAGTTTTGAATCATTCTCACTGAAATCCAATGCCACCGCAATTTTTTTGTAAACAGGTATTTCCAGTTTCTCCAAACCAATAATATCCGGGTGCATAAGTATGGAACCTTTGTTTTTCTTTTTTGATATCAGCGGGAAAATGATGGAATAAACCAATAAAGCAATAAAACCCAAACTGGTTAAAATGATTATGATCTTGCCGGTTATATTATCAGATGTTGAAAAGAAATCAGTTGCTTCATCCGCTACCATTTTAATATTGAGGTAAACCAATACTGCAGCAACCAGCCAGGAAAGAAACTGAATAAAAGGTTTGATGGCAAAACTCCCCATCGTTTTCTTATCACTTACAAAATGGATTAGTGGTATAACGGCAAAGCCTAATTGAAGACTGAGGATCACCTGGCTGAAGATCAATAAACTATCCACCTCATTTTCACCAAAAACTGCAATGATGATTATTGCGGGAATGATTGCAATCAAACGGGTAATCAATCTGCGCATGAGCGGATTGATCCTTAACCGCAGATATCCTTCCATAACGATTTGCCCGGCCAATGTTCCTGTGATGGTTGAACTTTGCCCGGAAGCTATTAAAGCAACAGCAAATAATGTTGAAGCGATGGAAGACCCAAGCATGGGAGAGAGTAATTCAAAAGCCTGGTGAATTTCTCCCACGTCCGTTCTCCCTGTTTTGAAAAATACAGTTGCAGCGAGGATGAGTATTGCCGCATTAATCAGAAAAGCGATATTAAGTGCGATCGCACTGTCAATGAAGCTGAATTTTAACGCCTGTTTAATACCTGCTTTGTCTTTTTTTATTTTTCTGGTCTGTACCAATGCAGAATGCAGATATAGATTGTGGGGCATAACAGTTGCTCCGATAATGCCTATTGCAAGATATAATGCTGTTTCTTTCGGAAGGGCATTGCTCATTGATTTGGCTGCATAAAGATCTTTTGCCTCTGGAAGAGATGGCACCAATCCCTTTAAAACTTCAAAAAGCTGTGGTTGGGCTATGATGATATTGATCAGGAAACAAAATCCGATGACTGCAATCAGTACAATAATAAAAGCTTCCATTTTCCGGATACCAAGCCTTTGCAAATAAAGCAATAAAAAAGTATCAAGTACAGTGATAGATACACCCCAGATCAAAGGCAGGCCGGTAAGCAATTGAATACCGATAGCCATTCCCAGTACTTCAGCAAGATCCATTGCGGCAATGGCAATTTCGGCCATTACCCACAGGATAAAATTAACAACTTTCGGGTATGTTTCCCTGTTAGCTTGCGCCAGATCACGTCCCCTTACGATCCCAAGCCTGGCACTCAGACTTTGCAATAACAAAGCCATCAGGTTACTCATCAGCAAAACCCAAATAAGTGTGTAACCATATTTGCTGCCTCCTGCAAGATCGGTAGCCCAGTTTCCGGGATCCATATATCCAACACTTACAAGATAGGCAGGCCCTAAAAAAGAGAATATCTTTTTCCAGCTTTTTGGTTTTGTAGTGGTATCCACCGAACCGTGTACTTCACTCAGTGAATGATCATCGTTTGTCGTTTGCTTCATACAATGCAATAAACATTTTGTGCAACCAGTTTACTGACAATGGTTGCAGTTTGCTTGTCAATTTTTATTTCAACAGACCCGTCAAATTCAAACCGTTTTGTTACTTTTAGTTTTGTTCCGATCCCTATCCTGAAATGATTCAATAATTCAAGCATCTCCGGACTTTGATTCTTTACAGAACTTACAGTCACCATTTTTTTTATTGGAAGGGTCATTATATTTGATTGTTTGAGAATTTTAATTTTCCCTTTACTATCCGGTATGGGGTCACCATGTGGGTCAAATGACGGGAATCCTAAATAATTATCCAGCCTGATGATCAGTTCACTGCTGGTTATGTGTTCAAGCTCTTCAGCAACATTATGCACTTTATCCCAGTCAAATCCCAGTTTATTTACCAGAAAATATTCCCATAAACGGTGTTTGCGGATGATCGTTAATGCAGTTTTATTTCCGATGTCTGTTAATGTAAACCCTTTATACCGCTGATAATTTACAATTCTCTTTGTTCTTAATTTTTTAAGCATATCTGTAACTGAAGCAGGGCGGGTTTTTATTTCATCAGAAAGCAATGTTGTACTTACTTTATCATGAATATGCTGTAAATGATAAATGGCCTTAATATAATTCTCTTCCGTAACGGTATGAGTCATCGAAATTAATATTTAGACAAATCTAAAATATATTTTTCTATTTACCTAAAACAGACCTATTGTGCAGCATCCGTCTGCATTTATACATAAATTATTATTTGGGAATACCTATGGTGATTAATTAAAACGGGTTTATATTGCAGCCAAATTATTTTCAAATATGAATTTTTCTCAGTATGAAGTTCCCTATCCGGTTGACCAATCTTTTAACAAACGGATTGCATATTTTTCAATGGAATTTGCCATTCATCAGCCTTTAAAAATATATAGCGGAGGACTTGGCTTTTTAAGCGGTTCACATTTACGCAGCGCATATGAATTGCGTCAGAACCTGATAGGAGTTGGAATTTTATGGAAATATGGTTATTATGATCAGGCCCGTAACCAGGATCAAACTCTGCAGGTACAATGGAATGAAAAAATATATAATTTTCTGGAAGATACCGGAATTAAATTTCAGATCAATATTCACGAAAATCCTGTTTGGGTAAAAGTATACTATTTAAATCCTGAAACTTTTAAAAGTGCTCCATTGTTTTTGTTGAGTACAGACCTTCCTGAAAATGATTATGTTTCACAAACGATCACTCACCGCTTATATGATGCAAATGTTGCCACCAAGGTTGCACAATTTATTTTGCTGGGCGCAGGTGGGGCAAAGCTTATTGATGAATTGAATTTTAATCCTGCATTATATCATTTGAATGAAGCACATGCAGTTAGTGCTGCATTTTATTTATACAAAAAGTATGGCAGTAAAGAGGAAGTAAGAAAACGACTTGTATTTACAACGCACACACCGGAAGAAGCGGGCAATGAAAAGCATGATATTTTCCTTTGTGAAAAAATGAGTTATTTCAGCGGAATTCCTTTGGAAAAAGTGAGGGAACTAACCGGCATCACTGATGACCAGTTTAATCATTCTCTGGCGGCCTTGCGTTTTGCAAAACTGGCAAATGGGGTGAGTCAGTTACATGGGGAAGTGAGCAGGAAAATGTGGAATAAGTACGAAGATATTTGTGAAATCAGATCAATCACCAATGCACAAAACTGGCATTATTGGGCCGATAAACAATTGTATCATTTTATTGATGATCATAATATTGATGCATTTATTGACAGAAAAAGATTTTTGAAAAAGCGGGCCATGGATATAGTCGCTGATCAGACTGGTAAATTATTGGATCCCGATGTTCTTACTATTGTTTGGGCACGCAGGTTTGCGGGGTACAAACGGGCCGAATTAATTACCAGAAACCAGGAACGGTTTGAAGCTATGATCAACAGTACAAAATATCCGGTACAGATCATCTGGGCAGGTAAACCATACCCTGTTGACTATCCGGCTATCAGCGACTTTAATTTTTTAGTAGACCTCAGTAAGAAATATGATAATGTTGCTGTTTGTATCGGATATGAACTTTCACTTAGTAAAAGATTAAAACAAGCTTCAGATGTTTGGCTGAATAATCCACGTGTTCCCAGAGAAGCAAGTGGTACCAGTGGTATGACAGCTGCTATGAACGGAGCTGTTAATTTCAGCACGAATGATGGATGGATCTGCGAATTTATTAATCATGGTAACAATGGATTTGTAGTTCCGATGGCCGATTATGATAATATGAATGTACATGAGCAGGATGAATATGATCTTGAAAAAATGTATGATATTCTGGAAAACCAGATACTGCCTATGTATTACGACAATCCAAACGTGTGGCGACAGATTATCAAAAATGGTATGCGAGACGTGCGTTTGCAATTCGATAGCAACCGAATGGCAAAAGAATATTATGAGATTTTATACAAATAAATTTATTTGAAACCGTTTAAAATCCTTTTCGTCCAATGCGAAAAGGATTTTTTATTTTTACCTAAACTGGTTTTCCATGAACACATTTAATATAAAAACGGAAATACGATGGGCAGACCTGGATCCTAATTTTCATGTTCTCCATTCTAAGTATTATGATTTCGGCGCATTCTGCCGCATGGCATTTTTAGTTGAAAATGGTTTAACCGTTGAGGTAATGAAAGAGCACGGTATAGGCCCTGTCATTTTCCGGGAAGAATGTTATTTTAAAAAGGAAATAAAATTCGGGGATGATGTTCTTGTGAATTTAAAATTATCCAAAGGCAATCCGGATTTCTCCCGCTGGAGCATGGTACATGAGATATGGAAAAATGGAAAGCTACTGGCTGCGACCATAAATTTAGACGGCGCCTGGATTGATATTCAAAAAAGAAAAATTTGTAAACCGCCACCCATTGTTAAAACTGTTTTTGAAGCAATGTCAAAATCAGACAATTTTAAAATGGTTTAAAATATTTCCACCTTAAATATGATCTCACCTGCAATTCGTTTATATAAGAATGCCTACAATGGGTTATCACGCAGGATATGGTTATTGAGTATTGTGATGCTTATAAACAGAAGTGGAACCATGGTGCTGGCCTTTATGACCTTGTACAGTAAGCACCTGGGGTTTTCTACAAAACAGGGAGGTTTTATTGTTGCTATTTACGGTATTGGTTCTGTTGTAGGTGCTTTTTTAGGCGGAAAAATAACTGATAAATACGGATTTTATTATACACAGTTTATTGCGTTGTTTTTCGGAGGCATTTTATTTATTGTACTTGGGCAAATGCGCAGTTATGAAGGAATTTGTATTGCTACATTTTTTCTGAGTATGGTAAATGAATCATTCAGACCTGCAAATTCTTCTGCAATTGCCCATTACAGTAATGAAAAGAACAGAACACAATCCTTCTCTCTGGTAAGATTGGCAATTAATATCGGATGGGGCGTTGGAGTTGCTCTGGGTGGCTTTTTAGCCTCATTCAATTATCATCTATTATTCTGGACCGACGGGTTCACAAATATAGCAGCAGCCATTTCTTTACTGATCATTTTGCCCAGAGTGACTTTATTGCAGCAAAAGACTTTTTTCCATCAGGAAGAAAAAAAAGACAATGCTGTAAAGCCGATCCATGATATGAATTTTTTGAAATTCCTTGTGTTAACTGTATTATTTGCGATCTGCTTTTTTCAAATGTTCACAACAATCCCTTTGTTCTTTAAAGAAAAATTGCATTTGAATGAATTTTGGATCGGATGTGTAATGGCAATAAATGGGATACTGATTGCTCTGGTAGAAATGGTGTTGGTATTTAAACTGGAAGGACGAAAGCCATATTTATTACTTATGAGTTATGGATCCATATTTATGGGTGTTGCCTTCTTGGTATTGAATTTACCACTGGAAAATGGATTTGTGGTAGCCTTGATTTCAATCCTCATCATTACCATCGCAGAAATGACCGGCATGCCTTTTATGAACAGCTATTATATCAGCCTGAGCAATCAGCAAAATCGTGGACAGTATGCCGGCATGTACACCATGGCATGGAGTCTGGCTCAGGTAATTGGAAGCGGGGCAGGGGCAGTTATCGCTTTTTATATTGGATTTTCTAATCTCTGGTTCATTATTGCACTACTATGTTTTATTACAGCAGCGGGGTATTTTAATTTGCAAAACAAACAAATAAATAAAATCTAAAATCAATATTCATAAAGAGAAACTGTACCGGATTTTCCGGTTATCGGGGCAGATTGTCCCATAACATCTAAACTCCCGGTTATATCTGCATTGGTTGTACGCTTAATTACCCTGGAAGTTTTACTGTCGGAAATGATCTCACTATTAGAGTTTGTAGTCATATTTATCGAGATCTGCATACCTCCTTCTACTTCTGTCTGTAGTGTGCTTTCTGTTTTGGCAGCTTCTAAAACAGTTGCAATATTGTTATCGATAGATTTTAATGTGAAAGTTTTTATGATCTTATGATCTTTTGTACTGCTGGAATCTGTCCAGGTATCTGTAATTTTTTTACCCGTGGGGATGATAAAAAATGTTTCAGAAACAGTTCCGGCATTATTATTTTTTGAAAAAGTATCAAAGATTCCGTCAAAAGGATTTGACATATCATCCTTTTGTTCCGGTACCTGTTTTTTATTTGAAACAGCAATTGCTGAATATTTATTGACAGTCAACGTATCCGGAATATTAATATTTTTAATTGTCTTACCGATTTCAGAATCTTTATCAGCCTTAAGATCGGAATCATAGTTTGTTTGTTGTCCCATGAAATCCATGGAAAGTTTTAATCCGGTCAATGTACTGCTGATGATATAATTATTATCGTCAGAATCAATTACAGTGAAATTTGTTTGAGATGAAGTATTGTTTTTCATTTCCATACCCATGCCCATATCAACTTCCAAAGTTGCCGTTGTTTTAACGATAAAATTTTGCCCCTTGGTTAATACGATCAGGGATTTGCTTTTCTGACTGAAAGCATGAGACCCAAGGATCAGCGAAATAAATAAAAAAAATGGTTTCATTTGTACTATTTATGATTGAAATATAAAAATAATGGAAATGGTGAAAATAAAAAATGGGTTATTGTATTTAAACAATAACCCATAGAAATTTAAATGACTTTAATTTATCCAATAACTGTTACATTAACAGCATTCATTCCTTT
>JBBKWV010000305.1:0-4005 GCA_037969135.1 Ferruginibacter sp.
ATCTCGGAAAATCCGGAGTAAAATAAAATTAACGATGTATTAAGATAACAATTCATTAATCAATGTAAATTGATCAATTTAATCCTGAATTGGTAATAATAATAAATGGATTAATGGAAAATAAATTATCAATTGGTATTTCAAATTCGCCAAATCTTAAATCCAGCAATTTGCCTGTTTCGTTGATTTCCCAAAGTGTTAAGCATTTGCCATTATCATTGATTTCACAGATTTCCGGAAGAATTTCCGGCAACATCCCATCCCAGCACAATTTGCTTAACTTCTCTTTATTTGACAACATTTTTGAATGGTCATTTTTATTTAACTCAGCAAACTCTTTTTTAAAAATACCGCAGTCCGGTTGAAGTAAAATTTCCTGGCTGTATATTGTCTTTTTCATAACAGAGCCATTTAGGCGCTCGTTGGTTAAGACGGAAATACTTGCAAGACATTAGTAAGTTCCCAGCCAATTAATTGTTAATAAAATGAAGATGATATACAAAATTACAGCAAATCAGATTTTCACCTGATCTTATTCAGCAGCTTTTATCAATCCCCAGTTCACACCATTTTTAATACGGATTACCTGAGTTTCGGTGATCTTGAATTGTTTCGCCAGATTTTTAATTGGCTTTCCCTCCTGTAACAGTTTTTTTAACAGCATGACACGCGTTACCGTTAGTTTATAACTTTTTACAAATTTCAAACTGTTTTTTCGCTGCTTTTTTTCAGCAATTACTAGAGGACTTTTTTGCTGATGAATCCTGTTTTCTTCTTGTGACATCCACTTTAAATTACGGTAATCATTATTTTCTTTATCGTAATCAATGTGTGCAACAATAGTTTGTTCTTCAGAAGGTTTATTTAAAAACCTGATTGCTACCAGACGGTGTATCAAAGAGTGATAATAAATTACCCGATCTTTCAAATCAACATTTGCTCTCTTGCGAAGTATTGCCCTGTACTCTTCTAATATCTTTTTAGCCTCCAGCATTTTTTTACCAGAAAGTAAACGAACAAGCTTTTGCTGTTCATGAACCTGCTTTCGCAACAATATTAATTCTTTCTCCACTTTCTTTGTTCTCTCCGTAAATAACTTAAGCCTTACAATTGGATATCCGTTAACATGGGAGCCTTTGATAATATTCCCTATTGATAATCTATTAAATGTTCTTATACGACCGTTACTGGAGACTTCCAACTTACACCCTTCATGAAATTTGTGATTGATTGTAACTGATTTCCATACCTCACCTCTAAAATGATTATCCATAAGTTTTTCAATTTTAATTAGCAGACAGGATTTAAACCAGAACCGTAAAGTTACATAAAGTTGATAAATAACGATGGTTTTAGCCAATGTAAAACATCTTCTATTTCATGCATATAAGTTCAACTTTACTGTTTTTGAGGATATTCAGACCTGTTGATAATTCTTTATAAAAAATTATTATATTAAACTATATCTTACTTCTGTAAGTTTTCATTCTTTCACAAAAACCATTTTTATGAAATCAAAAATATTGATTGGAGGGTTTATAGCCGCTGTAATTTCATTTTTTTTGGGCTGGCTGGTTTTCGGAATTCTATTGCACGACTTTTACGATGCAAACACAATTCATTATGAAGGCTTAAACAGGGAAGCCCCCATCATGTGGGCACTTATTGTTGCTAACCTGGCTTCGGGATTATTACTGGCTTATATAATGGATGTTTCAGGTGCAAACAGTATTTCCAAAGGATTTATCTGTGGCTTGATCGTATTCTTTCTGATGACATTGAGCTTCGACATGTTTTTTGTTTCTTTTATGCGCCTGATGCGTCTACGAATGGCTTTGGTAGATGTAACTGCAAATGCATTATTTGGTGCTGTTGTAGGTGCAATTGTTGGATACTGGTATAGTCGTAGTACCAAGGTTGCGACTTAAATTATACTCCGTGAAAACCAACCCTGCCCCTAGTGTAACGGGCAGGGTTTTTATTTTTATTTTTATTTAAAATGAACAAGATATACACTTGAATACTTTAATCCTAATCCAAATTATTTTCCTCACTTTCATGATTTTCAATTAACCATTTAATAGCCAGATTTGCATCTTTAAAAATGTGTATTTCCGATACCAGACCCGGAATGATCTTTATAGCCCGAATTTTATCTTCGGGTTGTTGTTGCAGACCGGATAATAAGACATTGATATTCCGTTGCTCTAAAGAAAGTATTGCATCTTCCAGAGCATACAATCCCGTCTGATCAATAAAAGGGACTTTTTTCATCCTGATAATAACAAAATCAATCTTTTTTAATCTGTTTATTTGATCCTGAAAATCCGATGCAAATCCGAAAAACATGGGGCCATCAATATCTTTGATTAAAACATTATTTATAAGAGAATCAGGTAAGGTAATAATATCAGAAGTAGCCCCTTCAATATTGGGTGTAAAAGAGGATGTTTTTGTACGTTCTGCTACAATATCACTCATTTGTTTCATAAATAAAAAAGATGCCAGTATCATACCAATTCCTACTGCCAATAACAGATCAAGAAATACAGTAACCAGCAAAACAATGATCATAATAACAACATCAGTACGAGGTACTTTGCGAATATGTTTAAACCCTTTATAATCCAAAATTCCAATACCCACAGTTATTAAAATTCCGGCCAATACAGATTTGGGTATCAATGCAGCGTATTTCCCGGCACCCAGCAATACTACCAGCAAAACCAAAGAATGAATAACACCTGATATACGCCCCCTGCCCCCCGAACGGATATTTACTAGTGTACGCATGGTTGCACCTGCACCCGGAATACCTGCAAAGATACCCGCAATGGAGTTCCCGATTCCCTGTCCGATCAATTCCCGGTTGCTGTTGTGTTTCGTTTTGGTAAAATTATCTGCCACTACTGAAGTAAGTAAAGAATCAATTGCACCCAATGCTGCAAGTGTAATGGCCGCTTCAATAATAATGATATAATAAGAAGAAGGAATTGAAAATAATGAATCGAAATGTAATGGTGGAAATCCTTCGGGAATATTCCCGATTACAGGTAATTCGTGCCCCAGAATTACAGAAAGAAAAGTTATGGAAAGTAATGCAACCAACGTGCTTGGAATTGCTTTTGTGATTTTCGGAAATCCATAAATAATTATTATCGTTGCCATCGTATAAATAAGCGCATAAACATCAATATTTGCAAGTGCAGGTCCAATTTTTTTTACAACTTCAATGGTTGATGCCGGTGAGTTTTGGCCAATTGCAGGAAATAATTGGAGCAATATTATTATAACACCTATCCCACTCATAAAACCTGAAATAACCGGATAGGGTATATATTTTATGAGTGTTCCTATTTTCAATACACCCATAATTATTTGAAACAGTCCCGCAAGGATAAAGCAGGCAACCATTGCTCCAATAGCACTTTGAACATTACCTGAAATAGCAATAAATGAAGCAATAGTTGCTGCAGATACTACCGTCATTGGTCCAGTTGGTCCACTGATCTGCGACGGGGTGCCACCAAAAATTGCCGCGAAAAATCCAAGAAATATTGCTCCATATAATCCGGCTGCAGCACCGAGTCCTGATTGAACACCAAAAGCCAGTGCAAGTGGTAAAGCAACGATCCCGGCAGTTACTCCACCAAAAATATCTCCCCGCGTAAAATTCATTTTTTTCATAAACACTTAAATTCTATTGATAAAATGATTGATTTATCTCTAATATAGAACAATCTACAATTATATGAAACGAAAATCTAAATCCAAATCAATAATTAATAAGTCGTTTTAATCGATATTATAACAAATTCATTATATAGAAGAATAAATGATCTGAAAATTTTTATTTTCAAACAATTATCCGTAAAAATATTTACAGGTTTAACTATATTTCCGATTGCCATTTATCTCAATTTTGATGCAGATAATTCAAACCCAATCTCATGTGAACTACAGATATTCAATAAAGAAAGAATAATAAATAATATTAATAATATG
>JBBKWV010000306.1:0-24070 GCA_037969135.1 Ferruginibacter sp.
ACAGATCGATACTGCAATGGCTGCTTTGAATGCTGCATGGGCAACTGCGAGTGAGGAAATGTACAAAGCAACGCAGGAAACTGCAAGCGAAGGCGCTGCGGATGGCCAACAGGCAGAGGGGAATAACGGACAGGAACAAACGGCAGATGCTAGTGGTGAAAATGTTACCGATGCTGAATTTGAAGAAGTGAAATAAAAAATGACCTTAATAAATATGCTGCCCCGGAAATAGTTCCGGGGCTTTTTATATATTAAGCTTATATCTTACTTTACTTCTTCAAATTCCGCATCGGTAACATTTTCACCGCCTGCATCTGCCGTTTGTTCCTGCCCGTTATTTCCCTCTGCCTGTTGGCCATCTGCAGCGCCTTCGCTTGCAGTTTCCTGCGTTGCTTTGTACATTTCCTCACTCGCAGTTGCCCATGCAGCATTCAAAGCAGCCATTGCAGTATCGATCTGTGCAATATCCTGTGATTTATGTGCTTCTTTTAATGAAGACAATGCTTCTTCAATAGGCGTTTTTTTATCAGCAGAAATTTTTTCACCAAAATCTTTCAGTTGCTTTTCTGTCTGGAAGATCAAACTATCAGCCTGGTTAATCTTTTCTACTTTTTCTTTTTCCTTTTTATCAGACTCTTCATTTGCTTTGGCATCATTCCTCATTGTTTCAATTTCCTCTTTGCTCAAACCACTACCTGCTTCAATACGGATCTTTTGTTCTTTGCCGGTACCTTTATCTTTTGCACTTACATGCAGGATACCATTTGCATCAATATCAAAGGTAACTTCTACCTGAGGAACACCGCGAGGTGCAGGAGGAATACCATCAAGATTAAACATTCCCAAACTCTTATTTTGGTTCGACATAGGCCTTTCGCCCTGTAAAACATGTATCTGAACACCGGGCTGGTTATCACTTGCTGTACTGAAGGTTTCAGATTTTTTTGTTGGTATTGTTGTATTGCTCTCAATCAAACGGGTCATCACTCCACCCATGGTTTCAATTCCAAGGCTTAAAGGAGTTACATCAAGCAACAATACATCTTTTACTTCACCGGTTAAAACTGCACCCTGAATAGCAGCACCAATGGCTACAACTTCATCCGGGTTAACACTGCGGTTTGGTTTTTTATTAAAGAATTTCTCCACAATTTCCTGCACTTTGGGAATACGGGTACTACCACCAACTAAAATCACTTCATCAATCTGGGATGTACTCATTCCGGCATCCTTCAAAGCCTTTTCACATGGTTGCAGGCAACGCTCAAATAATTTATCGGCCAGTTGCTCAAATTTTGCACGGGTCAGTTTTTTCACCAGGTGTTTTGGAACACCATCTACTGCAGTTACATATGGAAGGTTGATCTCTGTTTCTGCTGAAGAAGATAATTCAACCTTTGCTTTTTCAGATGCTTCTTTTAAACGTTGTAAAGCCATTGGGTCTTTGCGCAGATCGATGGCTTCTTCTTTCTTAAATTCATCTGCTAACCAGTCCATGATCACTTTGTCAAAGTCGTCACCACCCAGATGGGTATCACCATTGGTAGATTTCACTTCAAATACACCATCACCCAACTCAAGTACAGAAATATCAAATGTTCCACCACCGAGGTCAAATACAGCTATTTTCTGGTCCTTTCCTTTTTTATCCAGTCCGTAAGCCAATGCTGCGGCCGTTGGTTCATTTACAATTCTGCGAACGTTCAAACCGGCAACTTCTCCGGCTTCTTTTGTAGCCTGGCGCTGGGCATCATTAAAATAGGCCGGCACGGTAATTACCGCTTCATTTACTTCATGACCCAGGTAATCTTCGGCAGTCTTTTTCATTTTCTGTAATACCATTGCACTAATCTCCTGTGGAGTGTACATTCTGCCATCTATGTCAATTCTTACCGTATTATTGTCACCTTTTACCACTTTATAGCTCCAGTGAGTACTTTCTTCAGTAACCTCATTAAACTGGCGGCCCATAAAACGTTTCACACTGGAAATAGTGTTTTGAGGATTTGTAATTGCCTGACGCTTGGCAGGATCACCTACTTTGCGTTCCCCATTCTTTAAAAATGCAACTACAGAAGGTGTTGTACGGCGTCCTTCATCGTTTGCGATTACAACCGGCTCATTTCCTTCCATAACTGCAACACAACTATTTGTTGTTCCGAGGTCAATTCCTATTATCTTTCCCATGATTTTATTTTTTATTATTTGATAACAAATAGTCAATCATTGTGCCAAGCCAATTGGAGTGCAAAATTGTCAGATGGAGAAAAAATCACTATCCATAACTGACAGGTCTTTGAAAGAATAAATTAAATATACAAATGATATAATAACACAATAGTTTTTCCAGGGGGAAATTTCGTGTAAAGTACTTGACAGTTGAAGTATATTAAATTTCGGAGTATTAAAAAAACTTATCTTAAGTGGGTTTATTTTTTTACACCAAAGCTAAAATGTTTCTGGCTGAGATAGCTGATGGTAATAACTACAACCGTTGTTATCAGCTGACTTGAAAACACATCCCACAAAAATATCTCTACAAAAAGTTTCAATAAAAGATAATTGATGACCAAATTGATCATTAAGGAGAGGAAATAACGGAATAATTGTATCCTTCCTTTTAAATTAGATCCGATGAATACCACATATTTACTTAAAAAAAAGCCCACAAGGAAAGAAACACAAAATGACAGGAAAAGAGCGGCAATATGAGGTTTAAAAGCAAAAAAACCGAAATCAAAATTTTCCCGGGCAAAAAGATAATGATACCCGATAAAATAAACCGTTAAACCCAATAAAGTATTAAAACCTCCACAAGCAGCATAGCGAAATGTTTGAAGCGGCATGAACTTCTGAAAAGGCGGATAAAAAAAATCCAGTACTGTTGTAATTTTTTGTTTCATTCCAGGCCTTTAAACTGATTAACTATACAATTCTTCTCTCATTGCTTTCACGCGGTCATCGGCAAGATATTCATCATAGGTCATCAGTTTATCTATCATACCTTTTGGCGTAAGTTCTATGATCCTGTTTGCAACTGTTTGCATGAACTGGTGATCATGGGTTGTAAACAGGATGATACTGTTGTAAGCGATCATATTATCATTGAAAGAAATGATGCTCTCCAGATCCAGGTGGTTGGTAGGCTCATCCAATATCAGCACATTGGGGTTTTGCAACATCATCTTGCTGATCATACAACGCACTTTCTCTCCCCCGCTTAATACATTGGTCTTTTTCAGGATCTCATCACCGCTGAACAGCATTTTTCCTAGAAAGCCTCGTAAAAAATCCTCATCTACGTCTTTCGTTGTTGGAGGTACATACTGACGTAACCAATCCATTAAATTCAATGTGCTTCCGTTAAAATATTCGCTGTTGTCATTTGGAAGATAAGCGGTAGTAACAGTGGTTCCCCATTCGTAAGTTCCATTATCGGCCTTTAACCTCCCATTGATCATTTCAAAAAAAGTAGTTAACGCTATCGGATCGCGGCTGATAAAAGCGATCTTATCTCCCTTTTGAATATCGAATTTTATTTTACTGAAAATATTTTTACCATCAACGGATTTAGACAGATTATCCACTTTCAAGATTTCATTTCCCACTTCCCTGTCCTGTTTGAAAATGATACCGGGATATTTTCTGTTACTGGCAGTTATATCTTCAAAGACCAGTTTATCCAGCGCCTTTTTACGGGAGGTAGCCTGTTTGGATTTTGATGCATTGGCACTGAATCGGGCAATAAATTCCAACAGGTCTTTCTTCTTATCCTCCATTTTCTTATTCTTATCAGAAGCCTGCCTGGCAGCCAATTGAGAACTTTCATACCAGAATGTATAATTACCCGTGTACACTTTTATTTTTTGTTTATCTACATCGGCAACATGGGTACACACGGCATCCAAAAAGTGACGATCGTGACTAACAACCAATACGATGTTCTGGTAGTCGGCCAGGAAATTTTCCAACCAGCTGATCGTCTCCACATCCAGGTTATTCGTAGGCTCATCCAGTAATAAGATATCCGGATTACCAAATAATGCCTGTGCCAGCAATACCCTTACTTTCAGGTTAGCGCTGATATCTTTCATCAACTGCTGATGCAAATCATCTTTAACACCCAATTCACTTAAAAAAGTGGCCGCATCACTTTCAGCGGTATAACCACCCATTTCTCCAAAATCGTGCTCCAGTTCTCCTGCTTTAATACCATCCGCTTCTGTAAAATCTTCTTTAGCATAAATGGCATCCCGCTCATGCATTACTTTCCACATTTTTTTGTGGCCCATCATAACTGTGTTCAAAACGGTTACCTCATCAAAAGCAAACTGATTTTGGTTTAATACAGCCATTCTTTCACCCGGGGTGATATCAATTGTACCTTTATTGGGGTCAATTTCTCCACTGATAATTTTAAGGAAAGTAGATTTGCCGGCACCATTGGCACCAATCACACCATAGCAATTCCCCTTAGTGAAATTGATGTTTACTTCGTCGAACAAAACCCTCTTGCCATAAGCAAGGGTTATATTATTTGCACTTATCATAATTATTAAAAAGTGTGCAAAGGTAATGGATAATTGGCAGGAGAAAAAGACAGGAATTTAAATTTGTTTTCCGCAAATGAAAAATTAAAGAGGCGTTTTATAAAAAAAAACATATTACTATTTTCGCTTATAGTGTATATGCCAGCCATTGACCCAGGTGCTTCCATTATCCGATGTAGATTCCCATTCCCAGTCAAAACTATCACTGGCTATATTGTGAAAAACCATGCGGTTGATCATCTCTTTTCCATTAGGAATTTTTCTTGGAGCAGTAGTTAAGGTCATCTTTCCCTGTTCAAATTTTCCGGTGAGGTAAATAAAACTCCCTTGATTATCAATCCAGGTTTGCTCCCATACTTTTAATTGAGGATTATACATACTCCAGCTTTTTCCGGAATATCCGGAAGCCCGGCTTTCAAAATTTTCCTGTAAAGCACATCCATCCATTAGTTTTTGGATATTATTTGTTCCGGTAAGTGTATCGGCAGAATATAGATCCCAGTTACCAAGCCAGAAATCAAACTGCCCGGCTTCCATAAGGCTACATGGTTTTTGCTTGCTTTGTCCAGCCGCTGAAAAACAAATAATAAAAATCGATAAAACGAATAATGTTCTTCTCATATCTTTTTTTTAAGCATGTTTTAAAATTCAACCAAATAAAGTTACCTGTTTTTAAAAATGCTTTGCACCCACCTGTAAAGTATATCTTCCATTTAAATAAGAAGGCTGTATGCAATAATTTCAAATTATTATGAATGGATAATCAATTATCATTGCCATTATTATAACCTATTTACTTAATAACTTAATATCAGTGGAACAGGTTATTAAAGATGAAATAAGTACATTTGTTGGTATCGAATTTATAATATGTCCATTTTACACATCTTACAAGAGAAAACAATTGAAAGTCTGGGTACCTTATATGATCGTCTTTTTTCTCCAAATGATTTTCAGGTTAACCAAACCAAACCAGAATTTGAGGGTGATTATACGGTAGTCTTATTTTCACTGGTAAAAAATTTAAAATTATCTCCTGAAACAATTGGTGAGCAATTGGGTGAACATCTTACAAAAAACAACCCCGGCATATTTACGGGCTTTAATATAATTAAAGGGTTCCTCAACATTTCCGTTTCAGAAAAATACTGGATAGCATTTCTTCAAAAAAACCATCAGGACATTTGTTTTGGCAAACAACCCGTGAACGGCAAAAAAGTAATGGTTGAATATTCATCTCCCAATACCAATAAACCACTTCACCTTGGTCATCTGAGAAATAATTTTCTGGGATGGTCTGTTGCTGAAATTTTAAAAGCCAATGGGTATGAGGTGTATAAAAGCTGCATAGTGAACGACCGGGGTATTCATATTTGTAAAAGTATGATCGCCTGGCAATTATTTGCCAATGGTGCCACTCCGCAAACGACCAAAACCAAAGGAGATCATTTTGTGGGTGAGTACTATGTAAAATTCAATGACGAATATAAAAGACAGGTTAAAGAACTCATTGAAAACGGCATGAGCACTGCAGAAGCCGAGATGCAGGCGCCGATAATGAAAGATACCCAGCAAATGCTGCAGGATTGGGAAGCCGGCAAACCCGAAGTGATGGATCTGTGGAGGACAATGAACAGCTGGGTATATGCAGGTTTTGATGTTACGTATAAAAGTATCGGAAGCGATTTTGATAAAACCTACTACGAAAGCAATACCTATTTACTGGGAAAAAAAATTGTTGAGGAAGGTTTAAAGAAATCTGTTTTTGTAAAAGATACTGATAGCAGTGTTTGGATAGATCTTACCGATGATGGATTAGACAGAAAAATTGTACAACGCAAAGACGGCACTTCTGTTTATATCACCCAGGATATCGGTTTGGCCCAGCAGAAATATGAAGAATACAAAATTGATCAGAGCATTTATGTAATTGGTGATGAACAGAATTACCACATGAAAGTGCTGAAACTGATCGCAGAAAAACTGCAACTCCCCAATGCAGAAAATATTTATCATTTGAGTTATGGAATGGTTGAATTACCCTCAGGCAAAATGAAAAGCCGGGAAGGAACCGTTGTAGATGCAGATGATATGGTTGATGAAATGATCGCCACCGCAAAAAAGCATACAGAAGAATTGGGGAAAGTAAAAGATTTTAATCCCGGGGAACTGGAATCACTTTATAAAACGATTGGCATGGGTGCTATGAAGTTTTATTTACTCCGGGTTGATCCCAAAAAGAAAATGATCTTTAATCCCGAAGAGTCTATAGATTTTCATGGATTTACAGGTCCTTTTGTACAATATACTTATGCTAGAATTAAAAGCATCCTGCGTAAAGAACCGTATACCGGAAACATGCCGGCTGGCGTGGATCTTTTAAAACTGGAAAAAGAAGTTATTAAAACGCTGGAACAATATCCTGCTGTTATACAACAGGCCGCAAAAGAACTGAACCCATCAGCCATAGCAAATTATGTTTTCCTTGTTGCAAAAATATTCAATTCGTTTTATGCCGAACATTCCATTGCAAACGCAGAATCAGAAATAAAAAAACAACTTCGGTTACAGTTGTCCGTAATGGCATCCAATGTATTGAAAAGCGGTATGCAGCTGTTGGGAACAGCTGTTCCGGAAAGAATGTAAGAAATAAAAAATCTTGAAAAAATGAAAAGAAAAGTTACTAAGATCGGGGTTTTATGCAGTGGAGGTGACAGCCCGGGTATGAATGCATGTATACGTTCGGTAGTTCGTACAGGTATCTATTATAACCTGGAAGTTTTTGGTGTGATGCGTGGATACAGCGGAATGGTTGAAGATGATATCATACAAATGGAAAGCAGAAGTGTTGCAAACATAATACAACGGGGTGGTACCATTTTGAAAACGGCAAGATGCAAAGAATTTTTTGAATATGAAGGAAGAGAAAAAGCATATAACAATCTGAAGAAAAGGGGTATTGATGGCCTGGTGATACTGGGTGGTGATGGCAGTTTCAGGGGTGCGCAAATATTCAGTAATGAGTTCGACATTCCCTGTATCGGGCTTCCGGGCACCATTGATAAGGATATTGCAGGCACAGATTTTACGATCGGATTTGATACTGCAGTTAATACTGCCGTAGAAGCCATAGATAAGATCAGGGATACGGCGGATGCACATGACCGTTTGTTTATTATTGAAGTGATGGGCAGAGATGCCGGCTATATTGCACTACACAGCGGAATTGCAACCGGTGCTGAAAATATTCTCATCCCCGAAAGAAAAACGGATATCGA
This sequence comes from Ferruginibacter sp., assembly GCA_037969135.1. Lineage (GTDB taxonomy): Bacteria > Bacteroidota > Bacteroidia > Chitinophagales > Chitinophagaceae > Ferruginibacter. The sequence continues at coordinate 7,829 of JBBKWV010000306.1, forward strand.
AGATATCATCAGATCGCTTGAGGAAAAAGAAAAAAGAAAAAAACTGGTTAACCTTATCGTAGTAGCCGAAGGTGATGAATTTGGCGGGATGGAACTGGCAAAACTGATCAAAGAACGTTTACCCCTGATGGAGACCAGATTATGTATCCTTGGCCATATCCAGCGTGGCGGCTCTCCTACCTGCTTCGACAGACTGATTGCAAGCCGTATGGGCTATTCTGCAGTTGAATGCCTGATAGAAGGAAGACACAATATATTTGTGGGTATTGTAAATAATAAAATGAATTTTACCCCGTTGGATGAAGCAGTGAAAAAGAAACAAAAAATAAGTGAAGAATGGATGAAAATTGTAAAAATACTGGCAACTTAAATGCCGTTTCAGAAAAGGAGAACATGATAACTATTATAAGCAACATCATTAATATAGAATCTTATTATATTTCAAGTATCGGGAATATCCTGTATCCTATTTAGTAAAAACTTAAAAATATCAGCATGAGTAAAAACATCAGCAAATACCTCCATCAGGAGATGGATAAAGAAGCAGGGAAAGCACATTCACATAAAAGAACAAAAATTGTAGCAACTGTTGGTCCTGCCTGTGATACCTATGAAAAATTACTGGATTTGGTAAAGGCGGGTGTAAATGTTTTCAGACTTAATTTTTCTCATGGCAGTCACGAGGATAAAAAAAATGTAATAGACAATATTCATAAGATCATAAAAAGTGAACCGTATAATATTTCTATACTCGCAGATCTGCAGGGACCCAAACTGCGTGTTGGTGAACTGGAATATGGCAGTTTAGAATTGAAAGATGGAGATGAATTTATTTTTACTACCGAAAAAATGGTTGGAAATAAAGACAAGATCTATGTTTCATATCCAAAACTGGGAACGGATGTCAAACCCGGTGAAAGGATATTTCTCGACGATGGCAAAATGGAATTGAATGTAAAAAAGATCTTGAGTTCTACTGAAATTTTAATGAGTGTTACATTGGGAGGGACCTTACTTCCCAAAAAAGGGGTAAACCTTCCCGATAGTGATTTGACAATGGCCTCACTTACAGAAAAAGACCTCAAAGACCTGGAATTTATTTTTACACAAAAAATTGACTGGCTGGCACTTTCATTTGTGCGGAAAGCAATTGACATTATTGAATTAAAAAAGATCATAAAAAACCATAACAGTAAAATAAAAGTCATTGCAAAAATTGAAATGCCTGAAGCATTAAAAAATCTTCGGGATATTATTGTAGAAAGTGATGGCATAATGGTAGCCCGCGGCGATCTGGGTGTTGAGATCCCGGTTGAACAGGTTCCCATTATTCAAAAAGACATCATTCGCATGTGTATGCATCGGGCAAAACCAGTCATCGTTGCCACACAAATGATGGAAAGTATGATTGACCGAACCAAACCAAACAGAAGTGAAGTAAGCGATGTTGCGAATGCTGTTATGGAGGGTGCAGATGCTGTAATGCTGAGTGGAGAAACAGCAACAGGAAATTACCCATTACTTGTTGTGCAAACCATGTCAAAAATTATCCTGGAAGTGGAGAAATCAGTATATGATTATAACAAAGAAGATATGCTGGCACCTCAGCCCCATTCTCCTTCTTTTTTAAGTGATGCCATTTGCTATACAGCATGCAAACTTGCAAAAGATTCTGAAGCCAATGCCCTTATCGGTATGACGCAGAGCGGTTATACTGCATTTATGCTTAGCAGTTACCGGCCAAAATGTCCGCTGTATATCTTCAGTAAAGAAAGAACACTGATCAGTCAGCTTGGTTTAAGCTGGGGAGTACGTGCATTTTATTATGCAGAAGAAGAAAGTCTGGATGATATTATTTTTGATCAGATAAATATCCTGAAAGAAAGAGCCTTTCTCAAAACCGGAGATGTGGTTATCAATACAGGAAGCACCCCGGTAGAAAAACATTTACCCACAAACATGGTAAAAATATCCAGAGTAGATTAACTTTTTGATACCGGATAATGCGTATAATAGTTTAACGTATTATCCGGTAATTAATATTCATTTACAGCCAGCTGCAAATAATAATTGCAGCAACAATGTTTCCAACCACTGTATAACCGGCATTGATCCAATATAAACCAGCTGGCCTTTTTTCATATAAATATGAAATACTCAGTGCCGATGCACCAAAAAACAATCCGGTAAAAGTACCCAGTTTTACTCCGCCCATCCATCCCGAAATATCACCAATCCGGTCGCGGAGTATGGCGATACCAATTGCAGCAATGAACATCCATACAAAAGACATTGCCATCAACAATCCCATACCTTTTTTGGCATTGGGATCATTTACATCCACTTTTGTAAATTCAATCCATTTATTTGCAAATAATATCTTTGAATACCACAATGCTCCAAGAGCAAAATATCCCAACGCTCCGCAAAAAATGGCCAGCCAGTTTAAATTATTGATGAATGCTGTGTTCATGGTAAAGTAGTTTTGGTTAATTAATCATGAAATATACATACAGTTTTTGGAGTTTGCAATAGTCTGTAATGATTGATCGTATTTCAATGCGTTCATTTTCTACTCCCCATAAATTTCTCCAGGCTTCTCCTTGCCTGCTTTTTTATTTTATTCTGATAAAAAGTATTCCATCCGAATAACCAGCCACTGAAGCCGATAGCCATCATACTCCATTTATGTAAACTGAACCCATCGCTGTGTTCAATGATCTTACCTTCAGCAATCATCATGTGTGCTTTTACTTTATTAACAACCCTTCTGCCGGTTTTTGAAAAAGTATAACTGGCAATCCATTCGCAGGTATAATACTCATTGTCCAAAGCAACGATGTTTCCATATACCAATGAAAAGTTTACCGCATTTTTACAAAGCATCTCCCACATAGCATTTACTTCTATGCCCCGCAATAACCCAAATGCCGGGTCAAAAAATACAATATCTGCATGATAACAAGCATTCATTTTTTCATGATCCAGGTTTTGAAAGGCGGTATAAAAACTGCTAATCAATAGTTCGTTCTCTTTCATGGTATTACTCAGTTAGTTTCACTAAATTTAGCACTCTAAAATCAAATGAACATGCAAAAGATCCTTCTTTATGTTTTCATCAATTTCCTGGTTCCTGCATTATATGCACAAAATGCAGATAGCAGTTGGTTTATAAATAATTACATCAAAATAGAAAAAATGATACCCATGAGAGATGGTATTAAATTGTTCACCTCTATCTACCTTCCTAAAGACAGATCAGAAAAGCATCCAATATTGCTTGAAAGAACTCCTTATTCTTGTAGTCCCTATGGGGAGGAGTTTGATAGTTATTACTGGACAACCAACACTTATAAAGAATATTCCAGAGAGCATTATATTTTTGTACAGCAGGACGTACGTGGCCGCTACATGAGTGATGGGGTTTATGAGGATGTACGTCCATATATTAAAGAAAAAAAAAATAATCAGGATATCGATGAAGCAAGTGATAGTTATGACACCATTGACTGGCTGGTAAAAAATATTCAAAATAATAATGGCAATGTGGGAGTGCGGGGAACATCTTATCCTGGATTTTATGCTACGGAAGCAGCATTGAGCGGCCACCCTGCATTGAAAGCGGTAAGCCCGCAGGCTCCAGTTACCGATTGGTTTATTGGAGATGACTTTCATCACAAAGGAGTATTTTTTGCCATGGATGGATTTTCATTTTATTCGAATTTTGGCAAACCCAGGCCTGTACCTACAAAAGATTATGGAGGAGGTTTTACAACTCCTATTAAAGACAATTATAAATTCTTTTTAGAGGCGGGTGCTTTAAAGAATCTTGCTACGATGATCGGTGACAGTATAAAGTTTTGGCATGAAATGTATAAGCATCCAAATTATGATAGCTGGTGGAAGGCACGCAATGCCAGGGTGGGACTGTACAATATAAAACCCGCCATGCTTTGGGTAGGCGGTTTGTTTGATGCAGAAGATTGTTGGGGAGCCTGGAACAGTTATAAAGCAGCCGAATCTCAAAGTCCGCAAAGCAACAGTAAGATCGTTATGGGTCCCTGGTACCACGGACAATGGAGCCGGGAAGGAAGCTTCCTTGGAAATATTCGCTTCGAAAGCAATACTTCTGAGTATTATCAACAAAATATTGAGATCCCCTTTTTCAACTATTATTTAAAAAATAAAGGAACTGTGAGTGGCATTCCGGAAGCAAGTATATTTTTTCCGGGTGAAAATAAATGGAAACAATTTTCAAAATGGCCACCGGATAATGTGGATTACAAAAATCTTTATATTATCCCGGGGAATAAATTATCCTTTGATTCAGTATCATCAACTTTAAAAAAAACTGATTTACAAAATGGCTATTTGGAATATATCAGCGATCCTGCTCACCCGGTTCCCTACACTGAAGACGTTCACGATAAACGTACCAGGGAATATATGACGGATGACCAGCGCTTTGCTTCACGAAGGCCCGATGTATTGACCTTTGAAATGGATGAACTGAATGAAGATATTACACTAGCGGGACCTGTAATCGCAGACCTGGTAACAAGTATTTCAACAACAGATGCAGACTTTGCAGTAAAAATTATCGATGTCTTTCCTGATAATTTTGAATATCCTGCAAATATAAAAGGTAATGGAAAATCTTATCCCATGGGTGGTTACCAAATGCTGGTAAGAGGTGAAATAATGAGAGGTAAATTTAGAAATAGTTTTGAAAATCCTGAGCCGTTTGTGCAAAATAAGATCACTCATATAAAATTTGAATTGCCGGATGTTGCCCATACTTTTAAAAAAGGGCACCGCATCATGATACAGATCCAAAGCAGCTGGTTTCCATTGGCAGACAGAAATCCGCAACAATTCATTGATATCTACAAAGCAAGTAACAGTGATTTTCAAAAATCAATCATCCGTATATACTATGATGTAAACAATCAAACGAAATTCATTTTACCAATAATAAAAAATTAATGAACAAAATAATTTTTGCTTTTGCTATACTTTGTTCCGGAGGACTAAAGGCACAGACAAAGTCAAATTTTGTAAAGGAAAATTTTACCAAGATCGATACAACAATTTCCATGAGGGATGGGATAAGACTGTACACGGTGATTTATGTTCCAAATGACAATGCAGAAAAATATCCTTTTTTAATGGAGCGTACCCCCTATTCTGCAGGTCCTTACGGTGATTCTAATTATTCAAACAGGATCGGGCCAGACACAAATCTGATGAAAGAAAAATACATTTTTGTATACCAGGATGTGCGTGGCCGTTACATGAGCGAAGGAACCAATCTGGAAGTAACGCCTTATATCAGTAATAAAAATTCAAAAAAAGATGTTGACGAAAGCAGTGATACATACGATACAGTAGATTGGTTATTAAAAAATATAAAAAACAACAACGGCCGCGTAGGGCTTTATGGTATTTCATACCCTGGGTTTTACGCATCGGCATCTTTACCTGCCGCACATCCGGCCATCAAAGCAGTTAGCCCGCAGGCACCTGTTTCCGATGAATTTTTGGGTGATGATGTGAATCACAACGGCGCTTTTTTCCTGATGGATAATTTTAATTTTATGAATTATTTCGGAAAACCAAGAACAGGGCCTGTGAAAGATTATGGCTCCCAAATATTTGATCTGAATACAAAGGATATGTATTCCTTTTTTTTAAATCTGGGTCCTGTTAAAAACAGCCAGTCTGAAAAATATTTTAACAACCAAAGTTATATTTGGGATGAGTATCTGAAACACGATAGCTACGATGCATACTGGAAAGCCAGGAACATAAGAAAGCATTTAAAAGACATCAGCATTCCCACATTGGTTGTTGGGGGATGGTTTGATGCAGAGGACCTTTTCGGCGCTTTGGAAACATATCATGCCATTGAATCACAAAGTAAAAACAATAACAATATGCTTGTTATGGGCCCCTGGACTCACGGATCATGGGCCGGCGCCGACTGGTCGAAATTTGCCTACCAGGAATTTGGAAGCAATACTAGCAACTATTTTCAGGATTCATTGCAAACCCTATTTTTTAATTATTATTTAAAAGACAAAGGGAATTTCAATGCAACAGAAGCCACCGTTTTTGAAACAGGAAGTAACGAATGGAAAAAATATACATCCTGGCCGCCGCAAGATGTAATTTATACCGATTACTATTTAAACAACAACAATGGTCTTTCATTAAAAAAAGGGAGTGGATATGATGAATACCTGAGTGACCCTTCCAAACCTGTACCCTATACCAATGGCATTTTTGGGAGAAGAAATAATGAATACATGGCCGAAGACCAGCGCTTTGCTTCTATTCGTCCGGATGTGGTTTTATTTGAAACAGATGTTTTATCAGAAGATATAACCCTCTCTGGTAAAATAATTGCAGATCTGCTAGTAAGCATAACCGGTACTGATGCAGATTTTATTGTAAAATTGATCGATGTTTTACCCGACAATGAACCCAATATAAAAAATGCGCCCAAAGGTTTTCAAATGGCAGGTACCCAAAGACTGGTAAGGGCTGAAGTGATCCGGGGGAAATTCAGGAACAGTTTTGAAAAGTCTGAAGCATTTATTCCCGATCAAATTACAAAAGTAAAATTCAACCTGAACGATGTAGCGCATAAATTTAAAAAAGGTCATAGGATCATGATTCAGATTCAAAGTAGTTGGTTTCCATTAGTAGATCGGAATCCCCAAAAATTCATGCATATACCGGAAGCAAATGAATCAGATTTTCAAAAAGCGATGATCCGGATTTATCATGATGCAGAAAATGCATCTAAAATTGTACTCCCCATTCTTCAAAATGCCGTTAACTAAATTTTTTTCCCATTTACAACTAATTGCTAAATAACCATTTGCCAAATGATCTTTTTAAGTATATGACCTTTTTAATGCTAACGCATTAATTAATAGCTATTTCAGTATAAAATAATTATCTTCAAGGCTGAAATTTATCGATAAAATCATATATCAGTAATGAAAAAAATTCTACTGTTCATAAGTCTTACGTGCATAATTTTTACCCTAAAATCACAGGATTTATCCTTTAGCTGCCCCAGAGATACCATTTTAGGTTGCAATACAGCTTGTTTTGTTGTTAAAGGTCATTTTCCAGATTTGCGTAGTTTGGCCACGGATTATTCTTTTAAAGAAGTTTCAGCAGGATCTGCCTGCCGGCCTTATGTTGATCCGGGCGGAGCCGGTCCCTCCACCAGTTTAACAATTGATGATACCTATTCAACTCCGATCGCACTTCCTTTTGGGTTTCCATTTTATGGTACAACGTATAATTCATTAATTGTAAGTACCAACGGATACGTTTCATTTGATGTTTCGAAATCAGGTGCATTCAGTCATTATGGTATTTTAAATTCAGGAGGAGCCTTGAGTCCAACAACCGGAAATCCCGGCGAAAACTTACCAAGTGCATTATACGACAGGGCATTGATAATGGGGCCATACCATGATCTTAACCCGGGCTATACAACTTCACCGACGCAGAAGATCAAATACAATGTTATTGGCACTGCGCCAAACAGAAAATGGGTACTCAGTTTTTACAAAGTGCCGTTATTTTTAACTGCGTGTCAGAATTTAATTGAAAACACCCACCAGATCATATTACATGAATCAACCGGTGTAATTGAAGTATTTGTAAAAGATAAACAAATCTGTACAGGTTGGAATGATGGTAAAGCGATGATCGGTTTACAGGATTTTACAAAAACGAAAGGCATCATGGCAACAGGCAGAAAAGCTACAGATCCTGCCTGGGGAAGTATTGGCATGAATGAAACCTGGCGTTTTATTCCTTTACAGGGGGCCCCGTTATATAGATCAGTGGTATTACTGGATGCAACAGGTACTGTTGTGGCAACAGGTGATACAACCCGTATTGATGCAAATACTTTCGAAACAACTTTCCCCAATATATGCCCGCCGGCTGGTAACAGTTTGTTTGTTATAAAAACCACGTATCAGAAAATTGATGACCCAACACCCGGTGCATTTATATACAGTTTGGATACGATCAATGTTATCAGGCAGGCAAGTTTACCGGTAACGGCAACGATGACCCCTACAACCTGTGGTATGAATACCGGCACCATTACAGTGACTGTAGCCGGTGGCGTTGCCCCTTATCAATATTCTATTGACGGAGGACCGTTGCAGGCATCTAATATTTTTACCGGGCTTGCTTCCGGACCGCATACTGTTTTTGCACAGGATGCCGGTGGATGTAACAACACTGTGTTGATAACGGTAACGAGTATCAGTTCTTTACCTTCTACCAATACTGTAACCGGAACCAGTTGTCCGGGCGTAACAAATGGCAGCATTACTGTTACCCCTACCGCCGGTACAGCACCATATACCTATACATTAAATGGCGGACCCGCTCAGGCAAGCAATATTTTTTCTGGTCTGGCACCAGGAGCATATGCCATTGTATTCACGGATGTACTTGGTTGCACCGGTTCATTGAATGTGAATGTAGCTGCAGGAACTGCTATTACATCCACTTCCACAACCACAGCCACGAGTTGTGCCGGTATCAATAATGGTACCATTACAATCACGCCTACCAGCGGAACTGCACCCTATAGTTTTACCATTGATGGTGGACCGTCTCAGGCAAGCAATATTTTTACAGGATTAACTTCAGGTACCCATAGCATTGTCATCACAGATGCAAACGGATGTACCGGAACAAGATCTGTTTTTGTAAGTACAGGTTCGGGCATTACTTCAACAGGGTTGGCAACTGCTACTTCCTGCCCGGGTGTAAACAACGGAACTATTACCATAACACCAACAAGTGGCACTGCTCCATATACTTATTCTTTAGATGGAGCTCCGGCTCAGGCAAGCAATATTTTTACCGGTGTTTCCGCAGGATTACATACCGTAACAATCAGAGATGCTAATGGCTGTTCTGGAACCCGCAGTATAACTGTTTTAACCGGAGTAGGTATTTCAGGTACTGCAATTGCAACTGCTACTTCTTGTCCGGGAGTAAATAACGGGACTATCACGGTTACGCCTACCACAGGAACTGCCCCATATAATTATGCATTGGATGGAGGTCCTTCACAGGCTTCTAATATTTTCACCGCTGTAGCATCCGGATCTCATACAGTTGTATTTCAGGATGCAAACGGATGTAGCGGAAGTGCATTGGTAACGGTTAATGCCGGCACCGGACTTAGCGGAACAGCTAATGCAGTTAATACCAGTTGCCCCACTGTCAGCAACGGAACAATAACCGTAAATCCAACAACCGGTACTGCACCCTATCAATTTTCGATAAATGGAGGCCCGTTTCAGCCTAGTAATATTTTTACAGGGTTGGCACCGGCAACTTATACATTGGCATTTACAGATGTGATCGGATGTACAGGTACTACCAGTGCAACTGTAATTGCAGGTACCAACATCAGTTCCACTGTGTCGCAGACAGATCCTCCATGTTCAAATATCAATAACGGAACAATTACGATCACTCCTAACAGTGGTACAACTCCTTATATGTATTCAATAAATGGCGGCCCCATGCAGGCAAGCAATGTATTCAGCGGACTTGCCATTGGGAGTTATCTGATTTCTATTAATGATGCAATTGGCTGTACGGGTACAAATAATGCAACCCTGGTTACCAATTCCCCGATTACAACTACCGTATCAATGGTAATGCCTTTATGTAATGGGAATCTGAATGGAACGATTACACTCATGCCCTCCGGTGGTGTTTCACCTTATGACTTTTCAAAAAATGCTGGTGTAACAAACCAGACAAGTGGAATTTTTACAGGTCTGGGAGCAGGCATATATACATTCAGGATCAGGGATTTTGCAGGTTGTGCATTTGATACAACTGTTACGCTTTCTGAACCTTCCTTATTAACTGCATCGGCAGTCAATACATTACCTGCAAGTTGTGATGGTAATGATGGAACTATCACTGTAACGGGTACAGGCGGAACTGCTCCGTTACAATATTCCTTTAATAATGGAACAAGTTACCAGGCAGGAAATGTTTTTATTGCTCCTGCAGTAGGCGCTTATCCAAATATAAAAGTTAAGGATGTCAATGGCTGTATTGCCAATGCCGGCACCACTGTGGTACTGGTTGATAATATGTTCCTAACACTTGGAAACGATACAACCATTTGCGTTGGTAAATCAGTTACTTTTCAACCCCAAACCAATACTGGATCCTCTATTTACAAATGGCGGCCTCTTTACCCGCTTATAACCTTACCGGCAACCATTACAAATGATACAATTAAAAATGCCATAGCCACTCCGCTTGATACAGCTATTTATATATTGAATGCAAGATGGGGAGCATGTTTCAGAGAAGATACCATACAAGTGAATATACTGCATAAACCGGTTGTAAGTGCCGGACTCGATACCGCAATTTGTAATCTGACTTATGCCATTCTCAGGGGAAGTGCAAGCAACCTGTCGGGAACAGTGAATTATGCATGGACGCCTGCAGGTACTGTTGAATTTCCCACTGATGCAGTAAGTGTTGCCACACCATTTACTTCTCAAATATATACATTAACGGTTACGGATAACTATGGTTGTAACTTTACTGTAAGTGACGAAGTAATTGTTACCGTTCAACCTCCTGTACCTGCTTATGCAGGACACGATACAATTGCAATCAGTGCTGTAGCTCATCAATTATACGGTACAGGTGGCGTGAGTTACCTGTGGGCACCGGCAGCGTCATTGAATTTTTCAACAGCCCAAAATCCACTGGCAACACTAAACAATGACCAGTTGTTTATTTTAAAAGTTACTGATATTGCAGGCTGTATCGGATATGATACCGTTTTTGTAAAAGTATACGAAGGACCAAATTATTATGTACCAAATGCATTTTCACCAAACGGTGATGGATTGAATGATATTTTCCGTGCAATACCGGTTGGAATTGCAAAAACAGATTATTTCAGGGTTTTTAACAGGTACGGACAATTGCTATTTGAAACCAATCAATGGCTCAAAGGCTGGGATGGTACATATAAAGGCAAAACCCAACCATTCGGTGCTTATGTGTGGATCATAAAGGGCATTGATAAAAACGGCAGAGTTATTGAAATGAAAGGAACGGTTATGATCGTACAATAAAACCAACTGCGCAATCAGGTGGAATTGGTAAAGTATGCATTGAATATTATTATTAAAAACTCCGGAAAATTTTCCGGAGTTTTTTTATTTAATAGCTTAAATCTGAAAATGAAGTGCCGTTCTTAATTAATAATAACTCTTTTGATCTGTTGTTCGAGCATCAACAAGTCTACTAAAACACAGGCAGTTACTGCTTCCAAAATAACCGGAACCCGCAAAGCAATACAAAGGTCATGCCTTCCTTTAACAGCAAAATTTTCCATTTCCCCGGTTTCCATATTGATGGTTTGCTGCTCTTTGGGTGTGGAAGAAGTTGGTTTTACAACAACCCTGAAAACCATTTGATTGCCATTTGTCAGCCCACCAACGATTCCGCCTGCATGATTTGTGGTTGTTTTCCCATTCAGATCTTCCATTGCATCGTTGTGCTCGCTTCCCTTCATTGCAGCAGCAGAAAATCCTGCTCCAAATTCAATCCCTTTGATTGCCGGAATGGAAAAAACAGCATGACTGATCAATGATTCTACAGAATCAAAAAAAGGTTCTCCCAATCCAACGGGTAAGCCATCTATCCTGCATTCAACAATACCTCCAATACTGTCTTTAGCTTCAATTGCTTTTTGCAATCCGGCTTCAATATCTTTTTCTCCTCCAATTTCTAAAATTGTTGCCTTACATATTACCTGCGTATTTTCTTTTGCGGTAGCTGCTAATATTTTTTTTGCTATTACTCCTGCAGCTACAAGGCATACAGTCAACCTTCCGCTAAAATGGCCTCCGCCTCTGTAATCTTCAAAGCCATTGAATTTTTTTGAAGCTACAAAGTCCGCATGACCCGGTCGGGGAATATCGCGGTGTTTTTCATAATCTGCAGAACGGCTGTTGTTATTTTCAAAACGGATGGTAATAGGGGCACCGGTTGTTTTGCCATTGAAAACGCCTGACATAAAAACAGGAATATCATCTTCTTTTCTCGGAGTTGTTCCTTTTTGGATCCCCCCTTTTCTTCTTTCAATATCAATAACGAAATCTTCGGGGTCCAATGCCAATCCGGCCGGACAACCATCCAGAATAATACCGACATTGGTACCATGAGATTCGCCAAAAATGCCCAACCTGAAAATTCTTCCAAAACTATTCATCCTGTAAAATTTTATTCTTCCGTTAAAGATACATCAGCGCCCAGCATTTGCAAATCATTGTAAAATTGCGGGTATGATTTATTCACGGCTTCTGCAGCTGTGATATTAACCCCGGCAGTTGCTCTCAAAGCTGCAACGGAACAAGCCATGGCTATCCGATGATCATGATGGGAAGATACATTGGCTCCCTGAATCCCTGTTCCCCCATAAATAATCATTTCATCTTCTTGCAATTCTATTTTTATACCCATTTTAGTAAATACATCAGCAAGCGATAATGCCCTGTTACTTTCTTTGTCAGCCAATCTGGAAATTCCTTTTATACTGGATATCCCTTCACAAAAAGCTGCCAGGCTAACCAACGGAGGAAACAGATCCGGACATTCCGTTGCGTCAAATGCAAAAGGTTTTAACGAAGCCCTATTATTTATCAGTATACAATTACCTTCAACTGTTGTATTTGCTCCGGCATCAATAAGCACATCCAGAATTGCTCTGTCTGCCTGCATTGAAAAAAGATCCAGTCCTTTAATTTTAACCTCACCCGCAATAGCAGCGGCTACCATGATGAATGCTGCATTACTCCAGTCTGCTTCTGTTGAATAGGTTATATCTCTTACCTTTTTTTCTGCAGGTTCAACATGAAATTGTGTATAATTTTCATTTATAATTTTATAACCGAAAATATCCAACAAACTGATGCTCAAATCTATATAAGGTTTACTTACTAAATTATTTACGGTAATTATTGTTGACTTTGTGGCAGATACAGCAAATGCAAACAAGAGTCCTGTCAGGTATTGAGAACTACGGGATCCGTCTATCGTTATTTCTTTAGGAACTAAGGGACCTTTAAGAATCAGTGGCAGAAATCCATTATCAGATTTCACTTTAACCTGTAATAATGGAAAAACATCCTCGATAAAATGTATCGGCCTTTTTAATAAACTACCAGAACCTTTCAGGATAATTTCTTCTTTTCCCAATCCTGCAATTGCTGCAAACATTCTCAATGACAGGCCACTTTCCACGCAATCAATCACAGCAGTTCCCTTTATTTCACCGGTACTATTTATTTCCAGGAATCCTTCACCATAGACAATTTTTGCTCCTAGGGACCTGATTATGCCCAGGGCCGCAAGATCATCATTACTGTTACCGGGATTAAAAATGATCGTTCTCCCGTTATTCAATAACGCAAGTGCCAGTGCACGTTGCATGGCACTTTTACTGACTGGTGCAGTTATTTCACCCTTTAAAACCGAACTATTGATGACGGCCCTCATTATAGAATATTTTTTAAATTCTCTTTCAGGTATTCCATCGTTACCGGTTTGGCTTCTGCCTGGCCAATCTTATTCAACAAGACAAAGTGCATAATATCCCCTTCTCTTTTTTTATCCATTCTCAATACTTCAAACACTTTATTGTAATCTGTTTCAATGTCTACCGGCAAATGATATTTTGCAAGTAATTCCACTACCCTACGGGCATCATTAAAATGTAATCCATTGACCTTTTCAGAAAGTGTACAGGCAGCCACAATACCAATACTAACGGCATGACCATGTGAAAGTTGGTGCAGGTTTTCTATTGCATGCCCGATGGTATGCCCGAAATTCAATAATTTCCTGTCCGCTTTTTCATACTCATCTTTAGTAACTACATCCATTTTAATATTGACATTCTGTTCTATAAGTGAAGAAATTAACGTACTGTCAGATTGTATTTCATGTAATGAATACTTCTCGAGAGTATTAAAAAGAATTTCGTCTTTTATACAAGCGTGTTTGATGATTTCTGCAAAACCGTTTACCCATTCTTTCACGGGCAATGTTTCCAGGAAACGATAGTCATAAAAAATTAATTCAGGTTGGTAAACTGTGCCTACCATATTTTTGTAAACAGCTACATCTACACCATTCTTCCCTCCGATAGCGGCATCAACCATACTTAAAATCGTAGTAGGCACCAATGCCAGCCGCACACCTCTTTTATAAATACTGGCAACATATCCTGCTATATCGGTTACCACACCGCCACCAATGCCGATGATCAGGGTTTGCTTATCTACTTCCATTTCCAACAGTTCTTTAATGATCCTGTCTACTGTAAACTGTCTTTTAAATTTTTCACCTGCTTCGATCTTAATTAACCGAAAGCCCTCCATTTTCGAACTATGCAGGTTAAATACATTGTCATCAGTAATGATCACAGCCTGGTCTTTTTTACAACCTACTGTAACTTCATCAAATATTTCATCGAAAATACAGACCACTTTTCTTTGCGAAAAAACGTATGTAGCTTTTCTCATTTTAATATATACTAAATTTTTTTAAATGCTGTCATTCATGATATTATTCTGATGATTGATACTTTCCAAATGTATCGCATCAAAATATCTTACAATGAATTCTTTGCTGAGTCCCAATTTTTCCCCTTTTTGATATGCCCTGTCTAAAATCTCATTCCACCTGCCGGTTTGCAGAATAGTGATCTTATTATCCCTTTTGTATTCACCGATCCTGTCGGCGAGTTTCATTCTTTGGCCAATAAGCAACAACAGTTCGTCATCAACCTGATTGATCTGTTCTCTTATATACGAAAGTGCGGAAAGGAATTCGGCTGCTGAAGTATTTTCATTTCTCCAGATAAGGGATTCAAAAATTTCGTTTAACCGTTCCGGTGTCACCTGCTGTTTTGCATCACTCCAGGCATTGTCGGGATCAATATGGCTTTCCAACATCAGTCCACCAAAATCCAGGTCAATGCTTTTCTGGGCAACCTGCTGTAATAAAATCCTGTTTCCACAAATATGAGAGGGGTCGCAAATTAGCGGCATTCCCGGAAAACGCCTTTTCATTTCTATCGGCAAATGCCACATGGGTGCATTCCGGTATTCCATATTACCATAGGATGAAAACCCTCTGTGAATCATTCCAATATTTTCAATGCCAGCTTTTTGCAATCGCTCCAGGGCTCCACTCCACAATTCAAGATCGGGATGGATAGGATTTTTCACCAACACAGGCACATCTGATCCTCGCAATGCATCGGCAATTTCCTGAACACTGAATGGATTTACCGTAGTACGGGCTCCAATCCACAATACATCCACATGCTGCGTCATTGCATCCTGTACGTGTTTTGCAGTTGCCACTTCCACTGCTGTTGGTAAACCGGTAATTTTTTTTGCCGTTTCAAGCCAACCCAAAGCATCAACACCGATACCTTCAAACAAACCTGGTTTGGTTCTTGGTTTCCAAATTCCAGCCCGAAGCATATCTACTTTCCCCGTTGCAGCAAGTTTTTGTGCCGTTTCAATCACCTGCATTTCAGTTTCTGCACTACATGGACCACTTATAATTAATGGCCTCTTTTTCCACAATGCTGCTAACTTCTCATTCATATTTTCGTTGTTTCAAATGTAAATTTAATTTTAAGCATGCGATTATTTTTTTTACCGAATTATTAATTGCAAGTATTTATTATAATGATATTATAATGAAATATTTATTATTTTATTTTTCCACATATTTAACGTCATTTCAAATTTAATTTCCTTTCCATAGCTACCCATTTCTTCCCAACCCTGCATTTTATAAAACAATGCTGCTCTTGTATCAGGCGAAGTGCTTAACCAAATTGTTTGGTCATTAAAACTAAAATACCAGTCCAACATGATCTTAAGCAATTCTTTGCCTATTCCCATTTTTTCTTTTTCAGGCAAAACAAATAATGCCCAAATATTATGTTCTTTTAAATCTACATAAGCAAATCCAACAACAATCAGATCCAATGTACAAACCCATGCTTTGCCTCTGGAAGTCATATAAATCTCGCAATCCAGATCAGAGACCAGATCCGGATTAGAAAGCCTGTTTTCTTTTACGGCATTTCTTACATATTGAATTTGCTTAATA
>JBBKWV010000307.1:0-17295 GCA_037969135.1 Ferruginibacter sp.
CTTTCTCTTTTTTTAAAAATGGCTTTCCAGTTGCCATTGTATCGGATAAGCGAAGGAACAGTCAGGTTTTTAAATGTTGTCATCTGCACTTCCATGTTTACTTTAAAATCATAAACGGATGCACCATAACTCAAAGTATAATTCCTTGCCACAACTTCATATGTACTGTCATTGAACCAGGTTGTCATTTCATCGATCACCACATCATCTTCACTACCCTTTTTTACCTTTTGTTTAAAAATATAACAATACTGCCCCATGTAGAAATCCATGTCAATTTCCATGTCGTATTTATCCGCCATATTATCTTCGTAAATGGCAGTTTTATTGCTCATGAAAGGCAGTCCGTTGATCCTTCTTCCCGGGTTAAAAAACAGCATTTTTAATTGCTCTTTGTGTTTTTCCATCCCGGATTTTCCTTCTGTTGAGATCAGCCTTCCTTTTACAATATTGTCTTCGCCACAAACACTGTCTTTGGTAAAGAAAAGGGAAGCATACATTTGTGCTGTGTAATAATTATACCCATTTGATTCATCATAGAAATCACCGGTAGCTTTTTCATCAAGCACCAGCATTGACCGACAGTTTTTTGTACGTACCTGTTTTGTTTTACTGAATAATGAAGCTTTGAGTTTCCCCGACTTATCCACCATCCTTACATCATTAAAAGCAGTAAAGCCTATAATATGCAGGTTTCGGAAAGCTTTATAAAAACTGCTGTCATTCTTAATCCTCTCCACAAAGCCCGGAACATTTAATTTATTATCAATGACCACTTCACTCAGGGTGATCATTTTATTATCCACAGAAATAACAGAATCTTTTCCCTCCTGTGCATAAGCATTCGTGTACGATAACAAAAAACAGAAAAGGTATGACCTCCATTTCAACATAACACAAAGTAATCGCATCTTTTTGTCTTAACATCTTTTCGGCTTAATTTTCTATATTTGACAAACACAATCAAGAACAGACATGAAGAAAATACTCATAACTTTTCTGGTAATTTTATCCATCCAACCCTCTAAAGCACAGCAATCTTTCAGAGACAGTATAAAAGATCATTTTAATAAAACGTATCAAAATGCCCTCAAATACAATGATATCAATGTTGCTATCAATTCACTGCAGAATATTATTTCCGAATCAAATTCAAATGAAGCTTTGCTTTTAAAGGATACGATGGCGATGCTTTATTTTGCAACAAAGTCATATTATTCTTCCCTGATTCTTTCCAAAGAAGTTTATCAATTAGACCCTTCCAATATCAGTGCACTGGCAAGGTCGGCAGAATGTTATCAAAATCTGGGTGAAATAAAAAATGCCGTTACAGATTATGAAACAGTAACTCCCTTATTGAAAAATCCTTATTATTATTACCAGTTAGCTGTTTGTCAGTATAGTTTAAAAAGATTTTCAGAATGTGAAGCCAGCATACATAAAGTGATGACCGACAGTAACAGCAATAAAATAGCGGTTGTCTTTAATATGCCAAACGGAAATGAACAGCAGGTACCTGTTGATGCAGCCGCTCTAAATATGTCAGCCGTATTGAAAATGGATAATAAATATTTTGCAGAGGCGAAGATTTACCTGGAGAAATCGTTGTTGATATTCCCGGAATTTGAAGGTGCAAAGCAAAATCTGAAATATTGCCTTGAAAATCTGAAAAGCCCGGCATCAACAAAACCAACTCCGGTTATCAAGCCAAAGACCAATTGATGCTGAAAGCTGCAGCTTATGTTATTTTGGAAATACCATCCTGTAATCAACCTGTATCTTACCCTTACTGATATCATCCAGTTTGCGTTTCATTAGGGTGCGTTTTAAAGGCTTAATATGATCAATGAATAATTTTCCATCTGTATGATCATATTCATGCAATATGATCCTGGCTGTAAGGCCAATGAATGTGGTACAATGTTCTTTAAAATGTTCATCTACATATTCAAGGGTAACTGATTCATTTCGTAAAATATCTTCCCGGATTTTTGGGATACTTAAACAGCCTTCATTGTAACTCCAGATCTTTCCGTTCAGTTCAACAATATGTGCATTGATAAAAGTGCCCTTGAATCCCGGTTCATCTGGGTATTCTCCTTTTTCATCTTCTTCCTGGTTTTCAAATATCTGTTCGCTGTCCATTACAAACAAACGAATGTCTTTGTTCACCTGCGGGGCAGCCAAACCAACTCCGTTGCTGTTATACATCGTTTCCCACATATCGGCCAGTAATTTATCCAGTCCGGGATAATCGGGTGTAATATCGTTACAAACTTTTCTCAAAACCGGGGAACCATATGCAACTATCGGAAGAATCATTCAGTGAATTTAATTAAGTGTTTTCTGTAAATTATTGATCTGCAAAGTTAGGCCATATCTGCATATCATCCAAAGGAGATACTTTGCAGATACTCCTGCAACATGATCGTGGCGGCAATTTCATCCACAATTTTTTTATCCCGACGGTCTTTTTTCTTTAATCCCATTTCAATCATGGCATCCTTCGCCATTTTAGAAGTATAGCGTTCATCCACTTCTTTAAGTGGCATGTTGGGGAAGGCTGTTTTTATTTTTTTAATGGCAGCCACTGCCAATGATGTACCGTGGGTATCAGATTCATCCCAGTTTTTGGGCATACCAATTATGATGAGTTCTACCGGTTCCTGCAACAAATATTTTTTCAGAAACGGAATCAATTCTGCTGATGCAATGGTTGTTAACCCGGTTGCAATTATTTGTAAAGGGTCGGTAACAGCAATACCGGTGCGCTTTCCTCCATAATCTATTGATAATATCCTTGCCATGAATGGTTGATTTTAGAAATCTGACTATCTGTATTTTAAAAATAAATCCAATAAAACAAAAAGTGAAAAGACAACAGATGCGATACCGTTTGCCGTCATGAAAGCAATATTTACCCTGCGAAGATCAGCAGGCTTCACAATGGAATGCTGGTAAACAAGCATGCCCACAAAGACGGCAATACCTGCCCAATACCAGATGCCAAATTTCCCGTAAATACCTGCATAAATGATCAATGCAGCAGCAATAATATGAAACAACTCAGATATCCTCAATGCAGTGAACTTACCAACAGCAGCCGGAATGGAATGCAGGTTATTTGATTTATCAAATTCCTCATCCTGTAAAGCATAAATAATATCAAATCCGCTGACCCAGAACAAAACAGTGAGTGAAAATAAAATGGGCAGCAGGTCGAAGACTCCGGTTACTGCCAGGTAGGCTCCGATTGGTGCCAGGCTCAATCCAACGCCCAGGACCAAATGACACAATGCTGTGAAACGTTTGGTGTAACTGTAAAACAACACAACAAACAAAGCAACAAAACTTAAATAAAAACAAAGCATGTTGATGAACCAGCAGCAGACAATAAAAGCAATGCAGTTGATAATGACAAATAACAAAGCATTGTTGGCTTTGATAATGCCAGCAGGAATTTCCCTTACGGCTGTACGGGGATTTTTTGCATCAAAATTTTTATCCAGCCAGCGGTTAAACGCCATGGCAGCACTGCGGACAAAGATCATGCAAAGGAAAACAAGGAATAATTTCAACAACAGACCATAGATGATATCCTGACCAATGGAGCTAACATTATTTATTCCTTCATTTGAAAGCAGTTTCATCATTCCCAAAAAAAAACCAATCAAAGCAAAGGGCATTGCAAAAATGGTATGTGAGAATTTTATAAGAGAAAGATAATTTTTAATTTTTGTCATGTAAGAAATTTTCAATACTTAATTATTACATTCTAATACCAGCAAGGAAATTCCAATAATAAAGTACTGCATTGATTTGCCATTAGTAATCTTGTGATACAAATAATTGGTTAAACATCCGGGTTACTTAAAATTGTTGCATTTCATTTTACTTTAGTATCACTTACAAACCAATGATGGTCATTTTATTTTTTCAAAGCATCGATCTGTGCCTGTTGGGCAATCAGCATTTTCTTCAATGCTGTGATACTGTCATTTAATTCTATGATGGTTTGTTCATGCTTTTGTACTTCCTTTAATAGCAATACCGAAAGCAATGGATACTGCACTGCATCAGGAATCATTTTTTCCGAGTTGCTTCCTTTTATCACCTGACTTTCTTTTGCATAACTGGCTAACTCAGGTATTACTTCTGCTACTTCTTCAGCAATCAAACCAAAATGCCTGCTATCGTCTGTATAAGAATTATATGATACCGGTCGAAGTTTATAAATTGAAGTAGTATTAATATCAATGGGCACTATGTCTTTTTTATACCGGCGGGAGGAAGTACTTCTTACTATCTGCCCCGTATTGAGCACTGTTAAGTTTGAAGCAATGGCTGTTGTGCCCACCCATGCACCGTAACAATAAAACTGGGTAACATCTGCATTGCCTAATACCATCTGGTTGTTGGCGGTGGCTATAGTACCGTTTCCAATACAGGTTGTATTGGAGATGCCACCTGTGTTTGGTCCTGCATTATAACCTAAAGCGGTGTTGCCACTGCCGGTAACATTATAAATGAGTGAATTATATCCTACAGCAGTATTATAAACCCCGGTTGAATTTGAATTTGGATTGTTACTAGAAAGTGCATTAACTCCAATGGCAACATTTCCACTAATCCAGGGTAATCCATCACTCGGAAAAGTAGTTTGAGAATATAATGCTCGATAGCCTATAGCAACATTACCCTCTGCAGTAGTGTTTTTATAAAGCGCCTCATTCCCCAATGCACTATTCATTCTACCTGTTGTGTTGGAATATAGTGCTCCAACTCCAATAGCATTATTAGAATAGCCACTTGTATTAGAAGAAAGTGCTATATAGCCAATGGCGGTATTTTGATAACCACTTGTATCAGAAGAAAGTGCTGAATATCCAATTGCTGTATTATAGTAACCACTTGTATTAGCATATAATGCTCCCTGTCCAATAGCGGTATTTCGAGCACCACTTGTATTAGAATTAAGTGCTGCATATCCCATCGCTGTATTTGAGTAACCAGTTTTATTTTTTTCAAGAACTAAATTGCCTACAGCTGTATTCTGAATCCCAGTATATATTGAATTTGGTTGGTTAAATTTTAGGGCATTAAAGCCTATTGCTACATTATCAGCATCATAAGCAGTTCCGCTATTAGAAAATGATTGTGTAAGCAATGCGCTATATCCAATGGCAACATTATTGTTTGAGGTTGTGTTATTATAAAGTGCTCCAGCTCCATTGGCTGTGTTATAACTTCCTGATGTATTGAAATTAAGTGCGTAAGACCCGGCTGAAGTATTGTAAGAACCAATACTATTAAAACGAAGTGCTGATACACCTATTGCTGTGTTAACATGACTGGTATTATATTGAAGTGCCCTGCTTCCAATGGCCGTATTATCATTACCAATAACATTATTAGAAAGTGTATTGATGCCAACTGCTGTATTCAATGTCCCATATGAATTATTAGAAAGTGAATAATAACCGACAGCTGTATTTAGGTCTCCCTCTGTACTTGCAAACAAAGCATGAGTACCCACAGCGGTGTTTCCACCCCCGGCAGGTCCAATATGATTATATAAAGCCGAATCTCCCATGGCCACATTATAGCTGGTAACAGTATTGTTTTTTAATGCTGCATTGCCAAATGCCGTATTACTAATGCCGCTGGTATTGGCCTGCCCTGAAGCCAGGCCCATAAACATGTTGCTGCTTAAAGGGTTTATTTCTCCTGCCCAGGCATTGTTTACCCGGAAGCGTAGGGGTTGTAGATCGGTGGTTCCGATAAAATTGATAGCAGGGTTGGTAGCAGTGTTACCGGTTAAGTTCCAACTATTGTTTACGGCAGAAATTTCTGTCCATGCACTTCCCTTATAAAACCAAAAACTATTGGTTGTGCTGTCAAATAATATCAATCCTTTTGCCGGAGACGAAATACCAGTACGCTGAACGCTAGTGAGCCTGGGCATAAGCAGGCCTTTTGAAGTGCTTTTTATATCCAGCATAGAACTTGAGTTGGGAGCAGAGCCATCTGTAGTAATGGATACACTTTGTGCAACAAGTTGTATGCTCAATGAAAAAAGCACAATTAAAAACGCAATGATTTTCTTCATAATAATATTATTAATGGTAAATAATTACTGGCTTTTAATGGATTTTTTCTTTCCTTGAAAATCTTTGAGAGGTTTTTTCCAACATTCAGGTTGCACTTCAGGTGAGGTATTAACTTCTGTACGCATACAACCAATACTAAATGTATAATTAAAAATTGATTTTTAGGGCTCGTTTCGGATTTATATTATTTTTCTATTCTTGTTCTCACTATCTCCCACAACACCACTCCTGCTGCGGTAGCAATGTTCAATGAATGCTTCATGCCCAGTTGGGGAATTTCAATACATCCGTCGCATTGCAATATCGTTTCCTGATCAACTCCGGTAACTTCATTCCCAAAGATCACCGCAATTTTCTCCTCCTTATCAAAGGATATCCTGTGAAGCAGTAAACTATCAACAACCTGTTCTACTGCAAACACTTTATAACCCTTTTTTCTTAATTGAATAATTGCTTCCGCAGCTGTGGGGAAATATTTCCAGTCAACGGAATCTTCGGCACCTAAAGCCGTTTTTTTAATTTCTTTGTGTGGAGGTTGGGCTGTATAGCCGGTGATATAAATACTTTCCAGTAAAAAAGCATCCGCAGTTCTGAATAGACTGCCAACATTATAGGCACTTCTTACATTTTCAATGACCGCAATGAGAGGAGTTTTATCAGATTCTTTGTACTCTTCCACCGATTTACGATTCAATTCATCCATGCTTAATTTCTGCATAGGGCAAAGGTAAACAGATGTTACGAATAAAAAGGATTCAATAGCCTTTGCGGATGCAAACAAACATGCTCAAAAATCATTATAGAATTATTGCTTATGTTTTGATTCCAAAAAAATGGAGGATCAGGCAGTCTCTTTTTCCATTGTTGCAAATTTTTCATTTGCTTTTATTTCAGCATAGTATTTTGCAGCCTGTACAAAGTTTACAAATAAAGGATGGGGATTTTCCACCGTACTTTTTAATTCAGGGTGGTATTGCACACCGATAAAAAACGGATGGTTGATCATTTCAACAATTTCCACCAATCCATTATCGGGGTTTTTACCACTTGGTATCAAGCCTGCATTTTTAAAATCATTGATATAATTATTATTGAATTCCCAGCGATGCCGGTGGCGTTCACTGATCTTGTTGCTGCCATAGATCTTATGCGCAAGGCTACCTTCGGCAATCTCACAGGGATATGCTCCCAACCGCATGGTTCCGCCTTTTTTCTTAATTTTCTTCTGCTCTTCCATCAAAGCAATAACCGGGCAACTGGTTTTGTTATCCATTTCAGTAGAATTGGCATCCTCCCATCCCAGTACATTTCTTGCATACTCAATAACAGCCATTTGCATTCCCAGGCAAATACCAAAAAAGGGCATTTTATTTTCCCTGGCAAATTTCACTGCAGTTATCTTCCCTTCTACCCCTCTTGATCCGAATCCGGGAGCCACCAATAAGCCATCCAGGTCCTTTAATTTTTCTGTAACATTTTCATTGGTAATAAATTCACTGTGTACATTTACGATCTGCACTTTACACTGATTAACAGCACCCGCATGAATAAATGCTTCCAGAATTGACTTATATGCATCCTGCAATTCAATATACTTTCCAATAAGCCCGATGGTCACCTTGCTTTTCGGATAATTCAGTTTATCCAGAAATTCCCGCCACTTATTCAATTCAGGAGCAGAATAACCGTTTATTTGTAATTTTTTCAATACAATCACATCCAGCCCTTCCTGCAGCATTTTCAGCGGAACTTCATAGATCGTTCCGGCGTCAATTGCTTCAATTACTGAATTCGGTTTTACATTACAAAACAATGCAATTTTTCTTTTGATCTCTTCTGATAAAGGATGCTCTGTACGGCAAACGATCACATTTGGCCTTACGCCTTCCTGGCTCAGTAAACGAACACTGTGCTGGGTTGGTTTTGTTTTTAATTCCTTTGCAGCTTTTAAATAAGGAATTAATGTCAGATGTACAACCATACAATCTTCTTCCGGCATTTCCCACTGCATTTGCCTTACTGCTTCTACAAAGGGTAGACTTTCAATATCACCAACAGTACCACCAAGTTCTGTGATCACAATATCAAAATTTCCCGATTCGCCCAGCAACATCATCCGTCTTTTTATCTCATCTGTAATATGGGGGATGACCTGAACCGTTTTTCCAAGGTATTCTCCTTCCCGCTCTTTATTGATAACTGTTTGATAAATTCGGCCGGTGGTAACATTATTGGCCTGCGAAGTAGGGGTATTTAAAAATCGTTCGTAATGTCCAAGATCCAAGTCGGTTTCCGCCCCATCATCAGTTACATAGCATTCGCCATGCTCATAGGGATTTAAAGTGCCCGGGTCAACATTTAAATAGGGGTCAAATTTCTGAATGGTAACTTTCAGGCCGCGGCTTTGCAATAATTTTGCAAGCGAAGCAGCAATGATACCCTTTCCCAATGAAGATGTAACGCCTCCGGTTACAAAAATATACTTGGCCATCTTTATATAAATTAACTATTTAAAATAATATTAGAAATTTTATGTCCCCAGCTGTAACCCTTTATTCAACTGCATTGGCGTCGCACTCTTGTGCATGATAACTTTTCTGAACTGTCTGAAATTATATTGATCTAAATTGACCGGAGGAATGAAAAAAAATCCTAGAGGTCATGCAAAGATAAAAGGAATATTCGGCAGGAGGAAATTAGAAAGGACATTTTTGTAAAAAATGACAAATACGATTAATTTAAAATAAATGCCTTGGTTATGAATACTATAGAGGCCAGGAAAACACCGGTTAACCTTTTACGATCTTATGATAACTGGTTGCGATTCCTTTTATCAGTGAGGAACTGAAGCCCTGGTGCTCCATTTCATTCAATCCGGCGATGGTGCATCCCTTAGGAGTAGTTACTTTATCAATTTCCTGTTCTGGATGGGAACCCTTTTCCAATAACAATTGTGCAGCTCCTTTTACTGTCTGGGCTGCAATGAGATTGGCTGTGGCTGCATCAAAACCGATCTCGATACCACCCTGGATATTGGCCCGTATATACCGCATGGCATAAGCCGTACCGCAGGCACCCAAAACGGTTGCTGCATCCATCAGATTTTCATTGATCATGGCTACCTTTCCCAGGGTTGAAAACAATTTTGAAATATAACCAATATGTTTAGCCGCTTCCTTGTTATAACTTAAGCAAGTCATGCTTTGCTGAATGGCTATCGCGGTATTCGGCATTGCCCGGAAAACGGGTATCCTTTTTCCAATGGCGGTTTCGAGGTCATTGATAAAAACACCGGTAACTACAGAAACCAATATATGCCTGGCATGCAGTTCTTTCTTAAAACTGCTGATCACTTCACCCACCTGGTAAGGTTTCACTGCCAGTATAATGATATCGGATTTTAATACTGCGTCTTTATTTACGGATGTAAGTTTAACTCCCTTATCTGCAAGGTTTTTAAGGGTTGATGTATTTCTTTTTGTAATGATGATATCAGATGCCTTACAAAATTTACTTTTCAATAAACCTTCTGCAATGGCAGATCCGAGATTTACCCCGCCAATAATGGCAATTTTTTTATGCATATCTTTTATTAATAATAACAATTTTTCGAAAGATAATTTTTAACGTAATCCCCCACCCCCTCTTCCAGAGAATAAAATTTTTCTTTGTATCCCGCGTCCAATAATTTCTGCATATTGGCTTCTGTAAAATACTGGTAAGTATCGCGGATATCTTCCGGCATATCAATAAATTCAATTTTTGATGGCATGTTCATTCCGGCATAAGTAGCAAGTACCAGATCGGTAAAGCTTCTTGCCTTTCCCGTACCCAGGTTGTAGATGGATGAAGGCAGTTTAGATTGCATCATCCAATAACACAGTTTTAAAATATCCTTCACATAAATAAAATCACGCAGCTGTTCCCCGTCTTTAAATCCCTTTTTATGTGATTTAAATAATTGCACAATGCCATTTGTTTTTACCTGGTTAAAGGAATGAAAGATCACGCTGGCCATGCGTTTTTTATGGTACTCATTGGGACCATACACATTAAAAAATTTCAATCCTGCCCAAAAAGGAGGATGATCTTCCTGGTGCAATACCCATTTGTCGAATTCATTTTTGGAAACCCCGTAAGGATTCAAAGGTTTTAATTTTTCTATTATTTCATGATCATCATTATACCCCAACTCTCCGTCACCGTAAGTTGCTGCAGAAGATGCATAAACCAGCGGAATATTATTGATGGTACAATAGTTCCATATTTTTTTTGAATAATCAACATTCAGGTGCTGATGTATGGCATAATTAAATTCTGTGGTATCAGTACGGGCCCCCAGGTGAAAAACAAAATCAATAACCGGTTTTTCTTTGCCTATCCATTCAAAAAAATTCTCTCTCTCCACTCTTACAATATATTTTTTATGCAGGAGATTTAATTCTTTTTCTTCATTTTCAAATTCATCAACCAGT
Organism: Ferruginibacter sp.; assembly: GCA_037969135.1. Lineage (GTDB taxonomy): Bacteria > Bacteroidota > Bacteroidia > Chitinophagales > Chitinophagaceae > Ferruginibacter. The sequence continues at coordinate 10,586 of JBBKWV010000307.1, forward strand.
ATAAGGTTTTCATATCCTTTTTCATTCAGAAACCCAACCAGGCAACTGCCGATAAAACCGGCGGCACCTGTGATAATTATATTTGCATCTTTTTTCATTTTTCTTCAATTTAAATTGGGGATAATGCCGACTCGGCTTTTTCCGTCATTAATAAATGGGTTATGGCATCATCATATTTTTCTTTCCATGCATCAATGCGGCCCCAGTTTTCATTATCGATGATCATTTCATTCCCGGTTACTTTTCCCAATGTTGAAAAGGGAACATTCAGCGACTGCATCATTTCTGTAAATTGCTGTATGTTATTTTCATTGATCGTAACCACCACCCTTCCCTGAGCCTCTCCAAACCAATAGGCATCTTTTCTGATGCCCATTGCTTTTTCTATAACACTGAAACCCAGCGACCGGTTAAATCCGCTTTCTACAAGTGTGATAAACAAACCGCCTTCACTGATATCGTGTGCTGAAAGGATGAGTTTATTTTTTATTAAAGCAAGAATTGCCTGTTGCATATTGAACTCTTCATCGAGATTAAAATATGGCGCCGGCGAAAATTCCTCTCCAATGATCTTATGCAGGTATTCAGATGAATTAATATCGTTCCTGCTTTCTCCCACGAGGATAATGAGATCTCCGGTATTTTTAAAATCCATTGTCATTTTCTCTTCTATATGATTCAATAAACCAACCATACCAATTGTTGGTGTTGGATAAACAGGGCCATCGGGTGATTGGTTGTAAAAACTTACATTTCCCCCGGTAACCGGAGTATCAAATTTTATACAAGCCTCTCCCATTCCTTTGATGGCATGTACAAACTGGTAATACACTTCCGGGTCATAAGGATTGCCGAAATTCAGACAATTGGTAACACCCAGCGGTTGTCCGCCACTGCAAACAATATTCCTGGCAGCTTCTGCAACAGCGATCATTGTTCCTGTATAGGGATCTGCATAAACATAACGGCTATTACAGTCTGTTGTTAAAGCAAGTGCTTTTTGGGTAGGTTTAGCAAGCACAACAGCTGCATCACTCGGGTTATTGCTGTTTGTATTTCCTGCACCAACCATACTGTCGTATTGTTCATAAACCCAACGCTTACTTGCAATGTTTGGAAGTTGTATCAATTTTTCTGCAATGGATTGAAGATTTTCCGGTACCGCAATCTTATCCGGATCGAATGATTTTATTTTTTCAAAATATGCCGGAACCGAATATGCTCTGTCATATTGTGGAGCACCACCACCCAACACCAGTTCTTCTGCGGGTAAAACTGCTTCCAACTCAGTTCCCATATAAAAATTAAGCAGGCCGTCACTGGTTACTTCACCAATATGGCTGCAGGGAAGGTCCCATTTTTTGAACACATTCATGACTGCTTCTTCTTCCCCTTTTTTAATTACCAATAACATACGTTCCTGGCTTTCACTCAGTAAAAGTTCCCATGCTTTCATTCCCTGTTGCCTGGTTGGGATCTTATCCAATTGAATATGCATGCCCGATTTCCCTTTGGCACTCATTTCTGCTGTAGAACATATAATCCCGGCGGCACCCATATCCTGCATGCCAACAACAGTACCGGTTTGTATCAGTTCGAGACAGGCTTCCAGCAATTTTTTTTCCTGGAAAGGGTCGCCTACCTGAACAGCAGGGAGGTCTTCTGCACTGTCTTTTGTTATTTCTGCACTGGCAAATGAAGCTCCGCCAATACCGTCCTTGCCGGTTGCACTGCCAACAAAGAAAACCGGGTTGCCGGCTCCTTCCGCTGTCGCTGAAACCGTTTCCCCGTTTTTTAAAATACCCACACTCATGGCATTCACTAACGGATTGGTATGATAGCAATTTTCAAAATAAATTTCACCACCAACAGTGGGAACACCAAAGCAATTTCCGTAATGCCCGATGCCATGAACTACACCTGCCAGCAGGTGACGTGTTTTAGCATCTTTTATATCTCCGAACCTGAGTGAATTTAAGGAGGCTATGGGTCTTGCACCCATGGTAAAAATATCACGGTTTATCCCTCCAACACCGGTTGCCGCACCCTGGAAAGGCTCGATTGCAGAAGGGTGGTTGTGGGATTCAATTTTAAAAACCACGCCGTATCCATCACCAATATCCATTAAACCGGCATTTTCATCGCCGGCTTTCACCAGCATTTTCTTTCCATCACGGGGCAGTGTTTTTAACCATTTGATCGAATTTTTATAACTGCAGTGCTCACTCCACATTCCACTGAAGGCACATAATTCCGTAAAATTGGGGGTTCTTCCAAGTTTTTCAATGATCATTTCAAATTCAGCTTCTGTGATCCTTAATTGTGCTGCCGTTTGTACAGTTATTTCCATAATGATGTATGAAGAATTAAATAACTGCAAAGGTACAAAGAGCAAATCTTACAACTGAATATGAAAAGCAAATATTTTAACTAACTTCCCACATCTAAAAATTTGAGCGCTTGTATTATCTCTTATTTACTATTTATCTTTTAATTGGTTGTTTTATAATCACGCGTATTCCCTTTATCAAAAAAACAGGATTTACAACAATGCTGATCATTTCATTGTTTCTATTAAAAATCCTTGCCGGTATTTTATTGGGGTGGATGTCACAAAAATTCTATCCACAGGGGAATGATTACTGGGGTTTGCATATTGCAGGTATGGAAGAATACCGTATCCTGATTTCAGATCCAAAACTTTTTTTCAAAGACATTTTTATCAACCCATATCAAAACGGATTTGAGGGTTTCTTTCATTCCAGCAGCTCCTATTGGAATGATCTGAAAAATATGCTCCTCATAAAATTCCTGGCATTTTGTAATATTTTCAGCAGGGGAAATTATTATATCAACAGCCTGTTCTTTAATTTTATCGGTTTCTTTGGCCATGTTGCATTCTACCGTGTTTTTGCTGATATTTTCAAAAATAAAAAATGGCCAGTTATCATTGGATGTTTTCTATTACCCTCTACATTATATTTTACCGCCGGCATTCACAAGGATCTTTTTGTTTTCAGCTTGCTGGGAATGTATTTTTATGCCTTCTATTTTTCCCTGCAATCAAAAATGATAACTGTTTACTTCCTAACCATAGTTGTTACATTTACCGGATTACTCCTGTTAAGAAATTTTGTGGCCTTGTCAATTATACCGGCATCAATTGCTTATATCATCAGTAAAAAAGTGAATCTGAATAAAATATTTCTTTTTATATCTACGTATAGTCTTGCTTTTTTAATGCTGTTTCTGTTACATATTATTAAGCCTGCTTTTCAACCTTTAAAGATCATTACAGATAAACAACAGGAGTTTTTTGCATTACCTGTTGCTTCATCACAGTTAAATACGGCCAAATTAGAACCTGCATTTTCCAGTTTTATAAAAAATTTACCGCAGGCATTGAATCACAGCCTGCTGCGACCTTATTTACTGGATCCTTCCACAAAATTTTTGATCCCGCTTTCCATTGAATTATTTATTTATCAGGTTTTATGCATACTCATGTTATTCAGTTATACTAAAAACAAGTTCACCCTGAACGCTTTTATCCTGTTTGGACTCTTTTTTTCTTTCTCCTTATTATTGTTTACCGGATACATTGTTCCAAATACCGGTTCTATTGTACGCTACAGAAGCATATATCTTCCCTTACTTATTACCCCGGTTTTATGCAATATCAATTGGAATAAATTTAAATGGGCTTAAACATATTAATTTAAATTCTATTTGTTTTATTTTATCTCAAAACAAAGTTTTTTATAGTTAACCCCAAAAATAAATATCATTTTTTGAAATATTTTTCTTTTTTTTGTGTCTTAAAGCCAAATTAAATGAATTATTTACGTTTCAATGCAATTGACAATTTATTAAATAATGCGAAAAATGTAAAAGTAGACCCTTCCTCGAGGGTGACTTCCATTTTTAATGAAAATGTATTTACATTAAGTACAGCTAGGCATTATCTAAGTGACGATGCATTTAAAAGCCTTTCTGCATCTACTCTAGGTGGAAAAAAAATAGACAGGGCGATGGGTAATTATATTGCCAATGGTTTAAGAGCATGGGCAGAAGAAAAAGGGGTTACCCATTTTACACATTGGTTTCAACCATTAACCGGTTTGTCTGCTGAAAAACATGATTCTTTTTTTACGTTAAAGGGAGATGGAACACCTATTGAGGAATTTGAGGGAGCCGCTTTAATTCAACAGGAACCGGATGCTTCATCCTTCCCAAGTGGTGGATTAAGGGCTACATTTGAAGCCCGTGGCTATACTGCATGGGATCCGTCATCGCCAGCATTTATTATGGAGATAGGCCAGGGTAAAACACTTTGCATTCCAACTATTTTTGTTTCCTATACCGGTGAGTCACTGGATACCAAAACCCCTTTATTGAAAGCATTGGTTGCTCTTGATAAAGCAGCAGTGGATGTTTGTCAGTATTTTGATAAGAATGTTTCTAAAGTTAATGCCACTCTGGGATGGGAACAGGAATATTTTGTTGTGGATGCAGGACTTGCCACGGCCAGACCCGATCTGTTGCTTACCGGAAGAACTGTATTCGGGCATGCCCCGGCAAAAGGACAGCAATTGGAAGACCACTATTTTGGAGCCATACCTGAACGTGTATACGCATTCATGCGTGATTATGAACAGGAGTGTTATAAACTGGGCATTCCTTTACGTACCAGGCACAATGAAGTAGCACCGGCACAATTTGAGTGTGCTCCTATTTATGAAGAAACAAACCTGGCCGTTGACCACAATACCCTTTTGATGGATATTATGTCACGTGTGGCTAAAAGGCATAACCTGCATGTTTTGCTGCATGAAAAACCTTTTGCCGGCATCAATGGAAGCGGCAAGCATAATAACTGGAGCATGAGCACAGATACAGGAATAAACCTGCTTGCACCCGGTAAAACTCCAAAGACGAATCTGATGTTCCTTACTTTTTTTGTCAATACAATAAAAGCAGTTCATGACTATTCCGAACTAATCAGGGCATCAATAGCAAGTGCAGGTAATGATCACCGTTTAGGTGCTAATGAAGCGCCACCGGCAATCATTTCCATTTTTATCGGAAAATATTTGACCGATGTATTAAACCAGGTTGAAAAAAGAGTTGGCGGAGATTTTGATGAACAGGATGAAGCGATTTTAAAACTGGATATACATAAAAGTATACCCGAATTAATGCTGGATAATACCGACCGTAACCGAACATCCCCTTTTGCTTTTACCGGAAACAAATTTGAATTTCGTGCGGTAGGTTCTTCTGCAAACTGTGCCGGGCCAATGACCACACTGAATACCATCATGGCCGAAACCCTGAAAAATTTCAAGTTAGAAGTAGATGGCCATATAGAAAAAGGGGAAAAGAAAGAAGTTGCCCTGATGCAGGTAATTCAGAAATATATTGTAGATAGTAAAAAAGTGTTATTTGAAGGCGATGGTTATAGCGAAGAATGGGAGAAAGAAGCAAAGAAACGGGGCCTTCCAAATATAAAAACAACACCACTTGCACTGGATGCATATATAAGTGATAAGTCTAAAAAATTATTTGCTGATAACCTGATCTATAAATTACCCGAACTGGAGGCAAGGCACGAAATCATGCTGGAAGCCTATATTAAAAAAGTACAGATCGAAGCAAGGGTAATGGGAGATCTTGCATCAACCTATATCATTCCCTCAGCGATTAAATATCAAAATATCCTGATTGAAAATATCAGGGGTTTAAAAGAAACCGGGCTGGGAGAGAAATCTTATGCCAACCAAAAACAGATATTGGAAAAGATCAGTGAACATGTCAATATCATCAGTGACAATGTGGAACTGATGATTGAAGAAAGGAAAAAAGCCAATGAAATTTCAAATACCAGGAAAAAAGCCATCGCGTATTGTGACAATGTAAATGCTAAATATTTCGACCTGATCAGGTATCATGTAGATAAACTGGAACTGATGGTAGATGATGCCTACTGGAAATTGCCCAAATACCGTGAGATCCTGTTTTTGAGGTAATCGCAAAACATTCCTTGTTCCCTGTTCCTTGTTCTTCATTCCTTGTTCTTCATTCCTTGTTCATTATTCATTTATGAACATGTAAGCAGAAGAATGCCGAACAGGGAACAAGGAATGAAGAACAAGGAATTTCCCCAACAGCTTCTTTATTTTTGTTCAGTATTAAACCTGCCTGACAATGAACAGTCTACAAACCACAAAAAAAATTATGAAAAAAATATTATACGCAGGCTTAATAATGATTTTCAGCAGTACTTCCTTTGCACAGATTCAGCGAAAAGTGGTAAAGCAAAAAACTGATTCTTCCCAAACAGTATCAATCCCTGAACAAGGCCCTGACAACAAAAGACAAATGTACCAGGAACTGGATCTTAGCAAAGAACAAAGGATAAAACTAAAAGAGTTCAATCAATCGATGAAAGCGTCAAAAGAAGCAATTGAAAATGATGCCACTTTATCTGACTCAGAAAAAAAATTAAAATTAAGGACTCTCAGAAAAGAACAAGCCAATAAAGTGCTGTCTATACTTTCTGAAGAACAAAAAATCAAACTCAAACAATTAAGAGAACAAAAAGGCACAAAGGGGGATTTGTAAATTTTGGTTTTCTTAACCTAAGCTTCAGTATTTTTATCCCATGATAAAATATTTCTTTCTTTTTATTTTTCTTTTAACTGTTTAAT
>JBBKWV010000308.1:0-15190 GCA_037969135.1 Ferruginibacter sp.
CTTATTCGCCAGATGTTGCTGAACGATCTTTTAGAAAAAGATATTGTAGAATACGGTGTACTTAAACTTACAAAGAAATCAGAAGCTTTTTTAAAAAAACCAACCTCCTTTAAAATTGCGCTAAACAATTTATTTGAAGAAGCCAACGCAGATGATGAAGAAGCTGAAGCAGCTGCAAATGCATTGGGTGCAATTGACGAAAAACTATTGCTTTTATTAAAAGATGTCCGCAAGAAAGTGGCCGTGGAAAAAACTCTGCCTCCTTTTGTTATCTTTTTAGAAAGTTCTCTGGAAGACATGGCTACCATGTTTCCTACGACTATTCCCGAACTGGAAAAGATCAGTGGTGTGAGTAAAGGAAAAGCAATGCGTTATGGTAAACAATTTCTGGATGTAATCAGCAGCTACGTAGAAGAAAACAATATCGAAAAGCCGGATGATTTTGTAATGAAAAGTGTTGCCAACAGGAACAACAATAAGATATTTATCATTCAAAATGTTGACAAGAAAATACCTCTGGAAACGATAGCCAAAACCAAGGACCTCCGAATAGAGGAATTATTGGAAGAAATGGAAACAATTGTTGCCAGCGGCACCAAATTAAACCTCAATTATGCCATCAATGATATGGTTGATCAATATGAGCAGGAAGAAATTATCGATTATTTTAAAAGTTGTGAAACATCCTCACTACAGATAGCACAGGAAGAACTTGCTGACAGCGATTTTAACTGGGAACAATTGAAGCTGATGCGCATCAAGTTTTTATGTGAATATGGCAATTAACAGAAAAATTCAGATTGTACATTTAATATTTGCAAGAATCCCTTATTTTTGCTCCCCGAAATTGAATGGTTGTAATTTATTAATTATTGCCCCTCAATTAAAAGGATGGTGTGATAGCTCAGTTGGTAGAGCAATGGACTGAAAATCCATGTGTCGCCGGTTCAACCCCGGCTCGCACCACAGCTTTAAAAAATTCCTCAACAGCAATGTTGGGGTTTTTTGTTTTACTAAACGGAAAACCCGTATTTCGTACCTATTTTTATCGCGGCCAGCAACTAAATAGCTTATTTTTTACATATAAAAAAGACTAAAAGCTTTTACACTTTTAGCCCGTTCATATTAAATCAAACAATCAATAAAAACCGAATTAACTAAACCCTTGTTTTTCCATAAAACAATAAGGGTCTATAGAAGCATGGTAATCTATATCTACCGGCTCCTCTGCCATTTCCATTGCCAGAAAATGCTGAGCTTCTCTCATTTGCCATAAAAACAACTTTGCTTCCCAGGTCATGAAAAATATTTCTGGTAACATTTCTTTTAAGTATCCATTCCAACAGGCGTCTATCAGTTTTTCCTGTTGGGTCAGATTCTTTGGCGTATCCGCACTGTCTTTTTCCTGGTATTGCCGTTTGACAAACCTGCTGCCTGTAACCAGTAAAACTTCCTGTTGTTTGGATTGCTCTGTCATAACAATGAGTTTATTCCTTTCTTAAGATTCAAAAACGTATAAATTGCTCAATTTATTATTTAAACAAACGGGTAATTTCTAAAGCGACCATTTTGTTAATTAGATCTTTACTAAACGGTATTGAAAAAATATCATCGTTTCGTTTGCGTATCAATAGATATTCCCGGTTCTTATTCGCTCCAGATTCTTTCGGGATACATAAGAGTTGATTTTTACTAAACAGCCTTTGTAATTTTTAAAAACCATTACTCAATAATACAAAGTCACTGAGCTGGATTTGTTGAAAACTTTCGCATAAGTTTTATACAGTTTATATGCTAACATTTCTATCTTTCTGCATTAAATTAATCAGCATTAAACTTTTTCATTTATTTATCCTCCAAGTCGCATGATACATACGGCAATTACCAACAGTCAGATTGAAATTATCAGTAAACATGGTTTTGCGGAAATTATCCAAAACAAAATGACATTTCAAAAGTCATTACATGCATTGATCCCATTTAAAAAAGGAGATATTATCAGTAAATTTTCCGCCGGGGAAACTTACCGGGTTCCCAATTATCTAACGGTGCAAAAAGGAATTGATGAACACTTTACACTGATGCCGCAATTTCTGCAATACATCAACCACAGTTGTAATCCCAATGTTTTTTTTGATTGTTCCTTAATGGAAATTATTGCAACAAGAAATATCAAGGCCAATGAAGAGTTTAGTTTTTTCTATCCCTCAACTGAATTGGATATGGCGCAGTCCTTTATTTGTTTTTGCGGTTATAAAAACTGCCTGCAAAATATAAGGGGTGCAAAATATCTTTCTGAAAAAATACTAAAAAAATACAGGCTCACAGATTTTATTCAACAACAGTTACTAAATAATTTATAGTACTTCAAATGCTGCCATCAATTTCTCAACTCAAGATCATCGATTCACACAAATTAAAAGTCTGGGTATTGGCCCCGGGAGTAGAAAGCAATGATGAGAATATTGATTATTATTATGATTTTAGTCAAAGCATCGGCGAATACACAAAAGTTTTTTCCGAGTTAAAAACAGCATGGAAATGGCAGCCGGTTAGCATGCAGTCTTTTGAGGGGATCATTGATAATATTGAAGCCGAAAAAGAATCCGGCGAATTTATCCCCGTTGTATTTAACCTCTGTGATGGAGATGAAGTTAACGGTGCTCCCGGCATTTCTGTTATCAAACTTCTGGAAGAAAAAGAGTTAATTTATACCGGTGCCGATGAATATTTTTATCACATAACCACATCCAAAATACCCATGAAGACGGCCTTTGATGAAGCGGCTGTTGCAAATGCAGCCTGGGAAATTATCGGGAATGAATTTGCTGTTACGGAAAATATTTTCGAAACCCTGGGTTCTCCGCTTATCATCAAACCTGCAGTATCGGGAGGTAGTATGGGTGTTGGAATAAAAAATGTTGTAGAAAATTCATCAGAACTATTTCCATTGTTAAAAGAAATGTTTGCCGGTTACCGCGGCTGGAATTTAACTACAGATGGAATAATTGCTGAAAAATTCATTCCGGGCCGGGAGTTTACCACTTTTATCAGCGGCTCGTTTGATCATCCGGAAAATGCATGTATTTACACACCGGTTGAAAGGGTTTTTCATCCATCATTACCTGAAAATGAAAGGTTTCTTTCCTTCGACAGGTTATGGGAAATTTATGAAGAAGAAACTTCGATGCCCGATGAAGAAAATTTTTACGAATACCAATTACCCGAGCCCTCGCTTATTGAAAAAATAAAAAAATTAAGCTGGGAAGCTTTTTGTGCAACAAAGGGTAAGGGTTATACAAGGGTTGATCTTCGGCTGGATAGCAAAACCAATCAGTTGTTTGTTTTGGAAATAAATGCACAATGCGGTATAAGCGAAGATGAAAACTATACATCCATCGGCGCAATATTGCGGTTTTCAGGCAAACGGTTTACCGACCTGGTTATTGAAATATTAAATGACGCATTTGTTCGTGCGTCTCTTAAAAAACATGCCTATGTTCGTATCGAAAACAATGCAAGGGCCTGATCTTTTTTTATATTTACCATTGAAATTTATTATGGATTTTACTTTTTAATACATGAACGAGGAAACAATAAAAAAAATCACGGTTAGTCCTGAAAATAAAGCAGCACTTTCTCCCTCAGCCAGAATGAAGGTTTGTGTACTGCAACCCGATTATTCTACCAGTTCTGTTGATTATCAGCATTATGATCCGCCAAGAAATCTTGCTGCCCTTTTGCCCGATGCAGAAGTTGATCATGTTTTTCTTAATAAACTGACAACCTATAAACAGTTAAAAAAACTCAGTAAAAATAAATACGATGTATTTGTAAACCTCTGTGAAGGGTATCTTGAATGGGAGGTCCCTTCTATTGATGTAATTTATTTTCTTGAATTACTGGATCTTCCTTTTACGGGGCCCACTTCCTTGTTATATGATCCACCAAAAGAACTGATGAAATATGTTGCATATACAGAAGCGGTTTCTACTCCGGCCTATGCATTGATTGATGATATTTCTGATATCGGATTCTGTTGTGCTCATCTTAAATATCCTTTGTTTGTAAAACCTTCTAAAGCTGGCGACAGTCTTGGTATAGATGAACATTCTCTTGTAAAAAATGAATCGGAGCTTTTTAATAAGGCTTCGGAAATAATAGAAGAATATGGTCCTTTGCTGGTTGAAGAATATATTGAAGGCAGAGAGTTTACTGTAATGCTTATGGCAAATGCAACCAACCCAAAAAATGTTACCATATTCAAACCTGTAGAATACCTTTTTCCCAAAGGGAAATATTTCAAAACCTATGCGTTAAAAACATCCGAATTACATCCCGAATGCAATGTTTCTGTTGATGATAAAGAATTATCGGATCAACTGATGATTGCTGCTAAAAATATTTTTAACGGGTTTGCAGGGGTTGGTTATGCACGCCTTGATTTTAGGATGAATGACAAAAATGAATTATTCTTTCTTGAAATAAATTTTACCTGTTCCGTGTTTTATAGTGATGGGTATGAAGGATCGGCAGACTATATATTAAAAAAAGACGGCATGGGACCGCAAGCCTTTTTAAAGGAAATTATTGCAGAAGGTATATCCCGGCATAAAAGGAAACAAAAAAAATATAGAATGTTGGGGAATTCTATTTCGGGCTTTGGGATCTATGCAACAGACTTAATTAAACATAATGAGCTGATATTTAAAGGAGAAGAAAAATCTCAACGTATTGCCACAAAATCATATATTAAAAATAACTGGAATGTTAAGCAGTTTGAAAACTTTAAAAAATATGCCTATCCTTTAAGCAATGAAGTATTTTTGCTGTGGGACGAGAATCCGCACGGTTGGGCGCCTCAGAATCATAGTTGTGATGCCAATACTGCTTATAAAGGGCTGAATGTATATGCCCTTCGTGAAATAAAAAAAGGCGAAGAACTAACCCTCGATTACGCTTTATTTTTAGATGAACATATGGAGCCTTTTGTTTGTACCTGTGGTTGTAAAAACTGTAAGGGATATATAACCGGAACTCCTGAGATTTCTGTATCAAACAGAAAATTGATCAGCAACCTTTAAACCGTACTCTTTTTTCCCCGTCTTACTGACCCCCCATTTTATTTTGTGTTTTATAGATACAAAATTGGTTTGTATCCAAATTTTTAAAGGAAAAATATATGTCGAGGTTTGAAATTATTAAAAAATTAATGCAGCGTCACCGGTATCAATTGCTCCTAACCTATTCGCTTTTTTCAATAGAAATGGCGGGCTCATTGTTGCGGCCATTTTTTTTAGGCATGGCAGTAAATGATCTGATAAAAGGAAGTTACAGGGGCCTGATCATTTTGTCTGCAGTCCACGTTTCCTGGTTGATCATTGGAACCATCAGGCATATGTATGACACCAGAACCTATTCAGCTATATACAATTCATTGGTCACGCAGTTTTTATCAAGGCGCTATGGAAAATCAGAAGTATCCAAATTAAGTGCACATTCAACACTTGCCCGTGAGTTTGTTGATTTTTTAGAATTTGACCTTGCATATATTGTTGAAGCACTGTTTAACCTGATTGGTTCACTTGTGCTGCTTTATTTTTATGATGCCGCTGTTGTAGGTATTTGTTTTGCAATCCTGATACCTGTTTTGATCATCAGTTATTTTTATGGCAAAAAAATGAAACGCTTAACCCGACTCAAAAATGATGAACTGGAGAACCAGGTAAATATAATTTCAGAAGGAAATAGTGGGTTAATAAGGTCGCATTATGATAAACTAAGAAAATGGCAGATAAAGATCTCAGATAAAGAAGCCTTTAATTTTGGTGTTTTAGAATTGTTGGTAATGCTTGTGATTGCTTCTTCCTTGTTAATTTCTACCAATATATTCAGCACGACTGTGCTGGCGGGAAATGTAATTGCCATGTATACTTATATCTTAAAATTTGTGTCCGGAATAGATACGATTCCATATACCGTTCAACGATTAACGTCATTGAATGATATTACCCGAAGAATAGAATTACAGGATGATGATTTTTCTGAGACTCAAACAACCAATCGGAATAAAAAATTCTGGCGCCAGGGGAAATTAAAGCTTTCTGCATAACATGTTTTGTCTGTCAGTCTTCTTTCGTTCTTACGATCAGATACCAGTCGTTTTCCAATGGCAGGTATCCATGATCATAGCAGAAGAAATAATTTGTCCCTTTTTTATTGGTATATGTATGTGTGATGTATTTAAAAAGAAAGCCTTTCTGTATTAATTTCTCTTTGCTTGTTTTAGCCATCTCTTCCCCTTCGTTAATGATACTTTCCAGAATTCTCCTGTTTTTACCAAGAGCGTTATTGATATTCCTTACCAGGTTATTGCTTTCAGATTTAAGCTGGTTGTTAAACCTGTTTCTGCAATAGTCATCGCAGAATTTTTTATCCGTACGGCCTTTTACCGCTTTATTGCAGGCAAGACAAAACTTTTGGTCCTCAGCAGTTGTCATACTGAAAAATTTTATTGATAGAATTAAGATACGACTATTCCTACATATCTATAACCGTTTACAAACGGCTACATACAACTATAAATGTTTAAAATACGAGTATCGCTCATCCCCTGTAACATCTTTGCATTGCTGGTTTGATTTAATCCGGTACTGTTGAAATAAAAAACATTTAAACATTTTAAACTTTACATTATGTCTATGTATGCATTAAAAAACAAGGTACAGTTGATTGGAAATTTAGGAAATGCTCCTGAGGTTCGTACAACTGAGACGGGAAAAAAATTAGTAAAATTTTCTGTTGCCACCAATGAAGTTTACCGCAATTCAAATGGTGAAAAGATCAAAGAAACCCAATGGCACAATTTAATTGCCTGGGGTAAAGTTGCAGACATTGCAGAAAAGTATCTTTTAAAAGGTACTGAGGTCGCAATTGAAGGCAAACTGATCAACAGGAATTATACAGATAAAGAAGGCAATAAAAAATATGTCAGTGAAGTACAGGTAAATGAATTGCTGTTATTGGGTAGTAAACCTGTTTCCTGATCATAATAATAGCGTGTGCCCGGTTATGGCGATGAAGACTTGGGGGCAAATTTTAATCCGTACCATATACAAACACCGGGTACATGCTCTTTTTAAATTTACATTATTTACAATACATTTTTAATATTTCCAGTGTTGTAATATTTATATACATTGCCTTATGCAAAATGCCGATGATGAAAATATTATATTTAATACCGCTTCCCATTTTATTAATAACAGCAATTATCCGGTTTTTTTAACCGGAAAAGCCGGAACAGGTAAGACAACATTTCTGAAATTTATCAAGGAAAACAGCACTAAGAATATAGCAATTGTTGCACCAACCGGAGTGGCTGCCATCAACGCCGGAGGTACAACCATACATTCTTTTTTTCAACTTCCCTTTTCTCCTTTTCTTCCTGTTAATAATCAACATTTTGGTGAACAGGAAATTATAGATAAGAATAACCTTCTGAGTAAATTACGTTTATCATCCGAAAGAAAAGAAGTGATGCAGCAGCTGGAATTGCTCATCATTGATGAAATCAGTATGGTTCGATGCGATGTTTTGGATGCAATCGACCTGGTACTGCGGCATATAAGAAAACAATACAATAAAGCTTTTGGCGGAGTACAGGTATTATATATAGGAGACATGTATCAATTACCTCCGGTAGTAAAAGAGGAAGAGTGGCGGTTGTTGAAATCCTGTTATGAACATCCTTTTTTCTTTAACAGCCTGGTCATAAATGAACAACCTCCGGTTAATATCGAATTACAAAAAGTTTATCGCCAAAGCGATCTCCATTTTATTAATTTATTGAATAAGGTCCGGAACAATGATATGGACGAATCGGATTACGAATTATTACATAGCAGGTATCTGCCTGATTTTAAAGCATCCAAAGAGGATGGTTTTATTACATTGACAACACATAACAGCAAGGCAGACTCGATTAATATAGAAGAGCTTACCAGTATGCAAGGTGAAATTTTCTCTTTCAAAGCAACTGTTGATGGTGAGTTTAATGATAAATCATTTCCCGCTGATGAATATTTAAATTTAAAAGCCGGCGCACAGGTAATGTTTATTAAAAACGATCTGGAAAAAATCCGGCGTTATTACAATGGTAAGATTGGCCATATTTATAAAGTGGAGGAAGACAAAATCTGGGTAACCTGTAAAAATGAATTTTCTGAACAGTTAATTGAAGTAAAAAGAGAAAGCTGGAAAAACATAAAATACACAATCAATAATAAGACCCAGCAGATAGAAGAACAGGAACTTGGTTCTTTTACACAATTCCCTTTGCGTCTGGCCTGGGCAATCACCATACATAAAAGCCAGGGGCTTACTTTCGAAAAGGCCATTATTGATGCGGGTAAAGCTTTTGCCCCGGGTCAGGTATACGTAGCACTCAGCCGTTGTACTTCGCTCAATGGTATCATATTGCTTAGTAAAATATCTTTTAACAGTTTACAAAGCGATGAGCGCATTCTACATTTTTCTGTTAACCAACAAAATAAACAATCGAGAGCAGATCTTTTATTCAGGGCCAGCAAAGAATATCAACAAGACTTGATAAAAAGCATGTTTGATTTTAAAGAAGCGGAAAGAATTTTAAACGATCTGATATATTGGATTAAAGAAAATAATTCACTGGGAAATTCTATTTATAACTGGTTAAACGAAATACGTCAGCAACTGAATATTTACATCGGGCATAGTGCAAAATTTGCATTTATTCTGGCAGATTTTTTTTCTGAAGATATATTGCCTGATGAAAACACCCCACTGCTTAAACGTCTGGAAAAAGCAGGGGAATGGTTTTACAATGACCTGTCAAAAACAAAAAACTTTCTGTTACAATCACAGGCAATTACAGATAACAGGCAATTAGCTAAAGAATATAATACAAAGCTGCAATATCTTTTTGATACACTTTGTTACCAGATTCATTTATTAAATATATGCCGAATAGGTTTTTCCCTTAAATCATACCGTGAACAAAAAGCAACATTCAGGAAAGAATTGTTCCATGTAAATGCTTACTCAGGCAAATCCAGCTATGTATCGAAAGATATTAACCATCCGGAATTATTTAGTACTTTAAAAGACAAGCGTGATGAGCTTTGTAAAGAAAAGAATGTTCCTGTTTACCTGGTATGTAGTTCTCAATCACTGGAACAAATGGCCACATTCTTACCCCAAACTCTGCATGAACTTGGATTGATAAGTGGTTTTGGTAAAATAAAACTGAAACAATTTGGAAATGATTTTATCAATATCATTAAAGACTATTGCGAATTGCATAACCTTCAAAGCAATACATCGGACCTGCCTGTAAAAAAAGTTGCTTCTAAAAAAAGCAATATTAAAAAAATTGATTCTAAGAGGATTAGTTACGATCTGTTTAAAGAAGGAAAATCTGTCAAACAAATTGTTGCGGAAAGAAATCTGGTTTTTTCAACCATCGAAAAACATCTTGGTTATTTTGTAGAAACCGGAGAAATAGAAATCAGTGAACTGGTAGATTCAAAAAAACTAAATTCAATCAGGGGGGCAATAAAAAAATCCGGTACAGGATCCCTTCAGACATTAAAAGAGTTGTTGCCATCTGCCAGTTACAGTGAATTAAGATGGGTGCTTGCTTCTAAAAATAAATAATAGCTTTGGTGATTAATTATCATCTTCCAAAATCATCCTGCACCCTGACAATATCCTCTTCATCACTCGGATTTTCGGGGTCAGTATGCATCCATATCTCTGCGATTATTCCCCAGGCTTCGGTTCCAATCAGCCGGTGTCTTTCTCCTTGTTTTAATTTTATTATTTCCCCGACATTTAATACACTTGTTTCTTTCTCCATATCAGTATCGCTTGTAACAACGGCTGCCACTCCATCTACAAGTTTCCATATTTCTGCACGCCGGTGATGGTATTGCCAGCTTAGTTTTTTACCCGGTTCAACCAACAAGATTTTGGGGCTCAGTTTTGCACCCTCAATGAGATCCGTTTTATTGATCTCAGGAAAAAAATGCTGTATAAATTTATCTGCATCCGTTTCATTTATTACAAAGAACCCTCCCCAAGGCCTTTCCATATCAATTTTTTGAAAACCAATGCCTGCGTCACTGAGATAATTTTTATATTTTGAAAATATTTCTGTTTTGTTCATATTGAAATTTCATTTTTAATTTATCTCCCCATATATACCATTAATATCTGTACATCGCTGGGATTAACACCTGATATTCTGGATGCCTGCCCTAGTGTTCTTGGTTGAATTTTTGTAAACTTTTGACGGGCTTCATTACTCAAAGAAACCAGTTTTTCATAATTAAAGTTTTCAGGTATTGCTAAATTTTCCAACTGGCTCATTTTGGCTACCAACTCTTTTTCCTTTTCTATGTAAATATCATATTTTAATTGTATTTCTGCCTGTTCTAGAACATCAAAATTAAAATTTTTCAACAACCCGTTTAAAACAGGAATATTTTTCATCATCGTTTTGATGTCAATTCCCGGTCTTAATAAAACCTGGGAAGCCTTTTGTTTTAATACTAACGGTGCCGAATATACGCTAATAAGATATTCATTGGTTTCAACCGGAGATAAACTCAGGTCCCGCAGTATTCCGATCACTTTATCAACCTGGTCACTTTTTATGTGCAGGTTTTCCATTCTTTTTTGGCTTGCCAGCCCCAGTTTATAACTTATTTCAGTAAGCCGCATATCTGCATTATCCTGTCTTAATAAGGTTCGAAATTCTGCACGGCTTGTAAACATGCGATATGGTTCATCTGTTCCTTTATTAATCAGGTCATCTATCAACACTCCTATATATGCCTCACTCCTTTTCAAAACAAGTGGCATTTGGCCTGTTATTTTTTGATGTGCATTAATACCTGCCATCAAACCCTGACAAGCAGCTTCCTCGTAACCTGTTGTTCCGTTAATCTGTCCGGCAAAAAACAAATTACTAACCCTTTTGGTTTCCAGGCTGAATTTTAATTGTGTTGGTGGGAAATAATCATATTCTATGGCATATCCCGGACGAAACATTTTACAGTTTTCGAAACCCGGAACCTTTTTAAGTGCTTGAATCTGAGTGTTTTCCGACAAGGAGGTTGAAAATCCGTTGACATATATTTCGACTGTATTCCACCCTTCTGGTTCAATAAACAACTGATGTCTGTCTCTTTCAGCAAACCTGTTTATTTTATCTTCTACACTAGGGCAGTATCTTGGACCAGTACCCTGAATCCTTCCTTTAAACATCGGACTCGATTCAAAACCTTCTCTTAATATATCATGAACCTCCTGATTTGTATATGTGATCCAGCAACTTTTTTGTTCCGCCGCTTTCAAAGCTGGTTTTTCTAAATAGCTAAACCCTACAATTTCTTCATCGCCCTTTTGTTCTTCCATTTTAGAATAATCTAAACTTCTGCCATCAATCCTGGGCGGAGTGCCGGTTTTTAGCCTGTCGCTTTCAAACCCTAATGAAACTAGTTGTTCTGTAATTCCGGTTGCAGCATTTTCAGAAACTCTGCCTCCGCCAAAATTCTTTTCTCCTATATGAATCACACCATTAAGGAAGGTCCCGTTTGTTAAAACAACAGATTTAGCATAAATACTATGACCCAATCCCGTTAAAACACCTTTTGCTACATTATTTTCTATAATTAAACCTTTTACCATATCCTGGTAAAAATCTACATTTAATGTATTCTCCAGCATTTCTCTCCAAGTTGCAGCAAAAAGCATTCGATCACTTTGTGCTCTCGGACTCCACATAGCAGGCCCTTTGGAACGATTTAACATGCGAAACTGAATCATGCTTTTATCTGTAACAATACCACTGTAGCCACCCATTGCATCTATTTCCTTAACGATCTGGCCTTTTGCAATACCACCCATTGCCGGATTGCAGCTCATTTGTGCAATTGTTTGCATATTCATGGTAATAAGCAAAACTTTACTGCCCATATTTGCTGCCGCAGCAGCGGCTTCACAACCTGCATGGCCCGCTCCTACAACAATTACATCATATTCTTTAAACATATTGGCAAAGTTACGAACTCTTAAACTGGGAGCACAAAAGCATCGCTTGTTCCACGTGGAACAATTGGTTTCCTTCTTTAAATTGTTCCACGTGAAACATACAAATCAAATTCACTTAGATAATAATCTTCTTTTTTTCTCATTTTTCTTTTTTGTACTACTGATTTATCTTCATATCCACACAAATGCAAAACACCGTGAAATATGACCCGATGTAATTCTTTAGCCATCGGAATATTAAATTTCTCAGCATTTTCCCTTATTCTATCAACACTAATGTAAACTTCCCCTTGCTTTTTGATTGAATCATTCTCTTTAAGATCAAATGTTATAATATCAGTATAATAATTGTGATTTAAAAACTTAACGTTGATATTAAGTAGAAAATCATCTGAACAAAATATAAAATCAATTTTACCTATTGAGGCCTTTTCTAATATCACCATTTCCTTAATAAACTTCTTTAATAAAAGGCGTTGGTTTAGTTTTACAACAGATTCTATGTTAAATGATATTGTCATTGTTTAATTTCTAAAATCGAAATTATATAAGTTCCCATAAAGATAACTTTACAAAAATTAAGCAAGATTGAAAAGATGAGAAAAAAATTATCGGAAATCAAAGTAGGCCAAACCGTTGTTATTGAATCATTTGAAAATGATGATATCTTTTTGAAATTAATGGAAATGGGATGTGTTCCAGGAGAAATGATAACTGTTGATCAGATCGCACCACTAAAAGACCCAATTTCTATTATTGTAGCCGGATACAGGTTAAGTTTGAGATTAAATGAAGCTCAATATATATTAGTTAATGAAATTTAAAAATAAAGAATGAAAGTGGGTCTTTTTTTTGGTTCTTTTAATCCTATTCATCACGGCCATTTAATCATTGCCAACCATTTAGCAATGACAGGTAACCTGGATGAAGTCTGGTTTATATTGTCACCACAAAATCCATTTAAAAAACCAGGCTCTTTATTAAATGAAAATCACCGGTTTCATTTATTACAACTCTCTATTGAAAATGAACCGAACCTTAAAGCAAGCAATATAGAATTTAAATTACCCCGACCTTCCTATACAATAGATACCCTGATCTATTTAAAGGAAAAGTATCCCGAAAATAAATTTTCTATAATAATTGGAAGCGATGGTTATCAAAATATTAATAACTGGAAAAATGCAGATGTAATATTAAAGAATTATCCTTTTATCATATACAAAAGACCGGGATTCGAGATTGCTGACCAGGGCGCCGCTTCCGTTACTATTGCAGAGGCCCCTTTATTAGAAATATCGTCTACCCATATACGTTATAATATTAAAAAAAGAAAATCAATCAGGTACCTGGTTCCAGATATAGTAAAAGAAGAAATTGAAAATAACGGCTATTATAGTTCCGGACTAGAAAATCCAGCCAAGTAACAAACAACATAAGACAATAGCGGGAGCCGGTATTTTGGTATATTTTAATAACAAATAAGTACCTGCAATAACCGCCAGATTCAGTGTGGTAATAAGATCAAATGAAGTATGAATACTGTTTAATAAAAAAAGCGTTGCAGCCCACATAAACCCCACCACTACTGCATTTATCCCTTCTAATGCCCGGAATACAATCACATACTTTTTTATATATTGCCATACAGGAAAGAAAAATAAAACCAATAATGCACTGGGTAAAAAAAGTGCTACAGTTCCAATAATGCAACCCAAAAGCTGCATTTTTAATCCCATATCTTTTAATGCCATTCCTCCTGCAAACGATCCAACAGAAAATACCGGACCAGGTATGGCACGAACAATCCCATACCCTGTCAGCAATTCATCTTTACTTATTCTAATTGAATTGGGATTCTTAATTGCATTTTTTGAATTCGGCCTGGCTACATACTGATCCAGCATCATGGGTAATAAAACATCTCCTCCACCAAATACAAAACTTCCAAAACGATAAAAATTTTCAAACAGGTTATACGCTTTTCTGTGCTCCCAATTTTGTTTACGGGCAAGTTCACTAAATACACCTGCAGTGATAAAGATCAAAACAAATAACCAAATATTCGTCCACCGGATCTGCCTCGGTTTAACCACTTCTTTTTCTGGTATTCTTTTGTCACTGAAATTGGTTGCAATTCCACCTGCAATAATCAGAATGGGAAAAACCCAAGGCGTTTTAAAGAGTAAGTAGGTAACGCACATAGCAATTACCATGATGATCTGAGTAATAAAATTTCTGATTGAAATTGAAAAAGCCCTCGTTGCCGCATAACCTAAAAAACCAATGGCCATTGGTTGAATATAGTTAAACAAATTATTGGTAAGATTGGACTTACTGGTAGTTAACAAGAATGAAAATGAGCCCATTAAAATACAGGCCGGCAATATCCAAATAAGCAATGTCAGCACAGCCAGGGAAACACCTCCTCTTTTATATCCTATTAAAGTAACCAACTGTGTAGATGAAGCACCCGGTAAAAGCTGGCAAAATGAATTGTACTCTATAATTTCCTCTTCGGTAACATCCCTTCTTTTATGCGCAAAAGTTTTAAACATCATACCCAAATGCCCTTGTGGTCCGCCAAAAGCAGTTATGCTGTACATAAATACAGACTTGAGAAACGGTATATGACGGAGCATTGCCAATTAAAAATGAAAGCCATTCATTTTGGAATGACTTTATAGAAAATTTTCGGTAAACATGATAGAATATAGAACTAATATAATAAAATATGTATGATATTAACCTTTTATATCAATAATCATAAGTATCCATTGCAACTATTCCAACAACTTTAGCAGCAACACGATTTTTAATTACTCTCAGATATTTATCCCTTTCAGAAGGATAATCAAATACTTTTATAATTCCCATATCAGATTTTTTTTTCCAGCCATCTTTACCGTAAATATATTTTTTAAATGAATAAGTAATGCTATCATTAACCATACTCTCATTAAAAACCAATTCATATTTAATACTATTCAACAATGGTTGAACAGGTAACTCTTCTATAATTTTTAAATAATGCATATTCGGGTGATTTTCAGTAAGATAGTTTAAAGAAACGATTTGTAATTTTTTTTCATTG
>JBBKWV010000309.1:0-5087 GCA_037969135.1 Ferruginibacter sp.
ATGAACAACATTAAAGCGGGCAATTATACATTGCAGTTATATAATGCAACCGGTCAACTCATAGTAATGAAAGCCATTCAGTATAATGGTACAGATGCAACCATTGGGATTGACCTAAATGAAAATATATCATCCGGGAAATATGAATTGAGTATAACCGGCGATCATGTTAAGTTGAACAGTTCTCTTTTGAAAAGATAAAGAAATAAAAAACCGCCTATTTAAAGGCGGTTTTTTTATGAGATCAAATTTTTAATAAGGTCTTGAGTAGAATAAAAATAGCTGAGAGTTATTATCAACAATTGAGAGATCGGTTGCATCAGTAGCGCCATCACCGGAAACATCTGAATCATTGTAACCAAAAGCAAAAATACTGTTGTCATTGTCTACATCACCCATATCAGACGCATCAACAGTTCCATCCTGGTTCACATCACCCCCATAAAAGGCATATATGGATGCAGCTTTTATCGCCATCGGCGGATTGAATCCATCATCATAAGCTTTTGAAAGTGCATTGCTGAAATCATAGGTAATAGCATTGTTGAATACTACCGGATTTTTACTCCAGGTTTCCATGTGATTCCGGTGTTTCACAGCAATATAATATGAATTTCCATTAACAGCGCCTGGGAAAATTACCGTTGCCAAGCCATTGTTGTGCAGTAATGCAGTTGTGGTGAAATCCGGATTGGGATTCGAGAGGTTTGAAGCTGACCAGAGATTTACCGTAATATTATCTGAAGCGGTTGGATCTCCGCTCATGCCAAGGTCATATAATGTTGAAGCCATTGTACTGCTTCCGATATACATTCCTTCCAGAAATGCTTTCAGGTTTAGTGTAACTATGCATGTATTTACTGTAAGTGTTGTTGTGTTACTGCTTGAACATCCGTTGATGCTGGCAGTTGCTGTGTAAACTTTTGTACCTGCAGTAGCAGGCTTGGCATAAACTAACGGTAAAGGTGAACCTGTATAAGAGGTGTTTGCAGACACATCTGTATAAAGATCAGATATAGGCGACCAGGTAATTGCTGCAATTTTTGTTCCATTTAATTTCAGGTCTGGCCTTGCGCTATAACTGTAATTTACTGTTGTGGCAGCAGCAGCGGTTGCAGCGGAGACTCCATCTGCCCGGTAAACAATGGTTGATTGAAAGGTTGTACTGCTGTTATATTGTGTAACTGTAGTAGAAGCAGTTCCGGTAATATTATTGGAAAAAGTTGTTTCAATAATAATATTGCTGCTACCATTCCAGATAAAAGGGGCAGAAAAATTATGAGTATTGTTATATCCAACTATCGGTGTAAAATTACCTGCGGCAACAACTTCGGTAAGTCCTGTTTGAAATGCTGAAAGAATACTGAGGCCGCTATTTCCGATGCTCACTTTAAAATTCTGTAAAGAAGTAATGGTAGATCCCCAGGCAGATCCCCGTGAAATAACAGGAAACTGGATATTGTTGATATTGCTTCCTGCAGAAAAACCGGCAGCAGAAAGTTCAGAAGCCCTGATGAGTGTTTGCATACGCTGTCCGCCATACCAGGCTGTATAAGGAGCGGGATAGGCAGTGCTACCGGTTGTATTATTCGTATTGGCAGCAGTGCCAAATTGAAAAAGGATGTTCGAAGTTGCTACGGCACTCAGCGATTGTATATCTCCTGTACAAACTGTTGCAGAAGTGGGGGTAATTACAGGAACCGAAGGAACTACCGTAACCGTTAGTGTTCCTGCACTAGATGTAGTAGAGCCGCATTGTCCATTTATGATAACCCTGTACATGTAATTACTTAAAGCAACTGTGGCCCCTGCTATTGTGTAAGTATCAGCGTTTGCAAGACTAATATTATTATAAACAGTACCCCCGTCGGTACTTAATTGCCATTGATAGTTGGTAATATTCCCGGAAGCAACAACAGTAAAACTGGCATTGTTGCCATCACAAACTGACTGGCTAACGGGTTGAGTTAAAATCACCGGGACTGTTCCCGGAAGTACGATGAAACTGATGACTCTGGTATGCGTAAGGGAGCCAGAAATTCCGGTGATGGTTATATCATAATTACCCGGGCTAAGACTGTTTGTATTATTCAGTGTAACAATTGTATTGTTTCCCGGAATTACCGGATTTGTTCCAAAGCTGATACTTGTACCTGCGGGAACACCTGTTGCTGAAAGGTTAATGGGGACTGTATATCCTGAGTAGGATATGGTGCCCAAAGTAATGGCAGAACTGGTTGGGCCGTTGCAGGAAATGTTATTGGCAGCCGGATTGTTAAAATCGAAATCCGGACCTGCAGCACCCGTAATGGTGAAATTGCTGTTCGAAATATCAAAGAAGATGTTGCCAACCGATTCAACTTTTACCCGGGCAGTGGTTGTAGGGTTGTTTGGTATGGTAGCAATTGCCGATCCATCATTGGGAGTATTGGCCAACAGTGTAATAGGCCATGTGTTTCCGCCATCTGTAGATAAAAGAATATTTACATTGGCACAGCTTACCGGTGATGCGGTGGTATTGTTAACTGTCCAGGTAATGGTCTGGGATGATAAGGCAGCCCAGGATACCGCAGTGTTAGGGGAGGATACGCCAAATGGCCCGGAAGTATTTGTTACGGATATAGCCATATCCGTGAATTGTGTTTGCCCCACTTTAATCGGTGCGGTGGAACTGTAAGGAGAATTGTCCCTTACCGTTAGCCTGAAATTCAATGTTCTGGAAACTGAACTCAATGCTTCAATGTTGGCAATGGCATCACCACCCGGGTTAACCGGGGTCACAAATAAGCCTGCAAGTATGGTGGATAATTTCGGAAAAAGCCTGATAGGGGAAGTAGTGGGGTAAAAAGTTAACCAGTTTGGTCCGGTAAGCTTTGTCGCACTCGCTACACTGCTGTTTCCTGATGTTGTTGAATTGTCGTTTTGTTCCCAGCAATACGTTAATACATCGCCGGGGTTTGCATCGGTTGCTGAACCGGTTAGTGCAAAAGGCGTACTGATAGGAATGGTATAGTTGCTCACAGCTGCGACAACCGGGGTTACGTTATTAGCAGAAATATTTGTAGTTATAGGGCAGGATTTGCTTGCCAGATTAGTCTGTATCTGTGCAATGGAAGCCTGATGAAATATGTCTATAGAATGAGAGGCAACATCTTGGTTTGTTATACCAGCATAACCCATGATGGTAATCCCTGAACCCACTTCTTTATTTACGCCTGTTCCTTCCAAAGAATGTGAAAAAGTATGATTGGCTCCTAATTGATGTCCCACTTCATGTGCTACATAATCAATATCAAAATTATCGCCTTGCGGGATGCCGTCATTGGGTGAAGTGATACCAGAACCTTTGGCAAGAGAGCTGCTTGTTGCCGGATCTACGCAAATACATCCTATACATCCCGCATTCCCACCTCCACCTGATGCTCCAAACATATGGCCAATATCATAATTGGCACTTCCAATAACGGAGGTGAGTGTTTGCTGCAATTGCAGATTCCATTGGCTTAAAGTAGTTGAATATGGATCTGTTGCTGTATTATAATAAATAACATCGGTTGTATTTGCGATAAGATTAAGATGTAAAGCAAGATCTTTCTCATATACTCCGTTACATCGGGTAAGCGTTGCATTGAAAGCAGCTAAAACCAATCCTACCTGTGCAGCACTTGTTGCTCCAAAATAATTTGCATATTCTCCATTACAGGATTGAGCAAGGCGCATCGTTTTTAGGTCGCCCCCAGATCTGGCAGTAATACCTGAATTTGTTACTTGTGTATTTAAATCTGAAGATAATTTTTCCTCCGGGGTAGAACAAGTCCAGGGTAGCAAGCCTTTATTTCTTTGCGATTTGAATACAGCATATACAGTATGGTCTTTTGAATAAGCTTCTATGAATTCATTCTCCTTTTCTGTGCGGAATACCATGGTTTGTATGCCTTGCGGAGAAATACTCAATTTTAATGTGGCTGATCTATCAGTAATTCCCTTTCCGGAAAAAGCCCTGATCTCGGGAAAGCGGCTTTGCAGATCCGTTTCAAAGTTGGAAGCTTCATATACTTCAAATTCTTCCATTTCTCCAGCTGCATTGGGCAATGAAATGATGGTTGAATGCAAATTTGATCTGTTGCCAACAATTGAAAACAATGTTTGTCTTAATGGCTCAATATTTACATTAAATAATTTGAACACATTGGGAAAAGATTGCCTTGAAATTGCCTTGTCTTTAATGATATTTAAAGGGCTTACATTGTTTGCAGACCAAAATTTGTTTGTTTGGGAAAACCCGATAGTGGAAATCATTACAAACACGAGTGTTTGTATCAATACTTTCTTCTTCATTTACTTTTAAATAAATTAAAAATTAATTTTGAATTGCTTTCTTTGGGGAGGGTATAGTTCGAAAAGAATAGGTTAAACAAGGAATCAGTTTGGTCAATGAATTATCTGTAGTATGAGTAAATCGTCTGTTGGAATCTTTTACCGACCGGCTACAAGGTAATACTTTTTTTATTTCAGCAGTTTTAAATCCGGTTGTGCATATTTATATACTTTAAAGTATATAGTAGATTTTGTCTGGTGAACCCCTTCTATCTTGCTGATCTCGTTTATGAAATCCACCAGGTGATTATTATCCCGACACATAACGTCTACTTCCAGGTCATAATCACCGGAAGTCATAGCCAGGAAACTCACTTCAGGTAATTTAGAGATCTTCTGTGCAACTTTTTCTTTAAAGGTTGCAGGCCTTACAAACACCGCGATATGTGCATAGCACCTGAATCCCACTTTGTCGGGATCAACCCTGCCGATAATATTCACCGTTCCGTCTTCAATCAGTTTATTAAACCGGGTTCGGACAGTGCCGATTGAAACATTTAATTTTTCTGCAATGACAGTAAAAGACATCCTTCCGTCTTCCTGCAAAAAGGATAAGATCTCGAAATCAAGTTTATCCAGCATGATAGATCCGTTATTGGCCATTCTAAAAGTTTAAAATATTGCTCAAAAAATGAAAATAATTTTTAATTAGTAACTAAAAATACATTATTT
Source organism: Ferruginibacter sp. (assembly GCA_037969135.1). Classification (GTDB taxonomy): domain Bacteria; phylum Bacteroidota; class Bacteroidia; order Chitinophagales; family Chitinophagaceae; genus Ferruginibacter. The sequence goes on from JBBKWV010000309.1 coordinate 5,050, forward strand.
TTAGTTTTTCGCTTAATAAATAAAATATTTATAAAATA
>JBBKWV010000310.1:0-19410 GCA_037969135.1 Ferruginibacter sp.
TATTCACCACTTCAGTGGTTATGGGCCAATCCGGTTATCGGCGATATCGCTTCTGATAATTCTGTATCCGGTGGTGAAAATGCTACAGACCAAATTGCATTTCAACAAATAGACGATTACCAGATTGTTGCCAATAACAGCAGCCTTACAGAATGCTGGAAAGCTTGTTATGAAGGGATTAACCGGGCAAACTATCTGCATGAAAATAAGGGAAGACTGGAATTTGTTGGTAAGGATGCACTTTATGGCGAAGTTTATTTCTTAAGGGCTTATTACTATTTTGAATTGGCAAAAATGTTCGGTGGCGTTCCACTATTTTTAGACAGGCGTTTAACCGTTTCTGATTCAAGGCAGATCCAAAGATCTACAAGAGCAGAAGTATATAATAAAATAGAAATTGACCTGAACAACGCCATTGCTGCATTGCCAATTACCAATGTGCAAAAGGGGAGAATCACAAAATATGCCGCACAGGCATTGCTTGGCAAGGTATTGATGTATCAAAATAAGTTTGATGAAGCTGCACCCATTTTGGAAAATGTGGTGAACGGACCATTCAGCTTAAATCCCAATTTTGGCAATATCTTTTTGCAGTCAGGTGAAAATGGGATGGAATCTGTTTTTGAAATTCAGTATTCAAATTTGAGCCCTTACTTTGATTGGACAAATCCGGGACGGGGACAGGGAAACCTGGCTGTACAGATTTGTGGTATTAGAAATTTAACGGGTACCAGTCCTTACGGGCAGGGATGGAGTACAAATTTACCTACTGCTAATTTGGCCAATGCTTTTGCAGCAGGAGATACAAGAAAAGCAGTCACCATTTTAGATATTGAGGCATATAAAACTGCCAATCCTTCTTTTGGAATAAGTTATCTGGTAGCACCCTATAAGAACACCGGGTTATACAATCAAAAATACCATCCACGTAAAGGGGAGACTTCCGGGCAGGTTGAATTGAATTATTTAAATAATTACCGGACCATCCGTTATGCAGATGTTTTGTTGATGGCAGCTGAAGCCAACAACAGAGCAACTACAGCAAACGATATCAAAGCACAAACGTATTTAAACCAGGTAAGGCAAAGAGCTTTTGGGGATAATATGCATAATATTTCTGCAACCGGCACTGCATTGAAGCAAGCCATTTGGGATGAAAGAAGGCTGGAACTGGCAATGGAAGGAGATCGCTTTTTTGATCTGGTAAGAACGGGGACGGCAGCCGCAAAAATAACCGGATTTGTTGCAGGAAAAAATGAACTGTTCCCTATTCCGCAGCAGGAAATTGATATTTCGGTATTAGTTCAGAATCCCGGTTATTAATCATTAAAACAAAAAATTAATTTTTATGAAAATAATTAAATACTTATATAGCATATTGTTCATGCTGGTTTTATTGGGCAGCTGTCAGAAAATAAATACGGATGATGTTTCTTTTGCATCCACAGCTGATCTGCCTTCCAAACTTTCTGTTCTCTTTAATATTACACAGGACAATACCGGCTTGGTAACCATTACGCCTAATGGCGAAGGGGCTATTTTTTATGATGTTTATTATGGTGATGGAACAACTACCCCGGTAATTGTAAATGCCGGAAATGGAACTACACATGTATATGCAGAAGGGTTATATGATGTTCGTATTGTGGCACATAATGTAAACGGAAAAACAACAGAATTAATACAAAAGTTAACCGTTTCCTTCAGGTCACCGGAAAACCTGGTTGCAACGATCGCAATCGATGCTGCAAATAATTTTAAAGTGAATATTTCAGCAACAGCACTGTATGAAACATTCTTTAATGTTTATTTTGGGGATGTTCCGAATGAAGTGCCGGTTGCATTTTTAGAAGGTCAAACCGTTAGTCATATTTATGCATCTGTTGGTGCCTATACAGTAAGGATAGTCGCATTAAGTGGTGGAGCAGCCACAGCTTCTTATACTACAACTGTAAATATTGTTGATCCCGTTTTATTACCAATAACCTTTGAATCTTCTACCATTAATTATGCCTGGAATAATTTTGATGGTGGTGCAGTAACAGTCATTAATAACCCGCAAATAAACGGTATTAATACAAGCGCCAAAGTTGCCCGTATGGTAAAAAATGCCGGCCAGGTTTGGGGTGGTAGTTGGATCGGACTTGGTGGGTCGATTGATTTTTCAGCCAATAGGGTTTTCCGGATGAAAGTATTTTCTCCGCGGGTAGGTGCAAAAGTTTTGCTGAAAGTAGAAAATGCTGCCAATGGCGCAATAAATTTCGAAAAAGAAGTGGCTACAACTGTTGCCAATGCCTGGGAAGATCTGGCCTTTGATTACAGAACCATCAATACGGCAAATACCTACGAACATATTGTAGTGATCTTTGACCTCGGTATTATGGGAGACGGATCATCCAACTTTACTTTCCTGATGGATGATATCAGGCTTACCAATCAAATGCCGGTTGGTCTGCTAGCCCTTCCCGTAACCTTTGATTTATCCGGGATCAATTATGAAGTAACTGATTTTGGGAATAACCAAACGGAAGCTGCTATTGATCCGGTAACTCCAGGCAATAACGTTAAAAAAACTACTAAGCCAAATGGCGCGGAAACATGGGCGGGAACAACTATTGGAGCCGGATTTACATCAGCAATACCTTTCACTGCAAGTGCAACTCAGATGAGTATCAGGGTTTATTCACCTGCTGCAGGTATTCGTGTAAGATTAAAGGCAGAGGATCGTTCAAATAATACAAGATCAGTTGAAACGGAAGCAATGACCCAGGCTGCCAATACCTGGGAAACGCTGGTATTTGATTTTGCCAATCAATCTTCGGGAACAGCTGCCATGAATCTGTCCTATACCTATAATATGGCTTCGGTCTTTTTTGATTTTGGAAATGCAGGAGATGGAAAAGTTTTCTATTGGGATGATGTAAGTTTTTTAACGACAAATGTTACCCCAAATTATCTTGCATTACCATTAACGTTTCAATCAACTACTTATGCTTATCCTTTTGTGAATTTTGGTGGGGGTGTTGCTACAGTTGTAAATAATCCTGATCCATCGGGTATCAATACAAGTACCAAAGTGGGAAAAATGGTAAAAGGTGCACCTGAAGTTTGGGCAGGCAGTTTTATTGAAATGGTGAATCCAATAAATTTCTCGGTATTAAGAACCTTTAAGGTAAAAGTATATTCTCCAAGGGTTGGAGCCAAATTACTTTTGAAAGTAGAGAATGCATCAAACGGCGCAATCAATTTCGAAAGGGAAGCAACCACAACTACAGCCAATGCATGGGAAGAATTAACTTTTGATTACAGCGCCATAAATGTGGGTGAGTTCTACTCAAAAGTGGTATTGATCTTCGATTTAGGTACAGCAGGAGATGGTTCTGCCAATTACACTTTTTACTTTGATGATATCACACTTAATTAATTTTTAAAATAAAAATTATGATAACGAATAAACAATCCTTCCTTTTTATTTTGCTGATCACCATCATTGGTTTCAGTGCCTGTAAAAAAGCAGAATATAATTTCGGGGATATAAAAACGCCATCCGATCTGACTTTATCTGCAGTTGTTGAAGGAGTGGATGCAACCAACCCATTCGGTAACGGCACAGGAAAAGTTGCTATAGATGTAAAAGCAAATAATGCTATAACGTATAAAATAGATTTTGGTGATGGCAATGCTGCACAGGTAATCCCATCAGGCGTTATCACTTATCGGTATAGCAATCCCGGAACAGCTGAATATAACATTACTGTAAATGCGATTGGCACTGCAGGGGTTACTTCCACTATCAGTAAAACAGTAAAGGTTTTTGTAAACTTTGTGATACCAACAAATATTTTACAAAACATGACGGATGGATCATCTAAAGTTTGGCAAACGGATCATGATGCTGACGGACATTTTGGTGTTGGACCTAATACAGAGTTTTTCCCTCTATGGTATTCTGCAACACCCAATTCAAGAGAAGCCTGTGCATACGACGATGATATTACTTTCTCAAAAGATGCAAATGATAATATTTTTATGTTGATAGATAATAAAGGGACCTCTTTTTCAATCGGAGCAGCTACTGCATTTTATGGTTTTTCAGGTGCAGATGGATGTTATGCCATTAATACAGGGGGTAACCGGAAATTGACATTCATGGATGCAACTTCCGGATCTACTGCTGCTCAATCTACGAGGATACAATTTTCCGTCCCGGGAAATGGGATAGTAAATTTTGGAACCGGCGGTACAACTTATGAGATATTATCCATCACAGACACGCAAATCCATTTACGCAACATTGGTATTGATGGAAACTCATGGTATCAGAAACTGATAAAAAAATAAAATAATATGACTGTATTTAAGCATACATCCCTTCTGGTATTTATCTTTTTTATAATGAGCAGTTGCAAAAAAGGAGATTCCGGAAATAACAATTCGGCAACTGCTCCAACGAACCTGAATATTACGGCAAATGTGAGTACCGATGGCAGCGGCATTGTTTCTTTCACTGCAACGGCAAACAATGCAATTACATATGTTTATGAATTTGGGAACGGAGTTATACAAACGGTTCCTTCAGGAATGACTTCATATAAGTATACACTTGCCGGTAATAATACGTATACGGTAAAAGTTACGGCAACCAGCAGCGCAAACTTATCAGTAACCAAAAGCCTTCAGGTAACTGTAAATGTAATACCTGGTACAGCCGTATTGGTTTGGTCAGATGAATTCAATGTGGATGGATTGCCCAATGCTTCTAAATGGGGTTATGAAATTGGCACCGGCAGCAGCGGATGGGGAAACAATGAATTGCAATATTATACCAGCCGTCCTGAAAATGCCGTTGTTTTAAATGGTGTTTTAAGAATTACGGCAATTAAGGAAAATTACAGTGGCAGTGCGTATACTTCAGCAAGATTAATAACAAAAGACAAATATGATTTTAAATATGGCAGGATAGAAGTACGTGCAAAAATACCAGCCGGGGTTGGTACATGGCCTGCAATTTGGATGCTGGGTAATGATATCAATACTGTTGGATGGCCTGCTTGTGGCGAAACAGACATCATGGAACACAGAGGCAGTGAATTAAATAAAATATTCGGAACGCTGCATTATCCCGGCCACTCAGGAGGAAATGCAAATGGAAGCACTATTATCATTCCGGATGCATCCACCGCTTTTCATAATTATATTGTTGATTGGTCGGCAAATGACATAAAAATTTATGTAGATACACAGTTGTATCACAGTTTTACCAACACAGCGGCAGTGCCGTTCAATCATAATTTTTTCATTTTACTCAACATAGCTATGGGTGGGAATTTTGGTGGCGTAGTAGATCCGGCATTTACCAGCGCAACCATGGAAATAGATTATGTAAGGGTTTATAAGTAATTATTTCTATGAATTCTGAATGAGTTTTCTCATATAAGCAATCATTATTAAGCGGATCGTATTCACTTATTCAGGTAGATACCTCCGCTTTCTTATTTATCTCATAAATAAATGAATTTTTTAAAATGAATTATTCCCGTTCATATATATATAATTACATAATAATTCTATCTGGACTTTTCTTTAATATTTCAGCACTTGCGCAAAAGCCAGAGGACAAAGATTCTATAACCGTTAAGGTTAATGCCTTAATCAAACAAATGACCCTTGAAGAAAAAGTGGGGCAGATGAACCAGTATAATGGTTTTTGGGATGTTACCGGTCCGGCACCTTCAGCTGGAAATAATAAACTTAAATACGATCATCTTAAAAAAGGGTTGGTAGGAGCAGTTCTAAATGTAAAAGGAAATGAAAATGTACGCAGATTGCAGGAGATCGTTGTGAAAGAATCCCGATTGGGAATTCCACTTTTATTTGGTTTTGATGTCATTCATGGCCATAAAACCCTTTTTCCTATTCCGCTTGGATCTGCTGCCAGCTGGGATTTGGCAGCAATTGAAAATTCATCCAGGATTGCTGCAATTGAAGCATCTGCCGCAGGAATCAACTGGACCTTCGCACCCATGGTAGATATCACCCGTGATGCCCGTTGGGGCAGGGTAATGGAAGGCGCCGGAGAAGACCCTTATCTCGGAACACGTATTGGTATTGCACAGATCAAAGGTTTTCAGGGGGCAGAACTATCATCAAATAATACCATAGCAGCCACTGCCAAACATTTTGCCGGATATGGTTTTGCTGAAGCAGGCAGGGATTACAATACAGTTGATGTTGGTACTTCTACCTTATATAATATTATTTTTCCACCGTTTAAAGCAGCCGTTGAAAATGATGTACAAACCGTTATGAACTCTTTTTCTGTTCTCAACGGGGTTCCGGCTACCGGCAATGCATTTTTACAACGTACTATTTTAAAAGAGGCGTGGAAATTTCAAGGATTTGTTGTTTCCGATTGGGGATCAGGGATGGAGATGATCGACCATGGCTTTGCAAAAAACATGGAGCAGGTGGCTGAGTTGAGTGTAAAAGCAGGTAGTGATATGGACATGGAATCTTATGCTTACATCACTCATTTAAAAGACCTGGTTGAAAAAGGGAAGGTGGATATCAAAATAATTGATGAAGCAGTTAGCAGAATATTACGCGTAAAATTCAGATTGGGATTATTTGATGATCCTTATAAATATTGTAGTGCAGAAAGAGAAAAAGAATTTACGTATAATCCTGTTCACCTGGCAGCGGCTTTAGATATGGCAAAGAAATCGATGGTGCTTTTAAAAAATGATAATAGTTCCGGACTACAAAGCAAATTGTTGCCATTGAGGAAAGATCAAAAAGGTATTGCTTTGATCGGCGCTTTGGCCAACGATAAAAATAGTCCGTTGGGTAGCTGGCGGATTGGTTCCGATGATAACAGTGCCATATCGGTGCTGGAAGGCATCAGAAAAATAATCCCGGGAATCAGTTATGCCAAAGGGGCTGATCTGATAACTGCTCCGGCTGATTTTATCAACGAAGTAAAAATCAACGAAACGGATACTAGTGGATTCAAGGAGGCAGTTGAACTGGCAAAAAAATCTTTGGTGGTTATCATGGTTTTGGGCGAGCATGGTTTTCAAAGCGGGGAAGGAAGGAGCAGGTCGAAAATTGATCTGCCTGGTGTACAACAGCAACTCCTGGAAGCTGTGTACCGGGTAAATAAAAATATAGTTCTGATATTAATGAACGGAAGGCCGCTGGCCATTCCCTGGGCTGCAGAACATATTCCTGCCATTGTGGAAGCCTGGCAGCCGGGAACACAATGTGGAAACGCGTTAGCAGCCGTTCTCTTTGGTGATTGTAATCCCTCCGGAAAACTACCCATGAGTTTCCCACGCTCAGTAGGGCAACTGCCAATATATTATAATCATTATAATACCGGCAGACCGGGGCCCAAAAAAGAAGTGTTTTGGTCGCATTATACTGATGAAAGTAACAAGCCGCAATATCCCTTTGGATTTGGTTTAAGTTATACAAATTTTATTTACAGCAATCTTACCATAAATGACAGCAACCCTTTAAATATAAACGTAAGCATACAGATAAAAAACAATGGCAACATAGCAGGTGAAGAAGTGGTTCAGTTGTATATCAGGGATAAATTTGCCAGAGTGGTCAGGCCTGTAAAAGAATTAAAAGGCTTTAATAAAATAAATGTAAAAGCCGGAGAAACCAAAATCATCACATTTAGTTTAACCCCTGCCGAATTGGGTTTTTACAATAATGTTGGAGAATTTATAATTGAACCGGGTGATTTTGATATTATGGTTGGTACCAATTCTGAAGAAGGGATTACCGGTAGTTTTATCTTAAGATAAATACGAAAATCAGTGACAGACCAAAAAGTCAGAATGATATTTTATATTCCTGTTTAAAGTATTCAAACATTTGTAGCAGTATAGGTTCTTACCGGACAATCATCTACAATGCTTTCCCCGATAAAATGCATACCTATTTTTTCCAGCACTTTTATGGAAGCAAAGTTTTCAATATGTGCCCTGCCGGTGATCATTTTTAACCGGAGGGTTTCAAATCCGTATTTCATTGTTTGAAGAGCGACTTCTGTTGCAAATCCCTTTCCCCATTCAGATCTCATAAAACGATAACCCAGATCTATTTCATTTAATTCGGGGCGGCTTTTTAAACCGCACCAGCCTATAAACTCCTGGTCCGCTTTTTTATGAACAGCCCATCTGCCTAAATTCAGTTCATACTGCGGGAGAATAACATCTACAAGGATCTTTTTAGATTGTTCAAGCGATTGTAAAACGGGTTCGTGTAAGAATTTAAGTACTTCCGGATCGCTGTTTAATGCCAAAAGCAGCCCGGCATCCTCATCGGTAAAACGCCGGAGTATTAATCTTTCCGTTTCGAAAATAGCGGGCATAGTTCAGTTTAAGGTTTAATTCTTTTTTTGATCTGCAAATGAATATTCAAAATGTAATGAATCACCCGAACATCAGCCGAGCAAAGCTTTTACTGTTGCAATTACTTCTTTCATTTTACTGGTATCCTGTCCGCCCGCAGTTGCCAGACCGGGCTGACCACCACCACCACCCAGGATAAGTTTACTTACCTGTTCTTTGATTATTTTAGAAGCATCCAGTTTTTTTGCTGCGATAACGGTATCGCTTATACTCACTGCCACATTTGCCTTACCGCCAATATTGGCACAAAGCACCACCAGGTGGTCGTGGAGGTGATGTTTAAAATCGAAACATAATTTTTTCAATGCATCTGCATTGGGAACTTCAATCACTTCGCCGATGAAACTGACATTGTTGATGATCTCATCTTTTTGCATCAGTTCATTGCGAATGCCGACGAGTTGCCTTGCTTCCAATGATTCAATGCGTTTGCTTAATGAAGCATTTTCTGTCATTAAATTTTCAATCGACTTAAGAATGTCTTTTGGATTTTTTAATGTTTCGCGTATTGTACGAACATAATGGAATTCTTCGCTGATCAGTTTTTCTGCAGAAAGCCCGCAAACGGCTTCAAGCCTGCGTACTCCTGCTGCTACAGCCGTTTCGTGTTTGATCTTAAACAAACCAAGTTCTCCGGTAAAACCAACATGGGTACCACCGCACAATTCAATGGAATATCCCGGGTCCATGATCACAACCCTTACTGTATCTGTATATTTTTCCCCAAACAATGCCATAGCGCCCATTGCAATTGCTTCTTCTTTGCCCATAGATCTAATGATCACCGGAATATTTTCCCTGATCTTTTCATTCACAATCATTTCTACTGATTCCAGTTCCTGGTCGGTCATTTTTGCAAAATGAGAAAAATCGAACCGGGTATGTTCTTCATTTACCAGGCTGCCCTTTTGTGCAACATGTTTTCCCAATACATTGCGCAAAGCAGCATGCATTAAATGTGTTACACTGTGATGTACCGTTATGTTTTTTCTCCTGTTGATATCTACAAATGCAGTAATATCGCCACTCATATCCTCAGAAATATTTTCTGCAAAATGTATGATGAGGTCGTTTTCTTTTTTAGTATCAATGATCTTTATTTTCGAATCAGCTAAAACCAAAACACCGGTATCACCTACCTGGCCGCCACTTTCTGCATAGAATGGAGTGGATTCTAAAACGATCTGGAATAACTCTTTCCCTTTTCCTTTTACTTTTCTGTAACGAAGTACTTTGGTTTTTAATTCCAGTGTATCATAACCGGCAAAGCTGTTAGAATTGCCTTCATGAACTATTTGCCAGTCTTCGGTATCCAGAGCTGTTGCAGACCGGCTCCGGGTTTTCTGTTCCAGCATTTCTTTTTCAAAACCGGCATCATCCACCGTTAAATTATTTTCTGATGCGATCAGCCTGGTAAGGTCTATTGGAAAACCAAAAGTATCCAGCAATTCAAAAGCATCTGTACCACTGATGATGGATGCAGATGCAGCCATGATGCTGTCAATTTTTTTCAATCCTTTATCCAGGGTGCGTAAAAATGCTTCTTCCTCTTCGTTGATCACTTTGCTTACAAAATCGAGCTGATGTTTTAATTCCGGAAAAACATCTTCAAACTGATTTGCAATAACCGGGATCAGCTGATGAAGCAATGGTTGTTTATAATCCAGGTAAGAATAATAATAGCGAACCGCTCTTCTTAAAATACGGCGGATAACATAACCAGCACCGGTATTTGATGGTAATTGCCCATCAGCAATGGTAAAAGAAATGGCCCGGATATGATCTGCAAGCACACGAAATGCGATAGATAATTTATCATCCCCCGCTGTATATTTTTGTTTGCTGATAATTTCAATAGCTTCGATCGTTGGCATAAAAATATCCGTATCGTAATTGCTGGTTTTATTTTGTAATACACGAACAAGGCGTTCAAAGCCCATACCGGTATCTACATGTTTTGCCGGCAATGGCTCCAGGCTTCCGTCTTTTTTCCGGTTATATTGTATAAAAACATTGTTCCAGATCTCAATAACCTGCGGATGATCGTTGTTAACCAGCCCGGCACCGTTCATTTGTTTTTTTTCTTCCGCAGTACGGCAATCCGCATGTATTTCTGTACAAGGGCCGCAGGGGCCTGTATCTCCCATTTCCCAAAAATTATCCTTTTTATTGCCTAGCAGGATATGGTCTTCTGAAACATATTTTTTCCATTCATTCCATGCTTCTTCATCTATGGGCAAACCTTCCTTTACATCTCCTTCGAAAACGGTTACATATAAATTGTCTTTGGGGATTTTGTACACTTCGGTAAGCAGTTCCCAACTCCAGGCAATGGCTTCTTTTTTGAAATAATCACCAAAACTCCAGTTACCAAGCATTTCAAACATAGTATGATGATAAGTATCAACACCTACTTCTTCCAGATCATTGTGTTTACCACTCACACGAAGACATTTTTGGGTATCTGTAATCCGGGGGGAAGGGGCCGTTCTGTTTCCCAGAAAGTAATCTTTAAACTGGTTCATTCCCGCATTTGTAAATAAAAGGCTGGGATCATTTTTTACAACGATCGGTGCGGAAGAAACGATCAAATGTTGTTTCGATTTAAAGAAATCCAGAAAGGTCTGCCTTATTGCTGCGCTTTGCATCATATGCCAAAATGTGTTGTTGAGTAGATTTTTGTAATTTAACGGTCTATATTTGTGCGCTTTGTAAAGCGAGCGTCAAAGGTAATAAAACTGCGGAATAAAGATTTAACCGTATCCGGTATATTAGTATTGATTTTGAACCCCTATTTTTAGGGAAAAAATATGGGGAATTATAATGCATTAAAGGAATATTGATTAATAAATAAACCGGTTTTTTATAGGTTTCTATGAAAAAAATAAAATATTTCTATAACACACACACTCTCCGGTATGAAAAACTGGTAACCCCGTTAAGGGTGAGGTTGCTGCGTTTTTTTGGTTTTTTATCGGCTTTGCTGGTAAGTTCAACAATAGTTATCTATTTATATAACCGTTTTTTCCCCAGGCCTTTTGATATAGAAGCAAACAAGCGGTATGAAGTAGTGAAAGAAAATTACAATATCATCAATAAAAAACTGAAAACACTTCAGGGTGAAATGGTGGCATTGGAGAAAAGAGACAATGAAGTGTACAGGTCGATCTTTGAAGCCAATCCTTTGCCCGATAGTGCAAGGGTAAAAATTATTGAACAAAAAAAGGAACTGGATAAAGTGAGTATCATGAGTGATGATGCTTTGGAGCATGATATTGCCCAGCAGTTGAATAATATGAGTGCCCGGATTGCTTATCAGTTTAAAAGTTACGATGCCATTGCAAAACTGATTGAAAATCAGGATGCTAAACTGGCCAGCATCCCCGCAATTCAACCGGTTAGCAATAAACAACTGAATCGGATTGCCAGCGGATTTGGCATGCGTATTGACCCGGTTTACGGAACCCCCAAAATGCATAAAGGACTTGACTTTACTGCTCCACAGGGTACACCGATCTATGCAACCGGAGATGGAACTGTTTCTTTATCGGGTAATTCTGAAAGTGGATTTGGCAATCATGTGATCATTAACCACGGGTATGGTTATGAATCATTATATGGACACATGGTAAGGATAAAAGCCAAAAATGGCCAACGGGTAAAAAGAGGGGAAGTTATCGGATGGGTTGGCAGTACGGGAAAAAGCACCGGACCGCATTGTCATTACGAAGTACATATTAATAAGCAGGAAGTTGATCCGGTATATTTTTTCTATAATGATCTGAATGCTGAACAATACGACCGCTTGTTAAAAATTGCAGCTACCGGAAGTGCAAAAAGTTTTGATTAACTTTAATCAGGTAAAAATTCAAAGAGTACAAGAAGTTCAAAAGGTTAGTAAAGCGATGAAGCGTTTTTAACCTTTAATCCTTTTAAATGTTTTAAAATGCCACTCAAACAATCTTCATTTAATTTTGATTTTCTTCCCGAAGAAAATCAAACTGCAGAAATCCCTGTTTTACAGGAAGAAGAACTACAAAGGGTGATCCCTGCGGAACCAGTTGCAGAAGTTATTACAGTAAAAGCTGATATAAACCATGAATCTGCAAGAAAATCTCCCAGGGGGCGAATGAAACTCAGTGAAATGAATGCAGTTACAGAACAATTGGATATTCCCGAGGACGACAAACTGTTTGAAAAAAGATATTACAGTATTGGGGCAGTTTCCGAAATGTTTAATGAGAATCAATCACTGATCCGGTATTGGGAAAATGAGTTCGATGTTTTAAAACCTAAGAAAAATAAAAAGGGCGACCGGTTTTTCCGGCCGGAAGATGTAAAGAATCTGAAGCTGATCTATCAATTATTACGCGAAAGAAAATATACAATTGAAGGGGCCAAGGAATTTTTAAAGAAGAATAAAAATGCGAATGAAAAATTTGAAATGATTGAATCTTTAAAAAAAATAAAATCCTTTTTGTTTGAATTAAAAGCAAATCTCTAAACGCAGCATGAAAAAAACATTGTTATCCTTTTTATTTATTTATATCTCTCTGTCGGTCATTGCACAGACGCCCTACACTTCTACAAAAGATGAAAAGCATCCTGATGTGACTATATTGAACGGGATCATCAGCAAGTATGCACTGGCAAACAGCCCTGCATTTAGCTGGTACCAGTCTAATCAGGGGTTTTATACTCCGGATACAGCTATTCTTAATGCCATGGAAGCAGCCAAAAACAAGTTTCATTTTGTGGTCTTTGGAGGCACCTGGTGTGAAGACACACAGTTTGTACTTCCCCGTTTTTTTAAACTGCAGGAGCAAAGCGGCTTTCCGGATAATTCCATCAGTTTTTTTGGGGTAGACCGTGCTAAAAAATCCATCGGCAATGTGGCAACTGTATTTAAGATCATCAATGTTCCAACCATTATAGTAATGAAAGATGGAAAAGAAGTTGGCAGGGTGGTGGAATATGGTAAGACGGGGAAATGGGATAAGGAACTGGCAGATTTACTTAAATAACTTTCTCAATCAGCGGATAGAATAAATTTCAATCTTATCTTTTTTCAGCAGGTACAGTTTGCCGTTCATTGTTTTGATGGCGTCATAATCATGTAAGAAAGCAGGCAGGTCATATGTTCTCAGGTTGAGGCTGCTCAATTGATAACTGTTCAGTTTATTCTCTGAAAATCCCATTATTTTTTTTCCTGAAATAGCAATATCTGTCCAGTTTAAAAAAGGGATCTTGTTTTGCAGTCCGCCATAATAATCGAAAATATAGAAGCCTTTTTTTGTATCATAAAGATAAACGAGGTTTTCATTGTCGATGATGAGTTGGGGACTGGGTACCGGATCAACCAGTTGTCTCATATCGCTGCTTTCCTGGATAAGGCTGCCGTCTTCCCTGATCTTTTTCAATTTAAGATCCTGTTCATCAAATAACCAGATATTGTTATCATAGGAAGTGGCGATTGCTTTTACACTGAAGATCTGTTGTTTTCGAAGGTTAATGGTATTTCGTTGTACAAGCAACCTGTCGAGCACAACTACCGTAGCATAGTTTTGGTAGTAAACCAGGATCTTTAACGGATTGCTTACATCGATATAGGTTGGTGCTCCATATTTTTTTACGTCATTGAAAACGGCCACCGAATCACCATTGCTGTTCAGTTTTATCAACCTGTTTCCCGAACTGATCAGATATATATTATCAAGCACATCAATGTTCAGGTAGATAAAATTACCTGGGATGCTTTTTTCAAATGTAAAGACTGAATCAGATTGCGGGGTTGCGGTGTTTTTAATATCTGCAATACTTTTCGATTGAGCACAACCGGTAGTTGTCAGGAATGGGATGAAAAAAGCGATATATAAAAGACGAAGTTTCAAATTTTGTCGTAATAATTTAGGGTCATTTCTGTTCCGTTGAAGATCGCATAACTGTTGTATTTTATCCAGTCACCGAGGTTCAGATACCTGCTATTGTTATTGAGGTTTATATCCAACGGTAAATGCCGGTGTCCAAAAACAAAGAAATCGTACTGTTTTAATTCGAGTTGTTTTTTACAATACTGCACAAGCCATTCTTTATCTTCTCCTAAAAATACTTCATCCGTTTGCCCGGTTTGTGCCCTGCTTTTTCTGCTGAAATAACCGGCAATTCCCATGCCGATAAAGGGTGGCAGAATGCCAAAGAGCCACTGGCAGCTTATATTGCGGAATATTTTTTTAATGAATTTGTACCCGTGGTCTCCCGGGCCCAATCCGTCGCCATGGCCTATCAGGAATTTTTTTCCGTTGAATTCAAATGGGGTTGGTTCAAAAAATACAGGGATGTTGAGTTCCTTTTGAAAATAATCATTCATCCACATATCATGATTACCAACAAAAAAATACAGGGATATTCCGCTGTCAGTGAGTTCAGCCAGTTTACCCAGGATCCTTACATAACCTTTGGGAACCACTTTTTTATATTCGTACCAGAAATCAAACAGGTCGCCGAGAATAAAAATATGAGTCGCATCTATTTTTATCTCATCCAGAAAGCGGATGATCTTTTTCTCCCGGATTAGGCTGGATGCAGCGTCGGGTGCGCCTAAATGAAAGTCGGAAAGAAAATATATTTTTTCAGTAGATCCCAAAATGTAATATTTTATGGCTTGTTCTTTTGTTGAAGGTATTTAAGAACATCACCTGTGGCGATTTCGCTCATCCCTTCCACACTGCCGTTATACCAGTAAATCCATGCTTTTGAAGATTTCCCTTCCTGGTAAACATCTACCAGTGCACGTTTATATAAGGGAGTTTCACCCACTTCGACATTCAGGCCTTCGTAATCATCCAGTTGTTCAATGGCCCAATCAAATTCTTCTGGATTCTTCATGACATACAATTCGCCATTTAAATAGGAATCATCTGTAGAAGGAATGGCAACCGGGTGTGGCCCTTTGTCATAAAATTTTCCCTTTACGATCGCTTCGCCCAGCAATTGAAAATATTTAGTGAGGTATTCATAAGCCGGATTGCGAAAGCCACTTCTTAAAGAGCCATAAACAAATAATTGGTATGCTGTTGTTTTCATCAATTCAAGTTTACTAAAAAGGATTTATGTGTTGTTATTTTGCTTCAACCAAAAAACAATATACTTCTTTTGGTCCATGTACCCCTGTTACCAGCGTTTTTTCTATATCCGCTGTACGGCTTGGGCCACTGGCAAATGTAATTAGCGAAGGGATATTTGTGCCGTATTTCTCTTTTAATAAAAGTAGCGCATCTTTCAGGTCATAAACCAGTTGGTTGCTGTTGGCAATACAGATATGAATGGGAGCATAAACACTCGTCGTTCTGCCACTTTGCTGTGCTGCACTCATAACCATCGTGCCTGTACGGGCTACCAGGCTTTCGCAGCCTGTTATGGAAATTTCGCAGGAAGCAAGATCCGGATACGATGGGGTATTGAACATGGATACAATGGCATCTTCTTTAAAGAAAACTTTTGTCCAGTTTTTTTCTATCAGTAACTGCTGTAATTGTTTTTGCAGATCGGTGTTGTTGGCACAAAAAGCGAATTTCCCCTGTAATTTGATGAACTCCTCTGCAAAGATCACAGAAAGGTCTTCTTTGGCGGGTGTAAAAACAGATTGCGTTCCTTCACTGTGGGGAAAAGGTAAAGGCACCGGATTACTCAGTGCCTGCCGTATTTTTTTTAAAATATTTTCTTTAGCCGCTGTTACAGGCATGATTATTTTTTAAATGGGTGGATTATTTTCCGCATCTTCCAACAGATTTGTTGGTGGAACATGGTTTACTGTTTCTTCTATTTCAATATCCAGGATCTTCTTTTCTTCAAAAGGTCGTTTACCAATCAATGCTTCTACATCACTTTTAAATAACACTTCTTTTACCAATAATTCTTTTGCCAGCATTTCTACATCTGCCCTTTTATCTACTAATAGTTGTTTAGTTTTTACATACGCTTCTTCAATCAGTTTTCTCACTTCCTGGTCTATCATTTTCCCGGTTTCTTCACTGAAGGGTTTTGTAAAAGTGTTTTCCTGTGTGGGGTCGTAAAAACTGATATTTCCTATTTTATCGTTCATGCCATACATGGTGATCATGCTATAAGCGATCTTGGTAACCTGCTGCAGATCATTGCTGGCACCTGTGCTTATTTTACCAAAGAAGATCTCTTCACTGGCCCGTCCTCCCAATGTCATACAGATCTGGTCAATTAACTGATCCGTGTTGTATAAATATTGTTCTTTTGGAGTGTATTGGGCATAACCAAGCGCTGCAGTACCTCTTGGTACAATGGTTACTTTTAGCAATGGGTATGCATGCTCCAAATACCAGCCACAAATGGCATGTCCGGCTTCATGATAAGCGATGATCTCTTTTTCTTCGGGAGAAATGATCTTATTCTTTTTTTCCAGCCCGCCGATTACCCTGTCAATAGCATCCTGGAAATCACTCATATCCACGGCGTCTTTATTTTTTCTTGCCGCGATCAGAGCAGCTTCGTTGCAAATATTGGCAATATCAGCACCTGCAAAACCCGGAGTTTGTTCTGCCAGTTTATGGATATCCAGTTTTTCAGATATTTTAATTGGAATCAGATGCACTTTAAAAATCGCTTCACGACCAACAAGATCGGGGCGGTCGATAGAGATTTGTCTATCGAAACGGCCCGGCCTTAATAAAGCATTATCCAAAACATCCGGACGATTGGTTGCTGCAAGAATGATGATACCCAGATCTGTACCAAAGCCATCCATTTCTACCAGCAATTGATTCAGGGTATTTTCCCTTTCATCATTGCTCATCATCATATTTTTTCCTCTTGCACGTCCAATGGCGTCGATCTCATCAATGAAAATGATACAGGGAGCTTTTTCTCTTGCCTGCTTAAACAGGTCTCTTACCCTGCTGGCACCAACACCAACAAACATTTCAACAAAATCACTTCCGCTCAGGCTGAAGAACGGAACCTGTGCTTCCCCGGCAACTGCTTTTGCCAAAAGGGTTTTACCGGTTCCCGGAGGGCCAACCAACAAAGCACCTTTTGGTATTTTACCACCAAGGGCTGTATATTTTTTGGGATTTTTAAGAAAATCCACGATCTCCATTACTTCTACTTTCGCTTCATCCAAACCGGCCACATCACCAAAATTGATATTTACTTTGGTTCCTTTTTCAAAAAGTGTTGCCTTGGATTTTCCGATGTTGAATATTCCGCCCGGGCCACCACCACCACCTGGTCCGCCAACCTTTCGCATCATGAGAATAAATAAAAATGCAATGAGCAGGATGGGCAACAAAGTGCTGATCACTTGTCCAAAGAATTCACCTTCATCATCCGGACTGTCAGATATCTGGGAGATTTCTGGATTATTCTTATAAAATTCGCCCATCTGTGTGGCGAATGTTTTATCATCAATAATACTGAAGAAAAGTTGCGGCTGCGGGGATGTGATCTTTAAAGCAGCATCATATTTTTTTTCATCTTCCTTATCATTTAAAACAGCACGATAAAAAGCCGCTTTATTTTTCAGGCTGTCCTGAATTAAAAATACCCGAACCAGTTTTTTATTACGGATCGTTTTGATCTTTTCCACATCACCATTCTTAACCATTGTGTAAAACTTCTGCTGGTCTGTTTCAATACCAGCACTGTTTACATTTCTAACAACATTGTAAGCAATGATTGATATAAATATGATTCCGTATATCCAGTAGATATTGAATTTATTTTTCTTCTTAAGCGGATCTTCTCCGGGAGTTATGTTATCTGAAGGAATTTTTCTTTTGTTGTTTTGTTGGCTCATATTGCTTTGTAATATATCTGAAATGTATTGTGATACTCGTTATTTTATTATTTATCCAGGTGTTCTATTGCCGGAGCATCACTCCACAATTCCTCCAGTTGATAAAATTTTCTGGGTTCGGGAAGCATGATATGAACCACTACATTTATATAATCGATCAGGATCCATTGTTCAGCCTGCCTGCCTTCATGTTTATAAGGCTTTTCTGCACATTTATCGGATACCTCAGCTTCTATAAAATCGGCAATGGCTTTCAACTGGTTGTTATTATTAGCCTGGCAGATGATAAAGAAATCTGATACAGCTTCCGGTATTTTGCGGAGGTCTAAGCTTATAATGTTTTCCCCTTTTTTATCCAGAATAGCTTGTATTATTGTTTTGAAAATCTTACTATTTCTTGTTAATCTCGTTAGGCTGCTTTTTTTGCGGCTGTTTAATGCTTCAAGGTTGTTCAAATCTGTATCTGTTTTATTAAAAATGTATGCGTATAATCGTTGTTTTGTCTAGGCAAAATTCCTGTAGCTTGCAACTTTATTCAAAAGTACTATTTCTTTGTCATTTGATTATTTTGAAATCAACCGAATTGTTTACTATTTTAGACTGCGTTGAAAGTACCAACAACTATGCCATGGCAATAGTTCATGCTGGAATGGCGAAGCATGGAATGGCCTGGTTTGCCCGTGAACAGACGGCCGGAAGGGGACAAAGAGGCAAATCCTGGGAATCTAATGCAGGAGAAAACATCGCTTTAAGTATAGTTATCGAGCCCTCATCCGTTTTTTTTCAAAATCAATTTTATTTCAATGCAGCCGTTTCAAACGCCTGTTTTGATTTTTTTAGCAAATATGCCGGTGATGAAACATCTATAAAATGGCCAAATGATATCTACTGGCGTGACAGAAAGGCAGGGGGGCTTCTTATCGAGAATAAGATAATGGGGAAAAACTGGAAATGGGCAGTAATTGGAGTCGGAATCAACATCAATCAAACTGCGTTTAAAAATGAGCTCTTAAACCCGGTTTCACTGAAACAAATTACCGGAAAAACCCATGACCCGATTGTGCTGGCCAAAGAATTATACGAATACATTTTAAACAGATTTGAGGATATTTCCACACCTGACCTACCTTCAATTTTAAGCAGGTATAATGAAAACCT
>JBBKWV010000311.1:0-21858 GCA_037969135.1 Ferruginibacter sp.
AATTTATACTAATCAAGCATATTTTAACAAAAATATAGTTTTATTTCTATAGTTGGATGAAATATAAGTTTTATATAGATAAATATTAATGAAGAAGTTACCATTTTTTCTTTTGTCAAATTTCAAAAAAAATATGCCCTATATTTGCAGCCCAAATCCCGTATTTTAATACGGAAATGGTCCGGTAGCTCAGCTGGATAGAGCATCAGCCTTCTAAGCTGAGGGTCATTGGTTCGAATCCAATCCGGATCACAGCAACGGATAAGTCTAATACACTTATCCGTTTTTTATTTCTTTTTTAATATTGTAAGTTGCAGATATCATTTTCTAAAAACATCTACCTTATTTATGGATGTACAAATTCATCCCAGCTGGAAATTGATTTTGAAAGAAGAATTCAATAAGACATATTTTCAGCAGATCGTCACTTTTTTAAAAACAGAAAAGGCACAGGGGAAAACCATTTACCCACCCGGCCCGCTTATTTTCAATGCTTTCAACCAGGTTCCCTTTGATAAATTACGGGTGGTAATTCTTGGACAGGATCCATATCATGGAAAGGGGCAGGCTCATGGACTTAGTTTTTCTGTTCCTGCCGGAATAAAACCTCCTCCATCTCTGGCAAATATTTTCAAAGAAATTCAAACAGATATCGGAATTCAGATGCCCGCACAATACGGCAACCTTACCAAGTGGGCAGAACAGGGCGTTTTATTATTAAATGCTGCATTAACGGTAAGAGAAGGCGAACCCTTCAGTCATGCTAAATATGGGTGGGCTGATTTTACAGATGAAGTGATCCAAAAAATTTCTGATAAACAAAATGGCATCATATTCATTTTATGGGGGAAATTTGCCCAACAAAAACAAGCACTCATCGATGAATCTAAACATTATGTTCTCAAAGCAGCCCACCCCTCTCCCTTTTCTGCTGATAAAGGATTTTTTGGCTGCAAACATTTTTCAAAAACAAATGATATTCTCATGAAAAACGGACAGCAACCGATAGATTGGAAATTACTAACCCCCTGAATTAAAATGAAGATCATTAAAAATATTTTTGCTAGGATTTGGGCCACCTGGGGTTTGATCAGTTTTACATTAACCTTTCTGATCATATTCATACCTTCTATGTTATCCCATCTGATGAAAAATCCGGGCGCCCAATATTATTTTATCAAAGTATCAAAACGCTGGATGAACTGCTGGCTATTCTTAATTGGCTGCCCGGTGAAAGTTACCGGGAAAGAACAATTCAGTACTGCTTCTGCCAGTGTGATCGTGTTTAACCACAATGCCCTTCTGGATGTTCCCTTATCTGCACCTTATGTTCCCGGACCCAATAAAACGATTGCAAAAGCATCCTTTGCAAAAGTCCCTTTGTTTGGTTCATTCTATAAAAGAGGCTCTGTGCTGGTTGACAGAAAAAATGATAAGAGCCGGGTTAAAAGCTTTGACAACATGAAAAAGACCCTTGCTTCGGGTATGCATATGTGTATATATCCCGAAGGAACAAGAAACAGGACCTCTGAACCATTAAAACCATTTTATGATGGTGCTTTCAAACTGGCAGTTGCCACAAAAAAAGACATCATTCCCTGTGTGATCATTGGAACCAAAAAAGCCATGCCCATAAATAAATCTTTTTATCTTTTACCCACTAGACTTAAAATGCATTTCCTGCCGGCATTTTCATCTGAGAATATTTCAGTAGCTGAATTAAAAGAAAAAGTATTTAATGCCATGAGGGATTATTACGAAGCAAATTCCTGAGCTAAATTATTTATGCAACTCATCATTTCAGTGTACTTCAACACTCCTTTACAAATCGTAAAAATATCGTGTCCTGTTTATTTTTAAATCTCTCAGCAATCCTGATTTCGGACTGATACTGATATTGAAGAATTTAAAAGTTCCAACTGGTGAGATATTGATCGCCATTTGCCAGCAATGCATTTCCCTGGATAAATACATACTTAATGTACCCAGTTCTTTTGTAGTAATATTATAAAAACCGGTTAATCCGATTTTCCATTTGGGCGTTAAATTTATGGAACCATTCCAGTTTACATCCTGATAAAAATTGGTTTCAAAACCACTGTAATCAACTTTCCGCTGTCGTTGAAATCTCAAAGAATAGGAAAAATCTACACTCCAGGGAATCGAAAAATCTGCATATTCGGCCGGATTGCTTCTAATATATGCTGCTTCCTGTTGATTATCATCAAGCCCAAATCCACCTGTATTGGAATTTTGCGGATTTTGATTAAGCGCATTCGTAGACTTTTTTGATTTATCTCCTCCACGGAATGAACTCTGCATCGACACACTTCCATAATTAAGTGTTCCCAATGTCAATGCTTTTTCTGACCATACCAATTTGTCGATCCTTTCCCCAAAACTGTTCTTGAGATACGGATCAAAATTTGCATTGGCAGTGATATTTACTTTTTCAAACAGATTGGTCCTTGCAGAGAGACTGATCGTACTGAGCCGGAAAGAATCTGCCATAAAATTATAACTCCCGTTGATACTTAATCCATCCAGTAAAGTGACCTTCTTTAAAGAAGCCTCACCGGTATCTTTTTTGTTTCTCACTTTCATCTGAAGATTGTTATCAATCCCGAAGTTAAGTCCGCCAAAATTGCCTTCTGCAAATTGCCCGTAAATACTCCCTTCATAAACAGAAAAACGGCTTACTCTTTTAAAAGTATCTATTTGGGTATTATAATAAGTACCTGATGTAAAATCCGGTTTATAGCTGGCAGAAAGTGTTGGACGAATTTCATGTCGGATTGCCTGTACTTTGCTTTTTTTCCGGAAAGTGTACATTCCGAAAACCCTGGTAGAAACACCAACGCCATAACTCATATCTCTTGCAGTATAAAACCCTTTACTTGTAACAGTATCTACTTTCTTATCTACATCATTCCAACTGCGTATGAATTTTTGCTGATACCACCTTTCCTGGTATGTAACTGTTGGGGATACCTGAAAATTTCCTATCTGCGGAAGTGATAATGTGATCGGGATATTGTGATTTGCCCCCCATTGCAGTTTATCAATCAGTTGCCTGCCGATATTCCCTGCAGTATCATAAAAGGAAGACAGGCTTTTAATATTGCTGTTCAGTGCCAATCCGATATTCTCATACCATTTCAATTCACCAACAGCATCTTTTTTTCTGAATGGATATTGTGTATTTACATTAAAGGCAATATCCGGCAGATTAATATAGATGATCTTTTGTGTTGTATTCTGATTGTGATTGGCACTCACAGATAAATTAAAAGGTTTGTCTTTCCATACTTTGGAATACGTGATCGATGAATTTAACTGGTTTGTAAAATTTCTTGCAGGACTATTCGGAACCTGCGAATTAAATTTACTGCTGCCCGCATTTACATTGGCACTGAAATTAACTCCCGGCCTAGCCTTGGTATCAGCATTGTGTGTCCACCGGATATTCATCGTCCGGGATGATGAGTAATCAGGGTCACCTTTAAAATTGGTTTTAAAATTCTGGAGATCCAATCCAAAGTTTCCCTGGTAACGGTAACGCTTATAGTATCTGGGATTGATATTTGCCGTCCAGCCACCATAGGAATAAATGGTTCCCCTCAAAACAACATCCCAGGTTTGTGATAAAATCTTATAATATCCCAATCCTTCCAAAGCCAGCCCCATTTGTTCATTTGATGTAAAGGAGGGCGCCAGGATTCCCGAATGCCTTCCCTGATTCATTGGAAAGATACCAAATGGCAGATATACCGGTACCGGTACTCCTTCAAACTCGGGATGAACAGGCCCCGAATAAGCCATTTTTGTATTGATGAATTTTATTTTATTACTGATGAAAGCAAAATGAGGCGTATCCAGATTACAGGTGGTAAATCTTGCACGCAACGCATAAAAAACATCTTTGTCAACCTTTTTTATTTTCTGTCCGTACACATACATTTCTCCCTGTTGGGTATACGTTCCTTTTGTGAGCCCCTTTCCAGACTTCATATTAAATTCTATGGTATCGCTTTTCGTTTTAAAATCGCCCTGGTTAAATGTAGGGTAAGCAATAATTTTTCCTGTACTGTCTGCTATTAAAAATGCTTTTACCAGATTTGTTTTTTGATCATACTCGATCTGTGGTGCTGTGAGTTCATTATTCATGTATTTAACACTGGATGCTTTTCCGTAGAGTAATAATTTTTTCCCCGGAATATCAAAGACCATGGAGTCATCTGCATGATAATTCACAGGAGCATCCAGCGAATCCTTGGAAGATTTAAAAAGGATGGTATCAACAACCGTTTTTTTAGTGGTATCTGTAAAAAGAGTTTCAGGAATAGATTCTTTTCTCAATATAGCCGGCATTGCCGGAAGATGGCCACCGATTTTTAAATTATTCTTTTTAAGTGGAATCGTATCTCTCGTTAAACTAATGTGAAAATAAAAGTGATCTATAGCAACAGTATCACATGTAAACGTTAATACAAGTAACAACAGTGCAGTTAGCTTAGCTAATATAATTTTTGCCTTACCTTTGTAGAGATGGTTCATAGCCGTAATTGACAAAAATAGCCATAATAGTAGAATGTAATTGTGAATAATTATACAATTACAAAACCCGATAAAATTCTGAATAACCATGATTAAAAACAAAATCACAATTGTTTCCCTATTTCTCTTTTCCCCACTTTTCATTTTTACTGCCTTTTCTCAATCAAATAAAACAATAAAAACTATAGTGGTGGATGCTGGACACGGTGGACAAGATGTTGGTGCTGTTGGACAATATGAGAATTCACTCCGTTCAAAAGAAAAAGATATTACCCTTGCCATTTCAATGAAACTGGTTGCTGAATTAAAAAAACAATTACCCGCTGTTAATGTAGTTACTACCCGTACAACAGATATTTATCAGGACCCCCGAGAAAAAGCCCGTATTGCAAATGAAAATAAAGGAGACCTGTTCCTTTGTATTCATGCTGACTCTGGGCCTTTAAAAACCGGCAGAAGGCAAACGGGCACCAGAACAGTCACAAGGTATAAGGTATCTTATACCGGAAAAGGAAAAAAAAGAAAAAAACGTTCTACTCCTTATGAAGTAACAGAACCCGTTTATGAACATTTTAAGATTCCCCTGACCATTAAAGGTACCAGTGTTTATTTATTTGCTGCACATAAAACCAGTGATAAGTTAAAGGCGATCATGAAAGAAGTGGGTGAATATGAAATTGAAACGGACTCTGATTCCACTTACAGTAGTTTTGATTTTAATACTCCTGAAGGAAGGGCGCTAGCACAGATCTATGCCAAAAGATACCAGGAAAAAAGTGACCGTATAGCTACGTTGGTTAATGATGAAATAGATAAAACCGGACGTACTGCACTTGGTGTAAACCAGCGGCAAACAGGAATTTGGGTATTACAGGCTACCAATATGCCCGCTATTTTAATCGAAACCGGTTTTATAAACAATCCGGAAGATGAACGTTACCTGAACAGCAATGCAGGCCAGCAGGAACTTGCAGAAGCCATAACTGCTGCTGTTATACGTTATAAATCTCAAATGGAAAATCCTTCCTTAGGTTCCAGATAATTCGTTTTAACTTGAACTTTCTATCACTGGAAACATATGAATAGTTAATTTAAAAATGAGTTCAGTATTTTTATACCTGATTTACTGAACGATTTAATTAATATTCTGCAGTTTGAAAATAAATTAATTTCAACAATCGCAACAGCAAGTCATATTTATAATATAAACTTTTTAGTAGGGTGAAGATAGCAAACGAAACAAAAATTGGTGCCTTAGCCGTAGTAGCAATCACATTATTGATACTCGGTTTTAATTTTTTAAAAGGAAAAAAATTTTTTACAGATAGTTTTAATCTTGCTGGAAAATTCAGTAATGTTCAGGGACTTGCCAATTCAAACCCGGTTTTGATCAATGGTTTGCAGGTAGGAACAGTTTACAGTATCAATCCTACCAAAAACATGCGGGAAATTCTTGTAAACATGACGATTACGAAAGATCTGGATATCCCCGACAACAGCATCGCAATCATAAAACCGGATCTTTTAGGTACTACCAGTGTTGAAATTAAACTCGGAGATTCTAAGGTTTATTTAAAGAATAAAGATTTCATCCTTACGGAAGCGAACGCAAGTATTTTTAATGATATCCTGAAAAAAGTTGACCCGGTATTATTTGAAGTGAAGAATGCCGTTACTTCAATAGACAGTTTTATTTTAAATGTAAACAGTTTGATCGACCCTGCAGCAAAGAATAATATTGGCAGTGCTCTGAATAACCTGAATAAAATAACTGCCTCATTGATCATTTCTGCTGCTTCATTGGAGGCCATATTAAATTCCCAAACAGGTACCTTGTCAAAAACCTTGAATAACCTGAGTTCTGTAACCGGTAACCTCGCTAACAACAATGAAAAAATTACCAGTGTACTTTCCAATCTGGATAAAACTGCCAGCAACCTTTCTCAACTTGAACTTAAGAAAACACTCGACACACTTGATGCAGCAATCGGAAACCTGAATCACCTGGTTAGTAAATTAAATACCAATGAAGGTACCGTAGGCTTGTTGCTGAACGATCCGACACTATACAGAAACCTGTCTTCTTCCAGCAACAAACTCAACCTTTTATTAGATGATGTGCGGGTTAATCCTAAACGTTATGTAAATATTTCTGTTTTCGGAAAGAAGAATAAAAATGCACCGTTAATGATCCCATTGCCCGATACGGTGAGTTCCCCTTATATCATTGAAAAAGTAAAAAAGTAATAAGTTTTGTGATGGCTTTATAATTTTATTGCTGCAACTTGCAGTCTTATTTTACCACTACAGATAAATGTATTTACCCTCTTTTCATACAATATTATTTTTCCTTTTTTTATTGTCTGCAACCAAATCCACCGTTGCACAGGAACAGGCATTGGTACCGGCAGATTCATCTAAAACAATTCAAATTATCCGTGCAAATAGTTTCCGTCAGAAAACGATCGATTCTATGACTACACTGATCACACTTGCCGGCAATGCGGTTGTTAAACAGGGGAACACTACATTAAGCGGAGACAGTATCATTTTGAATCAGCGTACAGGTGTTGCCGAAGTTTTTGGCAATGTACATATCAATGATGCAGACAGTGTGCATACATATGCACAATACCTTAAATATATTGGAAATGACAGAATAGCTTATCTGAAAAAAAATGTAAAACTCACAGATGGAAAAGCTGTATTGAACACCGATGAACTGGAATACAATCTCCAAACAGGAATAGCCAAATACAACAAAGGCGGTAAAGTAGTGAATGGCAAAACTGTTTTAACCAGTGAAGATGCTGTTTATTATGATGATACAAAAGATGTATATTTTAAAAGAGCAGTGCACCTCACAGATCCGAAATATGATATTCAGGCCGACAGTCTTTTGTACAATACCGAATTGCAGATTGCCACTTTTATATCCCCTACCCGCATTAAAACCAAAGACGGGATCATCAATACCAAATCCGGCACTTACAATTTAAAAACCGGTGAAGCCGTTTTTTATGACCGCACATCTTATAGCGACAGCACCCGTTCCATAACCGGAGGCAAAATGGCCTATGACGATAAAAGCGGAATCCTGCAGGTGGAAGAAAACGGGAAACTGGTTGATAGTGTTAACAATGTAACCGTATTGGGAGGCCAGATCTTACTGGATAAAAACAATGCATCCTTTCTGGCCACCCGCAAACCTGTGATGATCCTCTACCGTAAAAATGACAGCACATATATTGCTGGCGATACCCTTTTTTCTGGATTGAGAAAATACGATTCCACACAAAAAAGAATCATACAGATTAACGATACTTTAAAAACACAAAAGGCATTTGATATCACTGACGTTACCGACTCCACGAAGAAAAAGATCAGTATCCGTCAACCTTTGATCAGGGATTCACTGAATAAAAAAATATCAACAGTACCTGATAGTTCGCTGAATAATAAACCGGCAAAATCAGACAGTATCCGGTATTTCCTTGCATTCCATCATGTAAGAATATATAATGATTCCATCCAGGCTGTAAGCGATAGTTTGCATTACTCAACAGAAGATTCAACTTTTAAACTTTTTGGCGATCCCGTTTTCTGGAACCAGCAAACACAGGTAAACGGCGATACCATGTATTTATTCACTGAAAATCAAAAAGCAAAAAGATTATTTGTTTTTAATATTGCAATTGTTATCAATAAAACAAAAGAAGGACTGTTCAACCAGGTTGGTGGCCGCACACTGAATGGGTATTTTAAAGAAGGTACAATTGACTATATTCGTGTGAAGGGTACACCGGCAGAAAGTATTTTCTATCCGCAGGATGATGACAGTGCTTATGTTGGCATGAACAGAAGCAGCGGAGATGTAATAGATGTTTATTTTATTAACCGGGAACTGAATAAAATAAAATTTATCAATGATGTTAAGGGTACATTATTCCCCCTTAGTCAAATACCGGCAGACCTGAAGTTTCTGAATAAATTCATCTGGCTTGATCATCGCCGCCCGAAAAACAAACTTGAATTGTTCGAATAATCATACACAGTAATTATGTACTCAATTATAATCCTCATATTTGTTATTGGTTATGTATGCATTTCTCTGGAGCATATTATTAAAATAAATAAATCGGCCATTGCCCTCGTCACTGCAGGAATTTGCTGGTCAATATATATTTCAACGGGTTCTGAAATTCATTTGGTAAACGACCAACTTCTTGAACACCTCGCTGATGCATCCGGTATTTTGTTTTTTCTTTTAGGTGCCATGACCATTGTTGAACTGATAGACAACCATGATGGTTTTGAGATCATAACCAATAAAATAACCACAAACAGCAAACGGAAATTATTATGGATCGTTTGCCTCCTCACTTTTTTCATGTCTGCTATCCTGGATAATCTTACAACAACCATTGTAATGCTTTCTTTGATTCGTAAACTGATTTCAGGCAAGGGCGACAGATTAAAATTTGCCGGAATGATTGTAATAGCTGCAAATGCAGGAGGAGCCTGGTCTCCCATCGGCGACGTAACCACTACCATGTTATGGATCGGAAACCAGATCACAGCTTATAATATCATTTATAAACTGATATTGCCAAGCCTGGTTTGTTTAATAGTTCCCCTGACTTTTGTATCACTTAAAATAAAAGGAACCGTACAAAAACCAGTAATCAAGGAAAATCCAAAAACAGTCAGGGAAAATTTTGAAAGCCGGCTTATCCTCGCCCTGGGTTTGGGTAGCTTGCTTTTTGTTCCCGTTTTTAAAACTCTTACCCATTTGCCTCCTTTTATGGGTATGTTAATGTCGTTGGGGATTTTATGGTCTGTTACAGAAATTATTCACAAAAATAAAGAGGATAAAGATGCATTCTCTGTTTCCTCTGCACTCCAAAAAATTGATACACCAAGTATTTTATTTTTTCTGGGAATACTATTGGCAATCGGTGCGCTGCAAAGTACCGGACAGTTAACTTCCGTGGCAGAATGGTTAACAGGCAAAATACATGACATCAACCTGCTCACGCTAACTATTGGGGTACTTTCTGCTATAGTGGATAATGTTCCATTGGTAGCTGCTGCGCAAGGTATGTTCAGCATGGTTCAATACCCTACAGATCATTATTTCTGGGAAATGATAGCTTATACCACAGGAACGGGTGGCAGCATTCTGATCATTGGCTCTGCTTCCGGTGTAATTGCAATGGGTATAGAAAAGATTAATTTTATCTGGTATCTGAAAAGATTCAGTCTTTGGGCTTTTGTTGGATACCTTTCGGGTGCCGTTGTATACATTCTGCAGGATAAAGTCATTCATTTATTATTCTCTTAATTCAAATATTATTCTAAATTACTTATACGAAACTTCTTAAATGAACAGGAATAAAACTTGCTTATTTTTTTTCACCTTACTTTTATCCATAAATATTTCTGCACAAACAGATGATTATTCGGGTACATGGCTCATGAAATTCAGTGCATCCGGATCGGCTGCTCCATTTGAAATTCAATTGCAAATTGCGTCTCCTGAAAGAGACATTTTATATCCGGCCCAGTTAAGTCTGCAATGCGACAGCTTTGTTGCTGTTTATGAATTATTGCTTGTCAGAAAAAATTTACGGCAGCTTGGCATCAGCAGAAATAAATTCCCACGGTCTGAAGTACCTTTCAGTATCGGCGACTGGACAATTGCGCTGAATGGAACGCTGGATTTTACAAAAGACATCAAAGGCGCCCCCCTGTTAACCATAAACAGATTTCCCGCAAAACGTTACGGAGTAACACTTTCAGATTTTAAGAACTTGAGTGAAACCCGAAGAAAAACAGCCGCTCAACTTGTCAACTTTATAAAAGAGGAATCCATTGTATTTAAAAAGATCAGCAGCATCCCCTGGCAGCATGAAAACAGTTTGGCGATTCTCATTCCACAATTATCACCAACTTATTTTGGTTTACTTGATACAATACATTTACAAACACGTGATGGTTACATTAATTTTTCCGGCAATAAAAAATCAGGAAATGATATTGTGTCGGTTGTATTGAATGGCAAAACAATTATCGACCAGGTTGAAGCAGGCAGAAAAAAAGAACCGGAAGATATTCTGCTTGATACAGGTTTAAATATCATCACAATTTTTGCAGATAACTTTAATAAATCAATCCCTAACAAAGCCAAAATAAATCTGGAATTTGGCAGAAAAAAATACAAACTTGATTTTAATAACAAACAGGATATTGCTGCTACGTTTATAGTTGCAAAACTTTATTTTGAAACAGATAAAGATGCCGCAACCCGTTTTAGAAATTACCAATTTTCCGAATCAGAAGCTCCCCCCCTAAAGCGAAACGAAAAACTGATAGGGAACATCATTGCCGGTTCCCGGCAAATAACTTTGGCACTCTGGGACGATGCTGTTGAAGATGGCGACAGTGTTTCCATCAACATCAACGGTAAATTACTGGTAAAAGGATTTCCCGTTAAAAAAGCTCCCCAATTCATTAAGGTCACACTGGAACCTGGTCCGAATACGATCACTTTTATTGCAGATAATCTTGGCTCCATCCCTCCAAATACATCCGTTCTGGAAATCATTGACGGAAAGAAAAGAAAATCATTCAGTATAGAAACTGATCTTGATCAGAATAACCTGATCAAGATCTATTATGATTACAAACCCGGTGAAGAATGACCGACTTTCATTTCCCGTTTTTGAGATCATTAAATATGCCGGTTGATTTACTAACTTTATCGGATGAAGATCTTTTCATCAGCACAATTAAAAGACTGGGATACATTCAGTATCCACGATCAGCAAATTACATCCGATACCTTGATGGAAAGAGCTGCAATCGCATGCTATAACTGGCTGATAAAAAATCAATTTACAAATAAATCATTCAGCATCTTTTGTGGTAAAGGGAATAATGCCGGCGACGGTCTTGCGCTGGCAAGGATACTTTTACAGGATCAAATTCCGGTTACTGTATATATTCTTGAAACAGGAAAGCCGGGAAGCCCCGATTTTCAATTAAATCTTCAAAGGCTTCATCTAATAAGCCATGATATCCATTATATTCAATCAGATAAGCAATTTCCGGAATTCAAAAAAAATACGGTGATCATTGATGCTTTATTTGGAACAGGATTAAATAAACCATTGAATGGGATCACGGCCTCAGTAGTGGGATTTTTGAACAACAGCCATACCCCCATCATTTCAATCGATGTACCAAGCGGCCTGTATTGTGACAAAAGCAGCAAAGATCTTACCGTAATTCAGGCAATCCATACTTTGAGTTTTCAATCAGTCAAACTTGCTTTCTTATTTCCCGAGAATGATAAATTTGTCGGAGAGTTCCATATTCTTGATATTGGTTTAAGCGCTCAATTTTATGATACCGAAACAGCCCTATTTGAACTGGTAAATACATCGATGATAAGATATCTCATTAAACCACGGAATAAATTTTCGCACAAAGGAGATTTCGGACACGCTGTATTGATAGCCGGCAGTTATGGAATGATGGGAGCAGCAATACTTGCCGCAAAAGGATGTTTGCAATGTGGAACGGGTAAACTTACCTGTTATATTCCGGCATCCGGTTTCGAGATCATGCAAACTGCTGTACCGGAAGCAATGTGTAAAATTTCAACAATAGAATCCTTTTCAAAAAAAGAGATCAGCAGGGATCATCCTGTATTGGGTATCGGACCGGGAATAGGAACAGAAAAAGAAACCATCTTTTTATTAAAAAACATTCTCGAATCAACGGGAAAACAATTGATACTGGATGCCGACGCATTGAATATCATCAGTAAGGATGGTATTTTGGCAAATAAAATACCGACAGGATCTGTGATCACCCCGCATCTGAAAGAATTTGAACGATTGTTTGGCGCATCAGAAAATGACTTTGAACGCCTGGAGCAGGCTATAGAAAATGCTGCCCGGCTGCATATTTATATTGTTTTAAAAGGGCATTTTACAGCAATAATTACCCCACATGGTAAAGTGTATTTTAACAGTAGCGGAAATGCGGGGATGGCAAAAGCAGGTATGGGAGATGTGCTCACGGGAATGGTCACCGGGTTATTGTCGATGAATTATTCATTACCCGAAGCAGCTTTAATAGCTGTATTCATTCATGGGACTGCCGGAGATATAGCTGCGGAAAAATTTACCCAACATGCGATGCAGGCATCAGACCTGATCAATAATATAAAAGAAGCATGGAAAATATTGGAACAATAAAAAAGCACTTCCATTGAAGTGCTTTTAATAATATTATCCATTTACTGAATCTTATTTCTTTTTCTTAGTTGCGACAGGCTTTTTTGCAACTTTTTTCTGTTCTTTCTTTTCTACAACCACTGCTTCAGCAACCTGAACTGGTTCAGCAAAGGCAGAAGTATTAATAGCCTGATTATTTTGTTTTTCGGATGCCTGTGCCTCATTAGCCATTTTTACTTCTTTTTCTGAAGGATTATTTTTCTGATTATCAATCAATTCAACCTGCTTTTTCTCAGCCATTTTCCGCTCTCTTGCAATTTTTTCTAATTTGGCATTTTGTATTTCTTCCTCTGTGGCAACTTTAGCCGTTTTTTCCTGTGCTGATGCCATTAAACCAAGGCTCAAAAAAATGGAAGTAGCAAATAAGATTTTTTTCATAAAAGTTATAATTTAATAATTAGAACTATTAAAACTTATCTGAATAATAAGTTTTACAGTACTCTGCAATTTAAAACTTATTTTGAAAAAAATGAAATTAATAGAAAATTAAGGCTTAAATCATGCTTATCCACTTATTTAAGGCTTTTTATGTACTTTTTTGAAAGTCTGATTACTGATTTTAGATTGTATTTTTAAATATCTTTTTTTCGGGTATTTAATAAAATCAACAACGGTAATAAATTACATCGGACATAATACCTTGATTTGGTGCTTTTACCCTATTTTTGCCAACCAAAATTTTAGAACAACAATTATGGAAAATTTGATCTATGTAGTTCCTGCAATGGGTATTGTGGGTTTGCTTTACACTTTTATAAAGTTTAATTGGGTATCCAAACAGGATGCAGGTAACGAACGTATGAAAGAAATCAGCACGTATATTGCTGAAGGTGCGATGGCATTTCTAAAAGCCGAGTATAAGATCCTGACGTATTTTGTGGTAATTGGTGCACTTTTATTGGGTGTTATGGGTTACAGTAATGCCAATAGTCACTGGAGCATTGCAGTTGCGTTTGTCATTGGTGCTTTTTTCAGTGCTTTGGCCGGTTTTATCGGAATGAGAGTGGCTACCAAGGCCAATGTACGTACTGCTCAGGCTGCACGTACCAGCTTATCAAAAGCCCTGAAAGTGTCATTTACCGGTGGAAGTGTTATGGGATTGGGTGTAGCAGGTTTAGCGGTATTGGGACTGGGAGGTTTGTTTATTATATTAAAAATGATCTTCGCTCCGGATGCTGCTGTAGATAGCCATGAAATGGAGAAAACAATAGAAATTTTGACCGGTTTTTCCCTGGGTGCTGAGTCAATCGCTTTATTTGCCCGTGTTGGTGGCGGTATTTATACCAAAGCAGCAGATGTGGGTGCAGATCTGGTTGGTAAAGTTGAAGCCGGAATACCGGAAGATGATCCCCGTAACCCTGCTACCATCGCTGATAACGTTGGAGATAACGTAGGTGACGTTGCCGGAATGGGTGCCGATTTATTTGGTTCGTATGTTGCCACTGTTTTAGCGACCATGGTTTTGGGTAGAGAAACGAATGCGATGACCGATAATTTTGGTGGCATGTCTCCTATCCTGTTACCGATGCTCATTGCAGCAATGGGTATCATATTCTCGATCATCGGAACTTTCTTTGTAAGAATCAGTGAAAGCGCCGGATTAAGTACCCAAAAAGTACAGAATGCGTTGAATATGGGTAACTGGGGTTCAATTGTATTAACAGCCGTTGCCTCTTATTTCCTGGTAAATTTTCTCATGCCGGATACCATGACTTTACGTGGTCATGAATTCACTAAGAACGGTATTTTTGGAGCTATTATGGTTGGTCTGATCGTTGGTACTTTGATGAGTATGATCACCGAATATTACACTGCAATGGGTAAACGCCCGGTTAATACCATCATTCGTCAATCTGGAACAGGGCATGCTACCAATATCATTGGTGGTTTGGCAATGGGAATGGAAAGTACTTTTTTACCCATTATTGTTTTGGCTACCGGTATTTATATGAGTTTCTGGTGTGCAGGTTTATATGGTGTGGCTATTGCAGCTGCTGGTATGATGGCCACAACTGCCATGCAATTGGCCATTGATGCTTTTGGTCCCATTGCAGATAATGCAGGGGGTATTGCTGAAATGAGTGAATTACCCAAAGATGTTCGTGAAAAAACAGATATACTGGATGCAGTTGGAAATACAACAGCTGCAACTGGTAAAGGATTTGCCATTGCTTCGGCAGCATTAACTGCTTTGGCTTTGTTTGCTGCCTTTGTTGGTATCAGTGGAATTGAAGGCATTGATATTTACAAAGCTCCGGTACTTGCCGGTTTGTTTGTTGGTGGAATGATCCCTTTCATATTTTCCTCTCTGGCCATTCGTGCTGTTGGTGAAGCTGCTATGGCAATGGTGGAAGAAGTTCGTCGCCAGTTCCGCACTATTCCCGGTATCATGGAAGGAACAGGAAAACCGGAGTATGAAAAATGTGTGGCAATTTCAACAGAGGCTTCTCTGAAAAAGATGATGCTTCCCGGTGCAATCGCTTTACTTTCTCCGTTGATCATTGGTTTTTCTTTTGGTCCCGAAGTTTTGGGCGGCTTTTTAGCAGGTGCTACCGTTAGTGGTGTACTCATGGGTATGTTCATGAATAACGCCGGAGGTGCATGGGATAATGCAAAAAAATCTTTTGAAAAAGGTGTTGAAATAAACGGCGAGATGTTTTATAAAAAATCAGAACCGCACAAAGCTTCTGTTACCGGTGATACAGTTGGAGATCCTTTTAAAGATACTTCCGGACCATCAATGAATATCCTGATCAAATTAATGAGTATTGTGAGTTTGGTAATTGCTCCTACCCTTGCTTCTATTTACGGAATAGCAAGTCCAAAAGCAACCATGGCTGTTAATATGGAGAAAACAATTATCCAGAAAGATGCTGAAGAAGGAAATGCAGAAACCGGAAAAAATGACGCTGCATTTAAAATAAATTCTGACAAACTGGTTGAGGTATTGACTGCAGATAAATTAATGGATAAAGATGCTTATTCTTTAAAAGTGGAGAATGGAAATATCAGCATCAATGATGTTGCACAAACAACTGATGTAAATGAAAAATACAGCAATTATACAAAACCGTTAGGTAATTCCATATTAGACATGAAAGTCACTAAAAAATAAACAGACTTAAAATTAATTATAGCTTTCAATAAAAAAACCGGCAAATGCCGGTTTTTTTATTTTTTAATATATTTGCACAAACATTACACTAAACATCCGCGTTTTTCCACCACTGTATAACCCCACAAATAACCCTGTTTTCAAAATAATCGCCCGTTGGCTTTGAATCCATTTACAGATTTTGTACCTTAACTGAAGAATAATACAACAAAACGAAGAGATTTTTTGTTTTTAATTTGCCCCTTTATTCTTGAAAAAGCTTCCTGAAAGCAATGTCCACCGGCTGTCTGATTGTACCTGTTATATTAAGTTTTTACACTTACTATAAAT
This sequence comes from Ferruginibacter sp., assembly GCA_037969135.1. Classification (GTDB taxonomy): domain Bacteria; phylum Bacteroidota; class Bacteroidia; order Chitinophagales; family Chitinophagaceae; genus Ferruginibacter. The sequence continues at coordinate 16,309 of JBBKWV010000311.1, forward strand.
CACAAAAGTTTATTTCAGTATAAATCAGAATAATATTCTCCCTTTTGTAAATCAGAAAATAATTGGAGCCGAGTTTCACAAAATAAAAATGATGTAATCTTTTTCTTTAATTGTGTAACAAAAAACAGTGCACTAAAACCCAACTTTGTTAAACGGAAATAAAAAAATAACAGCACTTTTCAGTTAGCACAGCATTCAACTAAAAAACAACAATTCAATACCAGGAAGATTAACCAGATGAACGTAAGAATAAAAGATGAAAAAGATTTTAACATTAATATTATTAACGGGTATTGTTTGTTCTGTAACCGGTCAGGCAGCAGACTTTACATACCAAAGTTTAGATAACGGGTATTGTACTCCATCGAAGATCAAATTCACACAAAACGCAACCGGCGTTCCAATTGGGTATGTCTGGAACTTTGGTAACAATAACGGAAGCAATCTTGCCAATCCCGTCTTTACGTATGCTGCACCGGGTTCTTATATTGTTAAATTAATTGTGATCTACAAAAAAAGTTACCTGCAGGTTTCAAAAACAATTACTATACACCCAACAGTTAGTGGTCGTTTTGATTATGACAGACGACTTTTATGCAAACCTGGAGTTATTAATTTTACAGCTGCTGAAGTAAATAACGTTTCCTCGTACCAATGGGATTTTGGAGAAGCAAACGGGATCATTTCTACTACAGTTCCAACAATCAGTTATTCTTTTTCAGATTACCAGCAATACCCTGTTTCCTTAAAAGTAATATCCAATACCGGATGCTCCGGCCAGGCCTTCAGTTCCATTATTGTTGAACGGCCCGTGATCAGTGGCACTGTTACTCCATTATCCGGATGCAGCCCTGCCAACGCAAACTTTACTGCATCGGTTGTATTGCCTCCGGCAGCTACCATAAGCAGTTATTCATGGGATTATGCTGATGGCAGTTCTTCTGCAACTACAACAGTTCCAACCAGCAATCATATTTACAGTGATACAGGTAGATTTTTACCCAGGTTACACATTGTAACCAATGAAGGTTGTACCAACGATTTCGATTTCAATAGTATTGCTTTTGGTACGCCACCGACAAACCATATTGCTTATGCTAAAAAAATTGTTTTTTGCGGATCGGAATCTCCTTTCTTTGTTTCAAAAGCAACAAATGCGAATGCATATTTCTGGAATTTTGACGATGGAGATACCACTACCGTAACAGATACCATCGTGCAACATAAATTCAGAACCCTGGGTATAAAAACAATTACAGCTACCCCTTTATTCAATAACTGTCCGGGAATCCCGATCAGTTTCACTATTAATGTAATTGGTGTAATTGCCGGATTTGATTTTTTAAATACCTGCTCTGTTAAAAAGAGTTTTGTATTCAGTAATACGAGTCAGGGCAACCAATCAACTATTTCCTGGGATTTTGGGGATGGAACTGCCATTTTAAATACCATAAATACTGTTCATACATTTCCGGATACCGGTACATTCAATACAAGTCTTCGAGTAACGGATAATATTACCGGATGTGAAGATATTTATAGAAAAAATATTTATACCGCATTCCCCCGGTTAACAAATCAGGATAGCTCTGTTTGTAAGAATAGTATTACCAAATTCAGTATTCCCGAAAATTACAATAACCCCCAGGCAATATATACATGGAATGTTGCCGGCATGCCCCCTGTTCAAAATATTATCGCTCCCTTTGACATCCAGGCTGCTATACTGGGAAGATTCAATAATAATTTTGTGATCATCAACAATGGTCCCCAATATTGCCCGGATACAATCAGTCTAAAAAATGATTTTGTAGTAAGAGGTCCAATGTTAGATTTTAACGCAGATGCTAACTTATGCCAGGACAAATATTATCATTCTACCAACTTATCGTATGCGTTCTTTCCTGAGGACATCATAAATAATTGGAAATGGAGTTATGGAATTACAGGTGATAAAGACAGTGTGTTTCAGCCACAGCCATACCAGTTTCCCTATTGGGGAACATTCAATGTAAAACTTTCTGCTACTGATATCAATGGTTGTTCGGATACATTGGTAAAACCGGTTACCATTTATGATATTCCTTTTTTGAAGACTATTCCGGATAGTGACACAATTTGTGCTGGAAAAACAATTAAGTTAATCGCATTTCACAACGATCCGATTATTTGGTCACCCGCAAATTCCATTTCCTGCAGCAATTGTGATTCTGTTTTTGTGAATCCATCCAGAACGACAACATACAAAGTAACTGCTACCAGCAGGAATAATTGTTCCATAACTGATAGCATAAAAATTTATGTTTATGAACCTTTTACAGTATCCGCTGATAAAACCAATTTTTCCATTTGCATGAATGAATCTGTGAAATTCAATGTAAGTCCAAAAAATAAAATTATCAGTTGGACCCCAACTTCCGGTCTGTCCATTGTTAATAATTTTGAACCCGTTGCTTATCCCAGGCAGAACAGCATTTATACTGCAACTTTGAAAGACTCCGTTGGTTGTTTCAGCAGCAGCATTGATATGAACGTTATAGTAAAATCCTTGCCATCTGTAAATGCTGGGCCAGACAAGATCTTTCCATACAATACAGGTTTTACTCTGGCACCCGTATACAGCAGCAATATCAGGTCGTATAATTGGTCTCCGGCGGGTTTGGTAGATTGCAGTACCTGTCCTGTTATAAATGCAGTATCCAATACTGTTCAATCTTATTTGATCACTGTTACATCAGACAGTGGATGTGTGGCAACTGATAAAGTGACCATTTTTGTTGAATGTAATGCAGCAACACTTTTCTTACCAACAGCCTTTTCACCAAATGGAGATAATCTGAATGATTATTATTACCCGATCACACGCGGTATTCAAAGGATCAATCGCTTTGCCATTTACAATCGTCAGGGGCAACTTGTTTTTGATGCAAGGGATTTTTCACCCAATACCCGGTCAAAAGGTTGGGACGGCAAGATCAAGGGATTGCCACAAAATGCTTCCGCTTATATTTATACTTTAGAAGCGATTTGTGACCAGGGAAATACATTAACTAAAAAAGGTAGTTTTGTTCTTATCAGGTAAATTTTAAATCTTTCATTGACATTTACAGATTTATCAAATAAAAAGCCGTGGTTGAAAAACCACGGCTTTTATAATCAGTTTTTGTTTTATAACTTATTTCGTTTCCAGCAATTTAAAGAACTGATCCAATTGTGGCAGGATCACAATTCTGGTTCTTCTGTTTGCAGCCCTGCCATCTGGTGTACTGTTATCAGCAATTGGTTTAAATTCACTTCTGCCGGCAGCTGCCATTTTTGATGGATTCAACCCATACTGGCTTTGTAAAATTCTGACAACAGCAGTTGCTCTTTTTACACTCAGGTCCCAATTGTCCATTAAATTGGAACCGCTTCTTACTGCAACATTATCCGTATGCCCTTCCACCATAAATTCTATATCAGGTTGATTTTTCAATACCTGCGCAACTTTTCCCAGCACTTCATTCGCCTTATCATTTATATCAAAACTACCGCTTTTAAAAAGCAGCTTGTCGGAGATATCAATATACACTACGCCCTTGTCTACTTTGATATTAATGTCCTTATCATCCAGGTTTCCAATGGCACCTTTCAGGTTCATCACCAACGCCATATTCAAAGAATCTTTCCGGGTGATGGCAGATTGGAGGTTTTGAATATAAGCATCCTTCGACCCTATATTCTCCAATGATTTTTTGATACTTTCTGCCTGTGACCCCGAAATGACCGATAAATTTTCGAGTTGCTTTAAAGCCTGGTTGTTATTATCCTTCAGGAAACCAATCTGCTTTTTCAAGCTTTCTACTTCAGCTTCCAGCAATGCTTTCTTTCTCGTATTTTCCACTCCGATATCGCTGCAGTTTTTCAGTTCTTCCTGTAACTTATTGTAATCGCTATACAAGGTCTCATAACGTACCTTTTCTTCTTTCATAACTTTCTTACTCACGCAGGAACTTAATATCAGAACACTTGTAATTGTTCCCAGGATAACACTCTTAAAATTCATATAGATTAGTTTTAGTTTTTTGCAAAATTATTTCATTTGCATTCTAATGCACTTTTTTTTGATAAGTGTTTTGTTAAATTTTGCCTGCCCGGTAACAAATTCATTCATCAAAAGGAAAAGCAAGGAATCACTAAAAACAGCTATTTTGCCCGTTTGATAACTCTTTGGAATATGTATAAATTATTTTTTTAAAAACAAAATGACAAATGGTTTTTCTAATTACGAATATTTTCATACATTGCCTTACGAAACATATCGTAACATGATAAAAACTAAAATTTCAAAGCCTACGGAAAGTGAACTGGAAATACTTGCGGTTTTGTGGGAAAGGGAAAATGCTACCGTAAGAACGGTTCATGAAGAACTGAGCAAAACCAAAGATGCAGGTTATACCACTACCCTTAAACTCATGCAGATCATGTATGAAAAAAAACTGGTTAGCCGCGATGACAGGAATAAGACACATATATATTCACCGGCAATAAGCAGAGAGAAAACCCAAAAACAATTTTTAAACAGGATGATCGACGGATTGTTTTCCGGTTCATCTACTGCCCTGGTGATGCAGGCTCTTGGGCAATCAAAAACCAGTTCGGCAGAATTGGAAAAAATACAACTGTTGATTGATGAATTGAAAATGAAAAAATAAAATAATCCAGTTAGATGGAGCATTTTTCATATAGTCTTTTATTAAGTTTATTACACAGCCTCTGGCAGGCTGCCCTTTTGCTTTGTTTATATTCCGGAGCAACAATTTTATTCAAATATTCCTCCCCGCTTCAAAAGAGAAACAAATTATTTATGCTATTGGCTGCGCAATTTTTGTTATCAGCAATAACGTTTACTATTTATTATTCCGGCAGCACTTACCAATTCTCAGATTATTTCACACATGCATTTTTCGCATTTTTTTCCAGGTATACATACCTGGAGATGGCTGCACCCTGGATAACAACTGCTTATTTTACAATTATTGCTTTTAAATCGATGCAACATTTTTTTGGCTGGCAGCATTTTAAAAAAGCAATTCTTGCACACGGAATAAAGCCAGGCGTTGAACTTAAATTATTTTCCATAGTAAAAGCCGCTGAATTCGGTATCCGGAAAAAAGTGACCCTCCTATACAGCAACCACATTCATACCCCGCTTACTTTTGGATTTTTAAAGCCTGTTATTCTGATGCCTGTAGCTTTGGTAAACAATTTGTCCATTGCTGAAACAGAATCCCTCATCATTCATGAACTCACACATATAAAAAACAATGATTACTTTTTAAACTGGATCGTCCTTTTTGCTGAAACCCTGTTTTTCTTTAATCCATTTTTACGAATACTTACAGAAAAGATAAAATTTGAACGGGAAAAAAATTGTGACTCCACGGTTTTACAATTCAACTATCCTCCTTTAAATTATGCCGGAACATTATTAAAAGCAGCAAGATATCATTCAACAACTGCCCCATTTCTTCTGGCAGCAGTACTGAATAAATCACAACTATTAAAAAG